>NZ_CP107921.1:4140000-4440000 GCF_036014215.1 Streptomyces sp. NBC_00440
CGGGTGGCCCCGGCTACGAGTTCGGTGACGAGTTCCACCCGGACCTGTCCTTCGACAGGCCGTACCTGCTCGCCATGGCCAACGCGGGACCGGGCACCAACGGCTCGCAGTTCTTCATCACGGTGCAGCCGACGACCTGGCTGACGCGTAAGCACAGCATCTTCGGCGAGGTCACCGACGCGGCGAGCCAGAAGGTCATCGACGAGATCATCACCACCCCGACCAACCCGCGCACCGACCGGCCGGTGCAGGACGTCGTCATCGAGACGGTGGTCGTCGAGACCCGCGACGGCGTCGCGACCCGGAAGAGCTGAACCGCGCGGCGGCCGGTGGAGGCCGCCCGATCCCGCGGGCGCGGGAGCGGTGGGAGCAGAGAGCCCGTTGCCTCATCCGGTACGGGAACCACCCGCCCCGTTCGTCCGTATGACGAGCGGGGCGGGTGCAGTGCGTACGCGACCCGTACGAGACGAGGGAACCCGATGGAAGAGTTGCCAGGAGGCCCGGAGCGGCAGTCCGGAGCGGGCGGTCTGCCCCACTGCTACCGCCACCCCGGCGTGGAGACGGGCATCAGCTGTGTCCGCTGCGAGCGGCCGATCTGTCCGCAGTGCATGATCAGCGCCTCCGTCGGCTTCCAGTGCCCGGAGTGCGTACGCGGGTCGGGTACGGGCAGCACCCCGGCCGCGGCGAGCCGGCCGCGCACCGTGGCGGGCGGTGCGGTCACCGCCGACCCGCGCCTGCTCACCAAGATCCTCATCGGGATCAACGTCCTGGTGTTCATCATGCAGGTGGCGAACAACAACAGCTTCGACTCCAGTTTCGAGCTGGTGGGCCAGGCGCAGACCACGCCGTTCGGGCCGCTGGTGGGCGTCGCCCAGGGGCAGTGGTACCGGCTGTTCACCGCGATGTTCATGCACGCCAACTACGCGCACATCGGGTTCAACATGCTGAGCCTCTGGTGGATCGGCGGGCCGCTGGAGGCGGCGCTCGGCCGGGCCCGCTACATCGCGCTGTATCTGCTCTCCGGGCTGGCCGGCAGCGCGCTCACCTATCTCATCGCCTCGCCGACCGAGGCGTCGCTCGGGGCGTCCGGCGCCATCTTCGGGCTGCTGGGTGCCACCGGTGTCCTGATGAAGCGCATGAACTACGACATGCGGCCGCTCCTCGGCCTGCTCGTGGTCAACGTGATCTTCACCTTCACCGGTGGCATCGCCTGGCAGGCGCATCTGGGCGGCTTCGTCGCCGGGATCGTCATCGCGATCGGGATGGTGCACGCCCCGCGCGAGCGGCGGACGCTGCTGCAGTTCGGGACCTGTGCGCTCGTCCTGGTGGCGACCATCGGCATGGTGCTGGCCAGAACCGCGATGCTGACTTGAGGGGCCTGATCCGAACGGCAGGACCCAGTTGTCCACAGCGAGTGGCGGATCTTGTGCATCCTGTGGGGAACAGCAGTGCCCCTTGCCGCTGACCTGGGTTTCCCCAGGAAGGGCAAGGGGCCGGCCACTGTTGTGGTATGGCGCCGAGTAGTCACACCGGCGTCAACGCCCGAAAGTTATCCACAGATCTTCTGAGTTTTCCCCGGCTGTGGATAGCGCTGTGGATAACTCAGGGCAGGGCTTGACGGTCACCTGGACATGTGAGAGCCCGCAGGGCTACTTCCACTGGGTCGAGACGCCGAAGCCACCCGCGATGAAGCCGAAGCCGACCACGATGTTCCAGTTCCCGAGCGGCTTGATGGGCATACTGCCGTCCGTGACGTAAAAGACAACGATCCAGGCGAGACCGATCAAGAAGAAGGCCAGCATCACGGGGGCCACCCAGCTGCGATTGGTCAGCTTTATGGCAGTCGCCTGCTTCGTCGCGGGCGGCGGCGTGAAATCGGCCTTCTTGCGGATACGTGACTTCGGCACGAGGGGCTCTCCTGTCGATGCGCTGCGTGACCGCGCAGGGGGAACTGTTGAGGAAGTGCCGGGAGCGCGGGATGCGACGGGGCGCATTGCCTCCCCCGGGCGTCCGTTAGCGTAGTGCTTCCGGGGTTGGGAAGGAGATAAGGGTACGTTGAGCAATTCTGACGACTCTCCCACAGGGGCCGCCCGCCGCCGCGACTGGAGGCCGGTCCGGGTCCTCACCGCCGCCGTTTTCGCGCTCGCCGGACTCATCTTCGTGACCAGCTTCAACACCGCCAAGGGCACCGATATCCGCAGCGATGCGTCGATGCTGAAACTCTCGGACCTCATCCAGGAGCGCAACGGCAAGAACAAGGAACTCGGCGACTCCACCGCCGCCGTCCGCCGCGATGTCGACGCGCTCGCCCAGCGTGACGGAGGCGTCACGAAGAAGGAGGACGCCGGCCTCAAGGAGCTGGAGAAGTCCGCCGGTACGCAGAAGCTCAGCGGCTCCGCCGTCTCGGTCACGCTCGACGACGCCCCGCCGAACACCACCGCGAACCCCGGCTACCCCGAACCGCAGCCCAACGACCTGGTCATCCACCAGCAGGACCTGCAAGCGGTGGTGAACGCCCTGTGGCAGGGCGGTGCCAAGGGCATCAAAGTCATGGACCAGCGGCTGATCACCACCAGCGCTGTGCGCTGCGTGGGCAACACCCTGCTCCTCCAGGGCCGCGTCTACTCGCCCCCGTACAAGGTGACGGCCGTCGGCAACCCCGACAAGCTGAAGAAGGCGCTCACGGCCTCCCCGGCGATCCAGAACTACCTGCAGTACGTGAAGGCGTACGGGCTCGGCTGGAAAGTAGATGACGACCAGGCGGTGACTCTTCCCGGTTACTCGGGCACAGTGGATCTCCATTACGCAGGACCTGTGGGGTAGTTCCAGGGAGGCGGACGGCTGTGACGGTGCGACTGATCGTCAGGAGCTTCAGCGAACTCTGTATCACCGTAGGTGCGTTGATCGTGCTGTTCGTCGCGTATCTGCTGTTCTGGACGGGCGTGAAGGCGGACAACGCCGCGGATCACCAGATCGACGACCTCCACCACCAGTGGGCCCGCAGCGCGGCCGCCACCCCCGGCCCCGCAGCCGGTTCCAGCGCCTCGTCACCGTCGAAACCGAAGCCGGCCGCCACCCCCGCCCCCGTCGCTTACCACGCGGGCAAGGCCTTCGCCGTGATGTACGTCCCGCGCCTCGGCCGGGACTGGAGCAGGCCCGTGCTGCAGAACACAGCCGTCGGGACGCTCCAGCGGGGCCTGGGCCACTACGCGGGGACCGCACGCCTCGGCGCCACGGGAAACTTCGCGGTCGCGGGCCACCGGCGTACGTACGGCGACCCGTTCAAGGACTTCCCGAAGCTCCGGCCCGGCGACGCGGTGGTGCTCACGGACGGGACGACCTGGTTCACGTACCGCATCGACAAGAAGCCCTATCTGACCGTGCCGTCCGACACCGGGGTCATCGATCCGGTGCCGGTGAAGTCGGGTTTTCAGGGGGCCGGACGCTATCTGACGCTCACCACGTGCGACCCGGAATGGGGCAGCAGCCACCGGCTCATCGCCTGGGGACATCTCGACTCCACGCAGCCTGTGACGCAGGGCAAGCCGGCCGCTTTGCGCGGGTGACCCACGGGCGCCTGCCACAGCCCTCTACTCTGGTGCCGTACCACGAACGGAAGGGACAGCATGTACGGCTGGATCTGGCGGCATCTGCCGGGCAACGTATGGCTCCGGGCGGTCATCTCGCTCGTGCTCGTGCTCGCTCTCGTCTACCTGCTCTTCCAGTACGTCTTCCCGTGGGCGGAGCCGCTGCTTCCGTTCAATGACGTGACGGTCGACCAGGGGATGGGGGCCGTGCGATGAGTGCCCGCATCCTCGTCGTCGACAACTACGACAGCTTCGTGTTCAACCTGGTCCAGTACCTGTACCAGCTCGGCGCCGAGTGCGAAGTCGTGCGGAACGACGAGGTCACCCTCGCGCACGCGCAGGACGGCTTCGACGGCGTACTGCTCTCCCCCGGGCCCGGAACGCCCGAACACGCCGGTGTCTGCGTGGACATGGTGCGGCACTGCGCCGACACCGGGGTCCCCGTCTTCGGGGTCTGTCTTGGCATGCAGTCGATGGCAGTGGCGTACGGCGGTGTGGTGGACCGGGCGCCCGAGCTGCTGCACGGCAAGACGTCCCCGGTGACGCACGAGGGGGCCGGTGTCTTCGCCGGGCTGCCCTCGCCCTTCACCGCGACCCGCTACCACTCGCTGGCCGCCGAGCCCCGGACGGTGCCGCCCGAGCTCGCCGTCACCGCGTGGACCGCCGACGGCATCATCATGGGCCTGCGCCACCGGGAACTGCCGGTCGAGGGCGTGCAGTTCCACCCCGAGTCGGTGCTCACCGAGCACGGCCATCTGATGCTCGCCAACTGGCTCGTCCAGTGCGGCGACGCGGGCGCGGTCGGACGGTCGGCGGGGCTCGCGCCGGTGGTGGGCAAGGCCGCGGCGTGACGGCACTGCGCCCCGAACAGGACGGCTCGGGGGCGGCGGCACCGGAACCACCGAGAGGGTCCGGGCCCGCGGGGCCGCCTGCCGGACAGCCTGCCGGGGCCGCCGGCCCCGGTCGCGCCGACCGGGAGTACGACCCGCTGACGGACCCGCTGCCGACGGGCAGCCACAGTTCGCCGTGGTTCCGGGCGGAGCACTCGGGGAGCACGGCGCCGCAGCCGGCCGTGCAGGATCCGCCGCGGGACTGGTACGGGCGGGAGGCGGTGTACGAGCCCATAGTCACGCCCGCCGTGCCACCGGATACGGCCACGGCCCGGGAGCCGATCCCCGAGCCGATCACGGGGCCGATCCCCGAGCCGATCGCGGAGCCGTTCCCGGAACCAGGCCCGGACCCGGAGCGGAGCACGGCCGTTTTTCCCGTCGTACGGGACGACGAGACCGTGGGCCTCCGCATCGCCGAGGCCGCACCCGCCTCGTCCGCAACCGCTCCGTCCTCACCCGCCTCGTCCGCGCCCACGGACGCGGACCGGGCACCCGCGCCGCTCGGCGGCCGTGCCGAGCGCCGTAAGGCCGCCAGGGGGCGGGGGCGCAAGAGCGCCACGCCCGCCGAACCCGTCATCCCGGCCATCCCCCGCACCCGGATGGAGGCGCGCCTCGCGGCACGTGCCCTCAAGGACAGCCCCGCCGTCATCGCCAGCCGGGCGATCGGTGAGATCTTCATCAGCCTGGGTGTGCTGATGCTGCTGTTCGTCACGTACCAGCTCTGGTGGACGAACGTACGCGCCCACCAGGAGGCCAGCGGTACGGCCCACAGCCTCCAGGACAACTGGGCGAAGGGCGGCAAGAACAGCGCGCCCGGTGCTTTCGAGCCCGGACAGGGGTTCGCGATCATCCACATCCCCAAGCTGGACGTGGTCGTGCCGATCGCGGAGGGCGTCAGCAAGACCAAGGTGCTCGACCGCGGGATGGTCGGCCACTACAGCGAGGGCAAGCTCAAGACGGCGATGCCGTCGGCGAAGACGGGCAACTTCGCGCTGGCGGGCCACCGCAACACCCACGGTGAGCCGTTCCGCTACATCAACAAGCTCAAGGACGGCGACAAGGTCGTCGTGGAGACGCAGGACGACTACTACACCTACGAGGTGACGAGCCGTCTGGCTCAGACGTCTCCGTCGAACGTATCGGTGATCCAGCCGGTGCCGGTGGGGTCCGGCTTCACCCGGCCGGGCCGCTACATCACCCTGACGACGTGCACCCCCGAGTTCACCAGTACGTACCGAATGGTCGTCTGGGGCAAGATGGTTGATGAACGGCCACGGAGCAAGGGGATGCCTGAAGCCCTGACCGCAGGCTGACGGTTACGGACTACAGGGGACAGGTGCGGTGGCATCGACGACCGAGCAGGACGAGCAGACAATCACGCCCCGCGCCCGCCGCGGCCGACGGGGCCCGATCGCGACCGCGGTCAGCGTATTCGGCGAACTGCTCATCACAGCGGGGCTTGTGCTCGGACTCTTCGTCGTCTACTCGCTGTGGTGGACGAACGTCGTGGCCGACCGGCACGCGGCGAAACAGGGCGACAAGATCCGCGACAACTGGTCGCACCCCAGCACCGGTCCGGGCGCCCTCGACACCAAGGACGGCATCGGCTTCCTGCATGTGCCGTCGATGAAGAACGGTGAGGTCCTGGTCAGGCGGGGCACCAGCACCAGCGTCCTGAACGAGGGCGTCGCCGGCTACTACGTGAAGCCGGTCAAGGCGGGACTCCCGTCCGACAAGACGGGCAACTTCGCGCTGGCCGCGCACCGCGACGGGCACGGCGCGAAGTTCCACAACATCGACAAGGTGAAGACCGGCGATCCGGTCGTCTTCGAGACCAAGGACACCTGGTACGTGTACAAGGTGTTCAAGGAGCTCCGGCAGACGTCGAAGTACAACGTCGACGTTCTCCAGTCGGTGCCCAAGGAGTCGGGCAAGAAGAAGCCGGGCCGCTACATCACGCTGACGACCTGCACACCCGTCTACACGTCGCGCTACCGGTACATCGTGTGGGGCGAGCTGGAGCGCACGGTGAAGGTCGACGCGAAGCGCACCCCGCCGGCCGAGCTGCGCTGACACCCGGCCGGACCGGCCTCACAACCGGCCACGTACAGACCTGAACCACGGGCGAAGCCCCGGCCCCCCAGCGGCTGGACTCCTCAGGAGTCCTGCCGGGGGCCGGGGCTTCGCCCGTGCCTGGTACTGCGGTGGCTGGTGGCTAGTTCCAGCCGTCGAAGATGCCGCCGTCGCCGCCGTTGCCACCACCGTTGTTGTGACCGCCGCCGCCACCACCACCGCCGCCCATCGTCGTGAGCGTGACGGTGGTGCTGCCCGGGTCGGCCTCCTGGGTACCCACCGCGGGGTCGGAGCCGGTGACGATCGCGTTGTCGCCGCCGTTACTGCCGCCCGCGATCTGGATGTTGGTGAAGCCGGCCCCGTTGAGGATCTGCTTCGCCTCGGACAGCTTCTTGCCCCTGATCTCGGGGACCGCCGTCTGCGAAGGCGTCGCCTTGGCCTTGGCGACCGTCAGCGTGATCGTCGCGCCCTTCGCGGCCTCGCCGCCGCCCGGGTCCTGGCTGATCACCGTGCCGACCGGCTGCTCCGACTCCTGGTCGGCGGCCCGGGAGACCTGGAAGCCCGCGTCGGTCAGCTGCTTGGAGGCGTCCTCGAAGGTGCGGCCCTTGACGTCCGGTACCGGGATCTTGGTCGACTTCGCGATCTTGATCGTGACCTCGGAACCCTTCTGGGCCGTGGTGTTGCCCTTCGGGGACTGGTCGAAGACCTTGCCCTCCTCCTGGTTGGACTCGACCTGCTGCGGGTTCACCTTGAAGCCCTTGCCCTCAAGGAGCTGCGTGGCTTCGTCCTCGGTGTCTCCGTTGACGTTGGGCACATCGATCTTGGGGGCGCCGGTGGACACGACGACCGAGATGGTCTCGCCCTGCTGGAGCGTGGCGCCGCCGAACTTCGGGTCCTGGCTGCAGACATCGCCCTTGGCCGCGTTGTCGCAGGGCTTCCGCTGCGCCACCGTCAGCTTCAGCTTCGAGTTGGCGACCGATTCCTTCGCCCTGTCCAGGGACTGGCCGACGAGCTGCGGCACGGCGACCTTGCCGGAGTTGCTGTCGTTGCTGGTGAACAGCGACTTCCCGATGAGGATCGCGCCGACCAGCACCAGAACGCCCGCGACGATGAGCAGGATCGTCGATGTGTTGGACTTCTTCTGGGGGCGGCCCCGCCGCCGGTCGGGTCGGTCGTCGTAGCCACCTTCGTCCGGGGGGACCGGGGGCATCATGGACGTCTGGCCGTCGCCCTGGTCCTGCTGCCGTATGGCGGTGGTGGGCTGCTCCGCGTCGTAACCGCCGTAGCCGGGCATGCCCATCGCCGCGGTCGCGGCGACCGGCTGGCCGTCGAGGCACGCCTCGATGTCGGCGCGCATCTCGTCGGCCGACTGGTAACGGTAGTCGGGGTCCTTGACCAGGGCCTTGAGGACGATGGCGTCCATCTCGGGCGTGATCTCGGCGTCGAAGTTGCTGGGCGACTGCGGCTCTTCGCGTACGTGCTGATAGGCCACCGCGACCGGGGAGTCCCCGATGAACGGCGGCCGGACCGTCAGCAGCTCGTAGAGCAGACAGCCCGTCGAGTACAGGTCGGAGCGGGCGTCGACCTGCTCCCCCTTGGCCTGCTCGGGGGAGAGGTACTGGGCCGTGCCGATCACCGCGGACGTCTGCGTCATCGTCATCCCGGAGTCGCCCATGGCACGGGCGATGCCGAAGTCCATGACCTTGACCTGGCCGGTGCGCGTCAGCATGACGTTGGCCGGTTTGATGTCACGGTGGACGATGCCGTTGCGGTGCGAGTACTCCAGCGCCTGGAGGATGCCGATGGTCATCTCCAGGGTGCGCTCGGGCAGCAGCTTCCGGCCGGAGTGCAGGAGCTCCCTGAGCGTGGACCCGTCGACGTACTCCATCACGATGTACGGGATGGAGATGTTGTCCACATAGTCCTCGCCGGTGTCGTAGACAGCGACGATCGCGGGGTGGTTGAGCGAGGCGGCCGACTGGGCCTCACGGCGGAACCGGGCCTGGAAGGACGGGTCGCGGGCGAGATCCGCCCGCAGCGTCTTCACGGCGACGGTGCGGCCGAGCCGGGTGTCATGCGCGAGGTAGACCTCGGCCATGCCACCACGGCCGAGCACCGAGCCCAGCTCGTACCGGCCGCCGAGGCGACGCGGCTCTTCCATAGCTAATCCAGCCCTCTCCGTATGTCCCGACCGCACCCTGGGGTGGTCCGGCGGTGTGCTGTTCGCGGATACGCTACCGGCCACGGATGGATGATCAGCCCGCAACCGTCAGCTGATATCGGACCGGTATCGCGCAGGTGCCGTGTGCCTTCCGTCACGGTCGTCACTTCTTGCTGTTGATGACGGCGGACATGACGTCCTTGGCGATCGGAGCGGCGAGACCGCCACCGGAGATGTCCTGGCGGGAGGCGTTGGAGTCCTCGACGACGACGGCCACGGCGACCGGCGAACCCTGGTCGGTCTTGGCGTACGAGATGAACCAGGCGTACGGGTTGCCGCTGTTGTTGATGCCGTTCTGTGCGGTACCGGTCTTACCGCCGACGGTGACGCCGGGGATCCGCGCATTCCCGCCGGTGCCCCTCTCGACCACCGCTTCCATCATCTTCTGGACCATCTGCGCGTGCTCCTTCGTCAGGGGCTCGCTCTGCTTCTCCGGGTCGGTCTTGGCGACGGTGTCCAGGTTGGGAGCGGTGAGACGGTCGACCATGTACGGCTTCATCAGCGTGCCGTCGTTGGCGACCGCGGAAGCGACCATGGCCATCTGCAGCGGAGTTGCCGAGGTGTTGAACTGGCCGATCGAGGAGAGCGCGGTCTGCGCCTTGTCCATGTCCTTGGAGAAGACACTGGCGTTGGAGCGGGTGGGCGTGAACTGCTCGCTGTTGAAGCCGAACTTCTCGGCCTCGGCGCGCATCTTGTCCTCACCGAGGTCGGCGCCGATCTTGCCGAAGACCGTGTTGCAGGACACCCGCAGGGCTTCAACCAGCGTGGCGTTCTTGCAGGGCAGATTGCCCTCGTTGGGCAGGTCCTTGGAGGAGAGCGGCAGTCGCCAGGGCAGCGGGGACCTGGTCGGGGTGTCGACGCTGTCGTACAGGCCGTTCTCCAGGGCGGCCGACGCGGTGACCACCTTGAAGGCGGAGCCGGGCGGATACGTCTGGCGCAGCGCCCGGTTGAGCAGCGGCTCGTTCTTGTCGTTCTTGAGCGCGGTGTAGTTCTTCGAGTCGGTGCTCGTGGAGTTGCCCGCGAACGTCGAGGGGTCGTACGAGGGCGTCGACGCCATGGCGAGGATCGCGCCGGTCTTCGGGTCGAGGGCGGCCACGGCGCCCTTCTTGTCGCCGAGCCCCTTGTACGCGGCCTTCTGGGCGTCGGCGTTCAGCGTGGTGACGACGTTGCCGCCCTGCTTCTTCTCGCCGGTGAACATGGAGAGCGTCCGGTCGAAGAAGAGCCGGTCGTCGTTGCCGGTCAGGATGGAGTCGTTCAGGTTCTCCAGCTGTGTCGCGCCGAAGGCCTGCGAGGCGTATCCGGTGACGGGCGCCCACATGGGGCCGTCCTTCCAGGTGCGCTTGTACTTGTACATGCTGCCCTGGGTCACGGTCGAGCCGGTGACCGCTTTGCCGTCGACGATGATGTCGCCGCGCTCGTGGGCGTAGCGCTCGATCTCGACGCGGCGGTTCTCCTTGCGGGCGTTGAGGCTGTCCGCCTTGATGTACTGGATCCAGTTGTCCCGCAGCAGCAGGGCGAGGACGAGCAGACCGCAGAAGATCGCGATTCGGCGCAGGGGCTTGTTCACGGTCGGACCACCTGGGTCATCTCGGCGTCGGGTGACGGGGCGGGGGCCGGGGCGGGGCGCCGTGCGGTGTCGCTGATCCGGATCAGGATGCCGATCAGGGCCCAGTTGGCCAGTACGGAGGATCCGCCGTACGCGATGAACGGCATGGTCATACCGGTCAGCGGGATGAGGCCCATCACACCGCCGGCTACGACGAAGACCTGGATGGCGAAGGCGCTGGAGAGGCCGACGGCGAGGAGCTTGCCGAACGGGTCACGGGCTGCCAGTGCGGTACGCACGCCACGCTCGACGATCAGACCGTAGAGCAGCAGGACGGCCATCATTCCGGCCAGACCGAACTCTTCGCCGACGGTGGCGAAGATGAAGTCGGAGTTCGCCGCGAAGCCGATGAGGTCGGAGTGACCCTGACCGAGCCCGGTGCCGAGAGTGCCGCCCGATCCGAAGGCCATCAGGGACTGGGCGACCTGGTCGCTCTGCGCCAGCGTCGCCTTGGAGAAGGGCGCGAGCCAGGCGTCCACACGCTGCTGGACATGGGGTTCGAACGTGGCCACGCCGACCGCGCCCGCGCCGGACATGATCAGTCCGAAGACGATCCAGCTGGTGCGCTCGGTCGCGACGTACAGCATGACGACGAAGAGGCCGAAGAACAGCAACGAGGTCCCGAGGTCCGTCTCGAAGACCAGGATGAGGATCGACATGGCCCAGATGACGAGGATCGGCCCGAGGTCACGGCCGCGCGGCAGGTACAGCCCCATGAAGCGGCGGCTGGCCAGGGCCAGCGCGTCGCGTTTCACCATGAGATAGCCGGAGAAGAAGATCGCGATGACGATCTTGGCGAACTCACCGGGCTGGATGGTGAAGCCTGCGAGGTTGACCCAGATCTTGGCGCCGTTCACCGGGTGGAAGAACACCGGCAGGATCAGCAGAACCAGCGCCACCACCATGGAGATATAGGTGTAGCGCTGAAGGATTCGGTGGTCCTTGAGGAACATCAGGACGACGACGAAGAGCGCGACGCCCATCGCCGAGTAGAGCAACTGCTTCGGTGCGGCGGGGTGGAAGGCGCCGTAGGAGAGCTTCTGGAGCTGGATCAGCCGCGGTGACTGGTCCAGGCGCCAGACGAGAGCCAGCCCGATGCCGTTCAGGAGGGTCGCCACGGGCAGCAGCAGCGGATCGGCGTACGGCGCGAACTTGCGCACCACGATGTGGCCGACGGCCGCGAGCAGCGTGAGGCCCGTTCCGTAGCCGAGGATGCCCGCCGGCAGCGAACCGTTGATCGCGAGGCCGACATTGGCGTACGCGAACACCGAGATGGCGACGGCGAATACCAGCATCATCAGTTCGGTATTGCGACGGCTCGGTGCTTCGATCGCGCCAATGGTGGTCGTGTTGGTGACAACGCTCATGGTGGTGAAAGGCCCCCTACGGCTCTACTGCTGACCGCACAGCGGGACCAGCTTCTGCTCGTCCTCCGAGAGGCTGGGGCCGGGCGTGGGTTTGGCGCTGGGCTTGGGTTTCCCTGTCGTACCGCTCTGGGAGGTCGTACTGCTCTTGGAGGAGAGTGTGCTTGAGGTGCCGGTCGTCTTGCCGGTGTCCGTCTTCGACGGCTTCTTCTCGTCCGCGATCTTGCGGCGCTCCGCGTCCTTCTTGCAGACGTCGGCCTGCTGGGCGAGTTCGCCGATCTTGACCTTCGCCTCGCTGAGGCTGCCTTCGGTGATCGTCGCGTCGACCTGCTTGCGCTGGTACGGCGGGAGGTACTTGAGTTCGATCTCGGGGTGGTCCGTCTCGACCTTCGAGAGCTTGACCCAGGCGAGGTCCTGGCTGATGCCCTGGTAGAGCGCGACGTTCTGGTTGTTGGACCCGACGTAGTACTGGGTCTGGGTCCAGCGGTAACCGCCGTAGAGGCCGCCGCCGATGACGGCGAGGGCGAGCACGATGAACAGCGACCGCTTGATCCACTTGCGACCGCCGGACGGCTTGGTGAAGTCCTCGTCGCTGTACGCGCCGAACGTGCCTTCGGGGGCCGCGCCGTATCCGTCGCCGCTTCCGGGCGGGCCGAAGCCGCCCGGCGCGGGCGGCGGCACCTGGCGGCCGAGGCCGGACGCCCGGCCCGCCGGGGTCTGCATGGCCCCGCCGTCGTGCTGGGCCGCCTGGTTCTCGGCGACCGCGCCGACCACGACCGGGGTGTCGTTGAGCTGCTCGGCCAGGGAGTCGTTGGAGTCGACGTCGAGGACGTCGGCCACGATGCAGGTGATGTTGTCGGGGCCGCCGCCGCGCAGGGCGAGCTGGATCAGCTCCTGGATCGTCTCCGTGGGGCCCTGGTAGCTGGCGAGCGTCTCTTCCATCGTCTGGTGGGAGACGACGCCGGAGAGCCCGTCGGAACAGATCATGTAGCGGTCGCCTGCCCGTACCTCCCGGATGGAGAGGTCGGGCTCGACGTGTTCACCACTGCCCAGCGCGCGCATCAGCAGGGAGCGCTGCGGGTGGGTGGTGGCTTCCTCCTCGGTGATGCGGCCCTCGTCGACGAGGCGCTGCACCCAGGTGTGGTCCTGGGTGATCTGCGTCAGGACGCCGTCCCGCAGGAGGTAGGCGCGGGAGTCGCCGACATGCACGAGGCCGAGGCGCTGACCGGTCCAGAGGAGGGCGGTGAGCGTGGTGCCCATGCCTTCGAGCTGGGGGTCTTCCTCGACCATCATGCGGAGTTGGTCGTTGGCCCGCTGTACGGCCGTGCCGAGCGAGGTCAGGATGTCAGAACCGGGGACGTCGTCGTCGAGGGTGACGAGCGTGGAGATGACCTCGGAGCTGGCGACCTCGCCGGCGGCCTGGCCGCCCATTCCGTCGGCGATGGCGAGGAGCCGGGGGCCGGCATAGCCGGAGTCCTCGTTCCCCTCGCGGATCATGCCCTTGTGCGATCCGGCGGCGAAGCGCAGGGACAGACTCATGCGCACCTCGCCTGTCGGCTCCGGGTACAACCGGTCTCGAGCCACACTGCCCACCCTCCGGTCGGGAGCGCGCCCCGGTCCGTTGCCGGAACCGCTGCGGCTCGCTCGCTCCGCTCGCTCATTGTCGTGACTACTTCCGCAGTTCGATGACGGTCTTGCCGATGCGGATCGGTGCGCCCAGCGGGATCGGCGTCGGGGTGGTCAGCCGGGTCCGGTCGAGATACGTGCCGTTGGTGGACCCGAGATCCTCGACGATCCACTGGCCGTCACGGTCGGGGTAGATCCTGGCATGCCTGCTCGACGCGTAGTCGTCGTCCAGCACGATCGTTGAATCATGTGCCCGGCCGAGGGTGACGGTCTGGCCCTGGAGGGCGACCGTGGTGCCCGTGAGGGACCCCTCGGAGACGACGAGTTTGGTGGGTGCGCCCCGGCGCTGGCGGCCGGCGGCCGGCTGCTGACGCTGTTGCGGCGGCGCGGCGGCCTGCCGCGCGGTCTGCGGAGGACGGGCGTCCGCGTTGCGGCGTGAGCCGCGTTGCGTGACGCGCGTTCCGAACAGATCGCTACGGATGACCTGGACGGCCACGATCACGAACAGCCACAGAACAGCTAGGAAACCTAGCCGCATGACCGTCAGGGTCAGCTCTGACATTGCCCCCGCTTCACCCTTCGGCTTGCCGGTAAACGATGGTGGAATTGCCCACGACGATCCGCGAGCCGTCGCGGAGCGTAGCGCGGGTGGTGTGCTGTCCGTCTACCACGATGCCGTTGGTGGAACCGAGATCCTGGATCGTCGAGGGGGAACCGGCGCGGATCTCACAGTGCCGGCGGGATACGCCGGGGTCGTCGATACGCACGTCGGCTTCGGTGCTGCGGCCGAGGACCAGAGTGGCGCGCGAGATCTGATGGCGGGTGCCGTTGACCTCGATCCAGCGCCGGATCTGGGTGCTCGGCATGGGCCCGGGAGAGGGCGCCCGGCCGGCTGCCGGGCGGTGGCCTCCGGGCGGAGGTGCGGCGGGCATGGGCGGGGCCGCGGCCGGCGGGTAGCCGTAACCGCCGGCGTTCCGCTGGGGAGCCGGTGCGGCGGGTCCGTGGTCTGCGCCCTGCTGGCTGGTGCTCGACGCGAGGGTGCGGCTGCGGACGCGGTAGAGACCGGTGTCCAGGTCCTCGGCCTTCTCCAGATGGACCTTGATCGGGCCCATGAAGGCGTACCGCTGCTGCTTGGCGTAGTCCCGGACCAGACCGGAGA
Source organism: Streptomyces sp. NBC_00440 (assembly GCF_036014215.1). NCBI lineage: Bacteria > Bacillati > Actinomycetota > Actinomycetes > Kitasatosporales > Streptomycetaceae > Streptomyces > Streptomyces sp. NBC_00440. Next base: position 4,154,527 of record NZ_CP107921.1, read on the forward strand.
GTTCGTCGCCCAGCTGCCCCGAGTACGGGCTGAGGCGCTCGTAGTCCGGTGTGCTCAGTTCGACGATGAAGTCGTTGGGGACGACCGTCCGCTCGCGGTTCCAGATCGTCGCGTTGTTGTCGCATTCGCGCTGGAGCGCACCGGCGATCTCGACGGGCTGGACCTCGGACTTGAACACCTTCGCGAAGGTGCCGTTGACCAGACCTTCGAGACGCTGCTCGAACTTCTTCATGACTCCCATGAGGCACCTCCTCCGACGTTGTCGTCCTGGTACTGCTTACTGATCGTATCCACGCACGGGGAAATCGGCTGGTTCCCCTTGTCTCCCCTGTGGATAAGTGTCACCTCTCACACGGATCGTAGAGGTGGCCCCCGAACAGTGTCCCGCACTCGGCGCGCACTGAGGAGGAGTGGGGGGAGAGGGGACTCGTTCCACGGGTGGGGCGCCGGTCGTCTCCCCCGGAGAACGGATGTGAATCCACCCTGTCCAGCGTGCTAATCTTCCGGATGTCGCCAGGCGCTCGCACAAACCAGTGAGAGAGCCTCGGATACACCACTTGCGCGAGTGGCGGAACGGCAGACGCGCTGGCTTCAGGTGCCAGTGTCCTTAGGGACGTGGGGGTTCAAATCCCCCCTCGCGCACCATCATCGGACACCGGTGAAGGTGTTCAGTATCACCAACGGAACGGCCCGCATCATGATCATGATGCGGGCCGTTCCGCTTTTCGCATGTCATATGTCTCAGGAATGACGGCCGATGGGGCGGCGGCTCGGAGGCCGTGCCGCCGCCCCGGATTCCGGGTCAGTCCGAGTGCCCCAGCAGAACGTCGAAGCCGTCCTGGGGCTCGGAGGGGACGGTGATCTGGGACGCGGCGGGCGGGTAGCCCGCGGCGATCACGGTGTAGTCGAGGCCGGTGAGACCCGTGAACGTGTAGACGCCGTCCGGGCCCGTGGTGTGCCGTCCGACGACGTTGCCCGCCGCGTCGAGCAGGGTGACCAGGGCGTCGTTCACCGGCGCACCCTGCGGCCCGAGCACCGTGCCCCGTACCGTCGCGGCGGCCGTGAGGACCGCGTCGTGGCGGGTGGGCGCGGAGCCGGTCACCGTGATCAGGGCGGCGTAGGGCTGGTGGCCCTCCGCCCCTGCGGTGAGGGTGTACGCGGCCGGGGGCAGCGCGGGCAGCCGGTAGCCGCCGTCCGGGGCCGAGATGGTGGAGTCGACCACACTGCCTTCCGCGTCCGTCACGACGAGCAGTGCGCCGCCGATGGGCCCGGACGCCCCGCTGACCGTGCCGAAGAGTCCGCCGGTCCCGGCGAGCTGGACGTTGTGGTCGACGGGCTCCGTGCCCACGACGAGTTCGCTGATCCTGGGCCGGCAGTCCGGCGCCGATGCGACCAGGACGTACCTGCCGGGCGGGGCGGACAGGGCGTACGAGCCGTCCGGGGCCGGTACGGCCCGTGCGACCTGGCGGCCGGTCTGGTCGATGAGCGTCACCGCCGACGCCACCGGAGCGCCGTGCTCACCCAGTACCCGTCCCCGCACGCTCGTCTGCGCGGGGCCCGCGGGCACGTCGGCGACCGGGATTTCCGCGGTCGGCCGGTCCTGCGGCGTCACGGCGGCCTTTTCGAGGGAGTGCGGGGACCCGGGGGCCTTCGCGCCTGCCGGTGCCGGTGCGGCCGCCATCGGACGGCCCTTGCGGTAGAGGAAGATCGCGATCAGGAAGGCGATCGCGAACAGGCCGGCGGCCCACCAGTAGACGGTGGCGTAGCTGTGCACGGCGGCTTCGGCGAGGGCCGGCTTGGAGGTGCCGTGGTCCTTCACATAGTCGCCGGCCGCGGTCGTCGCCATGGTGGAGAACAGCGCGGTGCCGATGGAACCGCCCACCTGCTGCATGGTGTTGACGGTCGCGGACGCGACCCCCTGGTCGGCGGGTGCGATGCCGAGTGTCGCCAGCGACATGGCCGGGGGCATCACCATGCCGATACCGGCGCCGATCAGCAGCAGCGGCGGCAGGATGTCCGCGCTGTAACTGCTGGACAGGTCGATCCTGGTCAGCCAGGCCAGGCCGCCCGCGGCGAACAGGGTGCCGATCGGCACCATGATCTTGGGGCCGATCTTCGGCATGAGCAGGTTGATGGACAGCTGCGCCAGCAGCATGAGCATCAGGATCATCGGCAGGAAGGCGAGCCCGGTCTTCACCGGTGTGTAATGCAGGATCTGCTGGAGGTAGTAGGTCAGGAAGAGGAAGATCCCGAACATTCCGGCGCCGGTGGCGAACACCATCAGATACGACGCGCTGCGGTTGCGGTCGGCGAAGACCCGCAGCGGCAGCAACGGGTGTACGGCCTTGGTCTGCCAGCCGATGAAGCCCAGCAGCAGGACGACACCGCCCGCCAGGAAGCCCCAGCACATCGGGTCGCTCCAGGTGTACGTCTCCGCGTTCGAGAAGCCGTAGACGATGCAGAAGAGCCCGCTGGAGACCAGCAGGGTGCCCAGCAGGTCCAGCTTGGGGCGCTGGGCGGGTGCGGGCCGCCGGATGAACAGCAGCGCCCCGGCCACCGCGAGTACGGCGATGGCGAGGTTGACGTACAGCGTCCAGCGCCAGTTCAGGTGCTCGGTGAGCACCCCGCCGAGCAGCAGTCCCACCGCGCCGCCGGATCCGGCGATCGCCCCGAACACCCCGAAGGCGCGGCCGCGTTCCTTCGGATCGGTGAAGGTCGTCGTCAGCAGTGACAGCGCCGACGGCGCGAGCATCGCGCCGAACGCGCCCTGGAGCGCACGCCCCACTACCAGCATGGTGAAGCCGCCCGCGGCTCCGGCCAGCGCGGAGGAGGCGGCGAAGCCGATCAGCCCGATCAGCAGGGTGGTCTTGCGGCCGAAGAGGTCGGCCAGCCGTCCGCCGAGCAGCAGCAGACTGCCGAAGGCCAGCGAGTAGGCGGTGACGACCCACTGGCGGTCGTCGTTGGAGAATCCCAGGTCCTGCTGGGCCGAGGGCAGTGCGATGTTCACGATGGTGGCGTCCAGCACCACCATCAGCTGCGCGAGGCCGATGACCACGAGGGCCCACCAGCGGTGCGCCGGGGGTGGCGACGCCGATGGGGCTGGTGGCGCGGCCGGTGGGGATATGGTGCCGACGGCCACGTCGGCGGGTGCGGAACTCATGTGGTACTCCTCAAAGAGGTATCTGTGGCGCTGCTGTCGATCTCCCGGAGCAGCACGGGGAGGGCGACGGCGTCGACGTAGCGGCGCAGGTAGTCGGCGTCGGGCTCGCGCTGGTCGAAGACCAGCCGGGCGAAGCCCGCACCCTGGATGAGGTGGGGGAAGAAGGCGAGGGCCGGATTCGCCGGATCGACCTCTCCGCGGGCGATGGCGCGGTCCACGATCCCCCGGGCGGCCTCCAGGTCGGGCCGCACCAGCGTCTCGTGCATCGCGTCCGCCAGGGCGGAGTCCTGCCGGACGGCCAGGGCGATGCCGCGCATCAGGGCGTGGTCCTTTCTGGCCTTCCCGATGCGGGAGGTCATCTCGTACAGATCCCCCCGCAGGGATCCGGTGTCCAGCCCGGCCAGGGTGAACGGCTTGCCGTGCCGGAGCGCTTCCGACACCAGCCGGGGCTTTCCCTGCCAGCGCCGGTAGAGCGTGGCCTTGCTGCACTGGGAGCGCTGCGCCACGGTGTCGAGGCGGGCGGCTTCGTAGCCGACTTCGCGGATCAGGTCGAGGGTGGCGGTGAAGATCTCTGCCTCCCGCTCGGGCGACAGCCGTGTTCTTCGGGATTCGGGCTGCGGCATACCCACTCCAGCAAAGCTCTAGTAAAACGAAACAGTTTCGTACCGATAAGCTAAGTGGTGCCGGGGCCCGGACGCAAATGCTGTGGTTCCCCGCGACCTAGACTGGTGCGGTACGCAAGGTGGTCCAGCGGTGGGGGAAGGCGAAGTGGCGGCAGGCGTCGAGAGGTTCCCGGATCCTTCCGCCGAGGTACTCGCGGAAGCGGCCGCCGCGTTCGGTCTGCTCGCCTCGTCGGCGCGGCTGCACATCGTCTGGGCGCTGGCACAGGGCGAGAGCGATGTGAGCGGCCTGGCCGAGCGGGTGGGCGGTGCGCTCCCCGCGGTGAGCCAGCATCTGACGAAACTGAAACTGGCCGGTCTGGTGCGTTCCCGGCGGGAGGGGCGGCGGCAGGTGTACTTCGTCGACGACCCCGACGTCGTGACCGTCGTACGGCTCGTGGTCGGCCAGCTGGCCGACCGTGCCGGTGGCGGGATTCCCGGGGTGGGTCACCTCCGTGGGACAGGCACCTGAGGCCGCCGCGGCCCCGGAGCCCGGTTCCGGGGTCTCCGTCCGGGCCGTGCGGGTGGCGGACGGCGTTCCGGCGGCCGACGGCGCTGTACCGGATCTGGGCGCGCTGACCTCGCTCCAGGTGCTGCGCGCCCTGGACAGCGGCCCGCGCGGGCTGACGGACGCGGTGGCCGACGCACGGCTGCGGCAGTTCGGCGAGAACACCCTGCCGGCCCGGCGGCCGGTTCCGTGGTTCGTACGGTTCCTGCGCAGCGTCCGGGACCCCTTCACGGCTGTGCTGCTCTGCCTCGGTGTGGTGTCGTCGCTGGTCGCGGCGTGGGGTACCGCCTGTGTGATCACCGCGCTCGTGGTGGTGAGCTGTGCGCTGCGCTCCGCGGGGGAGCACCGCGCCGACCGTTCGATGGCTGCGCTGCGGGAGCTGGTGGCCAGTACGGCGACGGTGCTGCGGCGCTCATCGGACGACGCGGCTCCGGTGGCCCGTGAGGTTCCGGTCGACCAGCTGGTGCCAGGCGACGTGGTCCGGCTGGGCCCCGGCGATCTGGTGCCCGCCGATCTGCGGCTGCTGCGGGCCGTCGGTCTGAGCGTGAACCAGGCGGTGCTCACGGGGGAGTCGGCCGCGGTCGCCAAGTCGGCCGCCGATGTTCCGGTATCCGGTCGCCTGTCTGTCCCCCCGCCCGGCCCCGTGTCTGTCCCGGTGTCCGGCCCCGTGTCTGTATCTGTCCCCGCATCTGTCCCCGTGTCTGTCCCCGTGCAGGCGTCCGGCGACACCGGGTTCGACCGTGCGCATCTCTGCTTCCAGGGCAGCAGCGTCGTCTCGGGCAGCGGCAGCGGCGTCGTGGTGGCGACGGGGGCGCTGACGAGGTTCGCCGCCGGGCACGGGGCGGCCGGGCCGCGCGGGCCGAGCGCCTTCGACCGGTCGGTGCACGGTATTTCGTGGATCCTGATCCGGTTCATGCTGCTCACTCCGCCGCTGGTGCTGATGGCGAACGCGGCGCTGCGCGGGCGGGGGCTGGAGACGCTGCCGTTCGCGGTCGCTGTGGCGGTCGGGCTGACGCCCGAGATGCTCCCGGTGATCGTCACGAGCTGTCTGGCGCGCGGCGCCTCCCTGCTCGCCCGCGACCACGGGGTGATCGTCAAACGGCTGCCGGCGCTGCACGATCTGGGCGCGGTGGATGTGCTGTGCCTGGACAAGACGGGAACGCTCACCCAGGACCTGCCCGTTGTCGACCGGGCGCTGGACGCGGACGGCGCGGACGACCGCGACGTGCTGCACTGGGCCGCGGTCAATGCCTGGTGGACCCTCCAACTGGCCGACCTGCCCGCCCCCGACCCGCTCGACGAGGCGCTGCTCGATGCGTCCGGTGGTTCCGGCGATTCAGGTGGCTTCGGTGGTTCAGGTGGCTCCAGTGGTTCCGGAGGCTTCGGCGGTTCCGGAGGCGAGGAGTTCCTGCCGTACGAGGGGATCGCCGCGCTGCCGTTCGATCCGGTGCGGCGCATGGCGACCGCCGTCGTACGCCGTCCCGGCCGGCTCGGCGTCGACACCCTCGTGGTGAAGGGCGCTGTCGAGAACGTATTGGAGCGGTGCGCGCTCGACGCGGCGGAGCGGGAGCGGCTGCTCGCGGCGGCCGGCGAGCACGTACGGAACGGGGCCCGGCTGCTGGCCGTCGCGACCGCCGAGCGCCCGGCGCGCAAGCGGGCGTACACCGCTGCCGACGAGCGTGGCCTCAGCTTCCGCGGCTTTGTGACCCTGCGCGACGCGCTGGTGCCGAGCGCCGCTGACGCGCTGCCCGCGCTCGCCGGGATGGGCGTGACGGTGAAGGTTGTCACGGGCGACCACCCCGGTACCGCTGCCCGTGCCTGCCAGGAGCTGGGGCTCGAACCGGGGACCGTGCTCACCGCCAGGGACGTGGACGCGCTCACGGACGGCCAACTGGCCTCGGCGGTACGTGACACGGCCGTCTTCGCCCGCTGCACCCCCGAGCACAAGGCGCGGATCGTCCGCGCGCTCCGGGCCGACGGCCGCGTCTGCGGATTCCTCGGTGACGGGGTCAACGATCTGCCCGCCCTGCACGCGGCGGATGTCGGGATCTGCCCGCGCGATGCGGTCGACGTGGCGCGGGAGGGCGCGGATGTGGTGCTCGCCGAGCACGCGAAGGACCTCTCGGCCGTCGAACACGCGCTGACGGCCGGACGCCACAGCAGCGGCAACATCGCGACGTATCTGCGCATCACGCTCTCGTCCAACCTCGGCAACGTCATCGCGATGCTCGCCGCCGGTCTGCTGCTGCCGTTCCTGCCGATGCTTCCGGCGCAGGTGCTGGTGCAGAACCTCTGCTTCGACGCGGCGCAGCTCGCGTTCGCCTACGACCGGCCGGCCCCCGGGGTGCTGAGCCGCCCCGCCACCCTGCGCTCCCGGGACTTCCTCCGCTTCATCACCGGGTTCGGCGCGCTCAACGCGGTCGCCGACCTCGCGACGTTCGGTGTGCTGGCGCTGGCTGTGCACGGCCCCGGAGGCCCGGACAGCGAGACGGTGTTCCACTCCGGCTGGTTCGTGGAGAACCTGCTGACCCAGTCGCTGGTGATGCTCCTGCTGCGTACGGGGCGCCGGGCCGCCGAACGCGGCGGGACCAGTCCGGTCCGCTGGGCGGCGGCCGCTCTCGCCACCGCCGGACTGCTGCTCCCGCTCTCGCCGCTGGGGCCGCTGCTGGGCATGGCGGCGCTGCCCGCGCTCTACTATCCGCTGCTCGTGGTGGTGCTCGGCCTGTACGCGTGGGGGCTCGGGACGGCCAGGCGCCGGTACGACGGCCGGCGGTACGACGGCTGCCGGCAGGACAGCCGCCGCACGTAAGCGAGTTGACGGTTCACGGTGCTGGTCGGCTGCCCGTCACCGGCTGGGCCCCGTGCCGGCGGCCTGGGCCGCTCGTCCGCGGGACGTGTTTCATCCGCAGGCCGTGTCTCATCCGTAGGACACGTTGCTGCACGGTCCGTCGGCCGCGGAGCGGGCGCCGGATGCCACGGAGGAGGGCAGCGAAGAGGGGGAGGACGCTCCGGACGCCGCTGCGGGGTCGCTGCTCGGCGTTGCTGAGGGGTTGTCGGCGTAGACCTGGCCCAGCGTCACGGTGATCCCGGCGCTCTGCGTACCGGCGGCGGCGTCCGCCTCCTGGACCGTCGCTCCCACGAAGAGCCTCGCCACGGTCTCGGCTCCGCTCCGCCGGCCGGGCCCGTAGGTGATGACGGTGGATGTGTGGTCCTGGGTGCCGGCCGTCGCCGTCCCGTCGATGGTGAAGCCGTGGTCCCTGAGGGTCTGGGCGGCGCGGGCCGCGAGGCCGGTGACGGTGGTGCCGTTCTGGACGGTGACGGCGATTCCGGCGCCGGAGACGGGCCCTGCGGGGCTCGGTGTCGTCGAGGGGGCGGGGGAGGGGTTCTTGCCGTTCTTGTGGTCCTTGCCGCTGGCGTCCTTGCCGTCGATCGTCCGGTCGGCCCGCAGATCGGACCAGAGGACGCTCGCGGCCGGTTCGACCATCGCGACGCGCGCACCCTGGTACCGCCAGGGGATGGTGACGAACTTGGTGTTGTGCAGATCGATGCTCTTCAGCGACATCACGAACGAGAGCAGCTTGTCGGCTGTCGAGAGTCCCGGGTCGACGGTCAGCGAATGGGTGGCAGCATCGGCGAGGGGCAGCAGCTTGGTGGGCGTGAACCCGTCGTCCTTCACCTTCTTGATCAAGGAGGAGACGAAGGCCTGCTGGCGTTTGATCCGTCCGATGTCGGAGCCGTCACCGATTCCGTGCCTGATCCGTACGTAGTCGAGCGCCTTCTGCCCGGACACGCTCTGCTCGCCCTTGGCGAAGAGGAGCTTGCCGCGGGTGGTGCGGTTCGGGTCGAGATCCCCCTGGTAGATGTTCTGCGGCAGGCACACCTGGACGCCGCCGACGACGCCGGTCAGTTTCGAGAAGCCCTCGAAGTCGACGACGACGGTGTGGTCGATGCGCAGACCGGTGAGCTTCTCCACCGTGTTCTGGGTGCAGGCGGGGTTGCCCTTGAGGGTCTGGCCGACGGAGTAGGCCGCGTTGAACATCGTGTTGGGCTGCGGCTTGGTCCAAGTGCCGTCGGGCAGCTTGCAGGACGGGATGGTGACGAGGGTGTCGCGGGGGATGGAGACGGCGATCGCGTGTTTGTGGTCGGCGTAGACGTGCAGCACGAACGCCGTGTCGGAGCGGCCCACGTCGTTCTTGTCGCCGCCGCCCAGGGCGCTGTTGCCGCCGGTGCGCGAGTCCGAGCCGATGACCAGCACGTTCTGGCCCTTGGTCGAGGATGCGGGGCGGTCGGCGGAGATTCCGTCCGAGCTGAAGGAGTTGATGTTTCCGTTCAGCCGGAGGTAGACCCACCCGGCGCCCGCGGTGGCCAGCACCAGAAGGGCCACGGCTATGGCGATCAGGAGCCGTGCGCGACTGCGCTTCTGGCGCTTCCGGCGCTTGGTTCCCCGGACTGTGCCGTGGGCGCCACCTCGGTGGGGCGGTCCGTGGCCTGTTGTCCCATGACCCGTTGTTCCGTGGCCCGTCGTCCCGTGGTTCGCGTGGTCGTTGGCAGTGTTCTTCTCGCCGTTCCTCGCCCCTCTGCGTGTGGGCCGGGGGATCCGCTCGTTGCCGCGTGTGGTCCGATCGCTCGTTTTCATCTGCGCGCTTTCATTCGTCCGTCCGTACAAGAGGGGACGAACGGCCCCATCCCATGGTTGTACAGTTGCGCAATGTAGCAAGCTTTCCTGAAGATGCTTCCGGCGGTACGAACCGTCGACCGACGAGAAGAAGGGTGGGGTGGACATGCTCCGCAATGGTCTGGAGCCCTGGCACCTGCTCATCGTGGCGATCGTGGTCATGGTGATGTTCGGCTCGAAGAAGCTGCCCGACACCGCCCGCGCGCTGGGCAAGTCGATGCGCATTCTCAAGAGCGAGGCGAAGGCGATGAAGGAGGACGGGAGCGACGGGAGCGGCGGGACGGCCTCGCCGGCTTCTCCGGCTGCTCGCACCGCTCCCGCCTCCGAGCCGGAAGCGGCCGCGGGTGCGGCACATTTGGTGGAGTCGGTGGAGCCTTCGGGTGTGACTCTGGCGTCGGAGTCGGCGACTTCCGTTCAGCAGGCGCCGAAGGTGATCTGAGTCGACTCCGCGGAGTCGGGGGCTCAGGGGCTCGGGGCTCGGGGGCTCAGGGGGGCTTCGGGTTTCACGTGAAACCCCCGCGCGGCTGATGTGAGCTGCGCGGGGGTTCTGAGTCTGCCGTTCCGGTGCGTACGGCCTCTGTACGTACTGCTTTTGTGGGGCACCGCTTCTGTGGGGTACCGCCTCTGTGCATGCCGGACCGGCGGTGCCGTCCGTCAGGCCGCGAAACGCGCGGCAAGTGCCTTGGCCTTCGACGCCGCCTCGTCGAGTGCCCTGGCGCGAGAGGTCTCGGCGAGCGGGACGAGTTCGGCCATGGCGGGCTGCGAAGCGGCCAGGGTCAGCTCGGGGACTATGAAGTCGACCTCGGCACCGAACATCGCCGTGAGGAGCTTCTCCAGGTAGTTCTGGACGAACTCGAAGCCCTCCCGGGGAGTTCCGGGAGCGTAGGAGCCACCGCGGCTGGCTACGACCGTGAACGGGGTACCGGCCAGCGGGCTGTCCGCGCCGCCGCCGTTGTGGCCGGCGATGATCGCGTGATCGAGCCAGGCCTTGAGGGTCGAGGGGATCGAGAAGTTGTACATCGGGGCGCCGATCAGCACGGCGTCCGCCTCGGCGAGCTCGTTGGCGAGTTCGGCGCGGAGGGGGGAATCGGCGCCCGCGGCCGCGGCGGCGGCGTCCAGGTGCGGCAGCGGGTGAGCGGCGAGATCGCGGTAGACGACCACGCCCTCGGGGTGCTGTTCCCGCCAGGCGTTCACGAAGACGGCGGTGACGTCACGTGACGCGGAGCCCTGCGGGAAGACGGCGGAGTCGATGTGCAGAAGGGTGGCCATGTCGTTCTCCAGTAAGCGTGAAGCGTGAGTGGGGCGTGATCCTGAAATCCATGCGTACCTATCATAAGCATAGTCCCTTACTTTTCCGCAGTTACTCACGGGAGTGGTCCGTACTCAGTACTCTGGGGGCATGGCGGAACACAGCGAGCGGGCGTGCAAGCAGGTCGGCGGAGCGATCACGCGCGTCTTCGAGCTGCTGGGCAAGCGCTGGACCGGGCTGATCGTGGCCGTACTGATGCAGCAGCCGGTGTACTTCGCGGATCTCCGGCGGGCCATTCCCGGTATCAGCGAGCGGATGCTCTCCGACCGGCTGACCGAGCTCGCGGCGGCAGGACTGCTCGTGCGCGAGGTGGACGAAGGCCCCCCGCTGCGCGTCTCCTACCGGCTGACCGAGGCGGGCAAGGCGCTGGAGCCCGCTCTCAAGGAGCTCGGGCTGTGGGCGGAGGCGCACCTCCCGGGTGCGGGCGGCCCCTGCTGATCAGGCCCTTCTGATCAAGTTCTGACCAGGCCCACCCCACCCCACCCCACCCCAACCTGTCGACCGCTCCAACCTGGTGTGGCTCGGCGCGGGCAGGAGGCGCGGGACGGTCCTCAGCTCAACTCCGCCGAGTTGTACCGCAGTAGATAGGTCGCGAAGCGGTCGAGGTCCTCTTCAGTCCAGTCCGCCAGCCGGTCGCGAACGGCCGCGCGCCGGCTGCCCTGGGACGAGGCGAGTTTTCTCGTACCGGCTTCGGTGGGGTGGAGTACCTGCACCCGCTGGTCGTCGGCGGCGGGGCGCCGCTCGACCAGGCCGAGTTTCTCCAGCACCGCGAGCTGGCGGCTGACCGTGGATTTGTCCAGCATGTAATGCGCCGCGAGATCGGTCGCGCGGCAGCCCTGGCTGTCGTCGATGTGCGCGAGCAGGGTGTACGAGACCAGGGGCAGCTCGGGGTGGAGGCGGGCGGCCGTAGCGCGGGCGCGCCGGGCGAACGCCGTCAGCTCGCGTTGGATCGTGTCGACGGACGCGTCGTGGTCCCGGGGGTCTTTGCCGGTCATGTTTTGCCCTCCTAGGTATTAGTTGTATAGTACAACTCAAATAGAAGTTGTAAAAGCCAACTAGTGTCCTCACGCAGCAGGAGAGGTGTCCGATGTCCGCAGGCCCCACGAACGGTGCCGTCAGTACGGGGGCTGCTCTGCGCCATGTCCTCGGCCATCTCGTCACGCCCCTGCTGATGTGCATCGGGATGGGCCTGGCGTATCTGGGGGCGTTCCACTCTCCGCAGCCGCATGAACTGCGGGTCGCTGTCGTCGGCTCCGGGCCGAGCGCCCAGGTGCTGGCGCAGACGCTGCACGACAAGGGTGATGGTGCGCTGGATGTCCGTACCGTCCCGGACCGCGGCAGTGCGGTCCAGCAGCTGAAGGACCAGGACGTGTACGGCGCCTTCGTGCCGAACCGCACGAGCCCCGAACTGGTCGTCGCCTCGGCGTCGTCCGACACCACGGCCACGGCGGTGGAGAAGGTGTTCACGCAGGTCGCGGCCCAGCAGGGTGAACCGCTCAAGGTGACCGACGTGGCGCCGACAGCGAGCGGTGACCCTACGGGACAGGGCATCTTCTTCCTGCTGGTCGCGCTGAGCATCGGCTCGTACGCCTCGGTCGCGGTGATCGGCGGAGCCGGAGGGGTGCTTCCGCTGCGGATCAGGGCGCTGCTGGCACTCGGGACTTCACTGGTGGTCAGCGCGATCGGTGCCGCCTTCGCCGGGCCGGTGTTCCATCTGGTCGACCACGGACTCCTCGGGGTCTGGGCCATGGCGTGGATCTACTCGGCAGGCATCCTGCTCGTCGGTGTGGGTCTGCACACCTTCCTGAAGCGGTGGACGACGCTCGGTGTGATGGTGCTGTTCGTGATGCTCAACTTCACGAGTTCCGGCGGGATCTTCCGGCCCGAGCTGCAGCCCGGATTCTTCGGTGCGCTGCACGCCTTCTGGAACGGCGCGGGCTTTGTGGAGGGTGTGCGCAGCCATGTGTACTTCGGTGGCCACGGCCTCGGCGGCAACGTGCTGGTCCTGGCCTTCTGGCTGCTGGCGGGGCTGGTCGTGATGGGTGTTGCGGGGCTGGTCGAGGCAGGCCGCCGGAGGTCGGCCGCGCGGAACGTCGCGTGGACGGTCCCGGCAGTGGAGACCCCGCAGGGGGCAGCAGCAGAGGCGGCCGAAGAGAAGGCCGAAGTGGGAGTCGAAGCGGGAGCCGAGGAGGAAGTCGAGGAGGAAGCCGAGGAGGAGGAGTTGGAAGAAGCGGTGGGAGTGTGAGTCGACTGGGGAGCACCTCCGCCCGCGCCTCGTCCACGCTGAACCGCGCCTCTGCCCGCGCTGAACCGCATCCCCTCCCGCACCGAACTGCCCCCCTCCCGCGCTGAACCGCACTGCTGTACAGCTGAGTTGTCCACAACCGGGCAGTTGTCCACAGGCTTGAACGGGTTCTGGCTGACGGCGGTACGGTCGTCGGCAGTCGGTGTTGATCGAAAGCGCCGGTGCTGATCGAGAGCGGGGGCTCCATGGACGACCAGGTACGTATCCCGGCGGTGGCCGGATTCGCGCGGCGCGCGGCCGGTGCTCAGCCCGGCCCGCATCCGCCGCCGCAGCCGCGTTCACCGAAAGGTGTGGGCAAGGAGTTGCGGGCCCGCGTCCCCCGGTCCTCCCACGGTGCACTGGCCCCGGGCAGGAGACGCCCTGACGCGGTCCAGGCGGTCGAGGAGTCGAACCGGGGCCGGGTGCCCGATCTGGTGCCGATACGGGTGGCCCGGATGTCCGCCACCCCCTTCGCCTTTCTGCGCGGTGCGGCGGGGCTGATGGCGTACGACCTCGCGGGTACGCCGGTCACGGGGGTGGCCGCGCAGATATGCGGTGACGCGCACGCGGCCAACTTCGGCCTTTACGGCGATGCGCGGGGGCGCCTCGTCATCGACCTGAACGATTTCGACGAGACCGAGACCGGCCCGTGGGAGTGGGACCTCAAGAGGCTGGCGGCCTCCCTGGTGCTGGCCGGACGGCAGGCCGGAGCCGATGAGGACACCTGCCGGGCGGCGGCTTTCGACACGGTGGGGGCCTACCGGCGCACCATGCGGCTGCTGGCGAAGCTGCCGGTGCACGACGCATGGAACGCGATAGCCGACGAGGAACTGGTCTCGCACGCGGACGCGCACGATCTTGCCGGAACGCTGGAGCGGGTCTCCGAAAAGGCCCGCAGCAACACCAGTGCGCGTTTCGCCGCCAAGGCGACGGAGGAGTGCGGCGACGGCAGCCGGCGCTTCGTGGACGCTCCCCCGGTGCTGCGCCGGGTTCCGGACGTGGAGGCGGCAACGGTGGCCGGGTCGCTCGCTGAGTACCTCGGAACCTTGCCGCACGACCGGCTTCCGCTGCTTGCGCGGTACGCGATCCATGACGTGGCTTTCCGGGTGGTGGGCACCGGCAGCGTGGGCACCCGCTCGTATGTGGTGCTGCTGCTCGATCACCGGGACGAGCCGCTGGTGCTCCAGGTGAAGGAGGCTCGGGCCTCGGCGCTGCTGCCGTACCTGCCCGCAGCCGGTTTTCCGTCCGGGCGGCCGGAGCACCACGGGCGCCGGGTGGTGCTCGGACAGCAGCGGATGCAGGTGGTCAGCGACAGCCTGCTGGGGTGGACGACGGTGGAGGGGAGGCCGTACCAGGTGCGGCAGTTCAGGAACCGCAAGGGCAGCGTGGACCCGGCTGCTCTCGCGGCCGACCAGGTGGACGACTACGGCCGGATGACCGGCGCGCTGCTTGCGCGGGCCCATGCGCACAGCGCGGATCCGCGGCTGATAGCCGGGTACTGCGGAAGGAACGAGGAGCTGGACGAGGCGGTGGCCGCGTTCGCCGTGGCCTACGCGGACCGTACGGAGGCGGATCACGCGGATCTGGTGGCAGCGGTGCGGTGCGGGCGGATGGCCGCCGAGCCGGGAGTGTGACCAGGGAGGTCCGGGGCGCCCGTAGGCTGGACGGGTGACGGAGGATGCCACCGGGGGCACGACCACCCGGAACGACGACGACCAGAGCGGGCAGCCCATGGGCGAGCAGCGGCCGGAGGCGCGGCTGGAGAAAGCTGTACGCGCCGCCGAGCAGGCACTGATCGAGTTCGAGATCGCGGTGGAGACCTTCCGGGTGGAGGTGGAGAACTTCTCCCGGCTGCACCACCAGAGACTCGGCCCGATGTACGCGCGCCTGGACGAGCTCGACGCGCAGCTCGCCGAGGCCAGGGCCGCACGCAGTGGAGACCCGGAGGACCTGGCCAAGGCCCAGGAGGCACGGGCCATGGTGCTGCCCATGCCCGGTGTCGACGAGCTGTTCCACGACTGGATCGACTCGGAGGGGCTGCCGCCAGAGGCGCAGGCCATGCTGAACGAGCAGCCGGTGCAGCCGCCGAAGCGGGTACGTCCCAGCGAGGAGGCCCGCAAGCTCTACCGCGAGCTGGTCCGGGAGGCGCATCCCGACCTGGCGCAGGACGATGCGGAACGGGACCGGCGTGACGAGTTCATCACGCGCGTCAACGCCGCCTATGCGCGTGGGGACGAGGCCGGGCTGCGGGAGCTGGGCGAGGAGTGGGCCGCCGGCCCGGTCCAGGAGGCCGCCGAGCCCAGCGAGAGCGACGAGCTCTACGCCAGGCTGGAGTGGCTCTCCCAGCGCAAGGAGCTGCTGTCCCTGGTCGCTCACGAGCTGGAGGAGAGCGCGATCGGCGCGATGCTCCGGATGGCACCCGACGACCCCGACCGGCTGCTGGAGGAGATCGCGGAGCAGCTGCTCGCCCAGGTCTCCGAGCGTGAGGCCGAGCTGACGGAGATGGTGCAGTAGCGTTCCCGGTGGCCCCCACCGTGTATGTACGAGAGAAGGCATGATCCATGAATTTCGCCCCGCTGCCCCAGGTGGATATCGCGGCGGTACCGGCCGACGGTCTGCTGCTCGACGTCCGGGAGGACAACGAATGGGAGGCCGGACATGCCGAGGGGGCGCTGCACATTCCGATGAGCGAGTTCGTGGCGCGCTTCGGTGAGGTGACCGAGGCGGTGGCCGAGGGCGGGCGGGCGTTCGTGATCTGCCGGGTCGGCGGCCGTTCCGCCCAGGTCACCCAGTACCTGGTGCAGCAGGGCATCGACGCGGTGAACGTCGACGGCGGCATGCTCGCCTGGGAAGGCGCGGGGCGCCCGATGGTGACGGACGGCGACCACCCGGCGCACGTCGTCTGACTGACACCCCGCTGGTTCCCCCTGGGCCCCTGGGTCCCCGCTGCTCCTCCCCTGGGCCTGCCGCTGGGGATCTGTCCTGAATCTCTCCCTGGCCACGCCCCCGGGCGAGCCGACAGGTGCCGGTTCAGCCCAGTGGGTGGGTGGCCAGCAGGTCGCCCAGTGCCTCCTCGTGGGCTGCGGCCGGGCCGAGTGAGAGCTCCAACTGCTTGGCCCAGGCGTGGTATCGGTGCAGCGGGTAGTCGGTGTCCGCCCCGAAGCCGCCGTGCAGATGCTGTGCGGTCTGGACGACCCGGCGTACGCCCTCGGAGGCCCAGATCTTGGCCACGGCGATGTCCCCGGCAGCGGGAAGCGGGCCCCCCGCGCTGGTGGAGAGGCGCCAGGCCGCCTGCCAGAGCGTCACTTCCATGGCGCGTAGGTCGATATAGCGGTCGGCAGCCTGGACGGCGACCGACTGGAAGGTGGCGACCGGGAAGCCGAACTGCTCCCGCTTGCTCGTGTAGGCGCTGGTCATGGTCAACACCCCCTCGCCCAGGCCCAGCGCGAGCGCGCAGGTCCCGGTGGTCAGCAGATCACGCAGGAACTCCCAGGCGCCGTCAGCCTCGATGACATCGTGGTCGGCGAGGCGGACGGAGTCGAGACGTACCTCCGCGAAGCGCTCTCCGCTGGTGGAGATCTGCTCGGCCAGGGTGACCCCAGCGGTTCCAGCAGCGCCGGCGGTCCCACTGCCACTGCCCCCACTGCTACTACTCCCACTGTCACCCATCCCAGCGCGCTCCTGCTGCTCGCGGGGGATCAGTGCGAGTACGGAACTCCCCGTGGGCGTGTGGGCCGGTACCGCGATCCGGTCCGCGGTCTGGGCCCAGGGCACTCCGGTCTGCATCCCGGCGAGCACCCAGCCGCCGTCCCCGTCCCGCCGTGCGGTGACAGCGAGTTCGGCGGGATCGTGGCCGGTACGCCCGTTGGCGCCGACGGTGAGGACCAGCTCGCCGCGGCCCACAGCCGGCAGGATCGCTTCGCTCAACTCCGCGCTGCCGTAACGCTGCACGGCCATCGCCACCGCGCTGGTCTCCAGCAGCGGCACCCGGGCTAGCACGCGGGCCGACTCGCGCAGGACCAGACAGAGCGCGATCGGCCCGAGCCCGGCCCCACCGTGCTCGGGTGCCAGGACCAGGCTCAGCAGATCCGCATCCGCCAGCTTGCCCCACAGGGCCCGGTCGAAGTCCTCGGCCACCGCGCCCGCGGTGAGTGCCGGGCTGGGTACTCCGTCGGGCGCGACGCCCGAGAAGACCGCCTTTGCCGCCTCTACGGCCGCCTGCTGCTCCTCGGTGAAGGTGAAGTCCACAGCCCTGTCCTCCCGCGCCGACCTGCTCAGCCTGTCCCGCATTTCTGATGCGGCGTCAGATTAGGGCAACGGGCCGCGATGCGGAACACCGGCGACGCAGGGATCGGGATTGCTCTCAGCGGTCGAAATCCAGCTCCACCTCCGGCGTCAGCGGGTGGGACTGGCAGGCCAGCACATAACCCGCTTCGGTCTCCTCCGGCTCCAGCGCGTAGTTGCGGTCCATCCGCACCTCACCCGAGACCAGGAACGCCCTGCACGTCCCGCACACTCCGCCCTTGCACGCATACGGGGCGTCGGAACGGCTCCGCAGGACCGTTTCGAGAAGCGAATCCCCGTCTCGCACCGGCCAGGTACCCGAGCGGCCGTCCAAGGTGGCGGTCAGCGTGCTGTGCGCGGGAACAGCCGCCGACGCAGGTCCGGGCCCGGCGGGTGCCGCGGTGGTGGGGTTCCCGTCGTCGACATGGAAGATCTCCTGATGGATACGGGACCTGGCCACCCCGAGCCCGTGCAGCGCCCGTTCCGCGCCCTGCACCAGACCGAACGGGCCGCACAGGAACCAGCCGTCCACATCCGCGACCGGCAGAAGCTCCGGCAGCAGTCCCGTCAGCCGCTCCTGGTCGAGCCTGCCCGAGGGCAGACCGGACTGCTGCTCCTCCCGGGAGAGCACGGTCACCAGCTGGAAGCGGTCCGGCCAGCGGTCCTTCAGATCGGCGACCTCGTCGAGGAACATCGTGGAGGCCGCCGTGCGGTCGCCGCGTATCAGACAGAACCGGGCATCCGGTTCGCGGGCCAGCAGCGTCGCAGCGATGGAGAACACCGGTGTGATCCCGCTGCCCCCCACGATCGCCGCGAACCTGCCCGCGCGCGGTTCGAAGGAGAAGCGGCCCATCGGCTCCATGACTTCGACGGTGTCCCCGACGCTCAGCTCCTTGAGCGCGTACGTGGAGAACTCGCCGCCCTCCACCAGCCGCACCCCCACCCGCACGACCGGTTCGTCGGGGGCTTCGGTCGCCGGGGTGCAGATCGAGTACGTACGGCGGATCTCCGCGCCGCCCACGATGCGGCGCAGGGCCACATGCTGGCCAGGTGTGTGCCGGAACGTCTCACGCAGCTCAGCGGGGATGGCGAAGGTGATGGCCACGGCGTCGTCCGTGAGCTGTTCGACCGCGCTGACCCGGAGCGGATGGAACATCTACAACTCCTTGAAGTGGTCGAAGGGTTCATGGCACGAGGCGCAGCGCCGCAGCGCCTTGCAGGCCGTGGAGGAGAACCGGCTCAGCAGCTCGGTGTCGGTCGAACCGCAGTGGGGGCAGCGGATGGCCAGCGCAAGGGCGACCGGGCCGGTCGGGCGCGGGGGAGCTATCCCGAACTCGGCCAGTTTGCGCCGGCCCTCCGCGCTGATGTCGTCCGTCGACCAGGCCGGTGACAGCACTGTGCGCACCGAAACATCGGGTATGCCGTGTTCGTGGAGAACCCGCTCGATGTCGGAGGACATCGACTCGATGGCAGGGCAGCCCGTGTAGGTCGGGGTGAGTTCGACCGCGACCCGGCCGGGGCCGAGGATCTCCACGCCGCGCAGCACTCCGAGCTCTTCCAGTGTCACGACCGGGAGTTCGGGGTCGGGGACGGCTCCGGCGAGCCGGCGCAGTTCCGCTTCGAGAGGTGTGGTGGTCACCATGTCGCCCCCGGATGGCTGCGGTGCAGATGCTGCATCTCGGCGAGCATTCGCCCGAAGGGTTCGGTGTGCAGGCCCTGCCTGCCAGCCCCCGCCGACCACGCCCCGGTCTGCGCCCCGGTCGGCACGGAGAGCGTGGCCCGCGACAGTAGTTCCGTCACGGAGCGGGACCAACTGTCGGCCAGGCCCGCCCAGTCGACGTCCACCCCTTCGACCGGCTCGAACATCTCGCCGGTGAAGCGCCACAGCGCGTCCACCCCCCGCTGCATCCGTTCATGGCTCTCGGCTGTCCCGTCGCCGAGGCGCAGCGTCCACTGCTCGGCGTGGTCCTGGTGGTAGGCGACTTCCTTGACCGCCTTCGCGGCGAGCGGCGCGAGCGGCCCGTTTCGGCCGGCCAGCCGGTCGTACAGGAGGTGTTGGTAGGTGGAGAAGAAGAGCTGGCGGGCGATGGTGTGCGCGAAGTCGCCGTTCTCCTGCTCGACGAGCTGAAGGTTGCGGAAGGCGCGCTCCTCGCGGAGGTAGGCCAGCTCGTCCTCGTCCCCCACCAGGGAGAACAGCACCCGCGCCTGCCCCAGCAGGTCGAGGGCGATGTTGGCGAGGGCCACCTCCTCCTCCAGCACCGGCGCGTGACCCGCCCACTCCCCCAGCCGGTGCGAGAGGACCAGTGCGTCGTCGCCGAGGGCGAGAGCCGCTGTCATAGGTGCCGCACCCCTTCCGGGATCTCGTAGAACGTGGGGTGCCGGTAGGGCTTGTCGCCGGCCGGTTCGAAGAACGAGTCCTTCTCGTCGGGCGAAGAGGCGGTTACCGCGGTGGAGGGAACCACCCAGATCGAAACGCCCTCGTTCCGGCGGGTGTAGAGGTCGCGGGCGTGGTGCAGGGCCATCTCCGCGTCCGGAGCGTGCAGGCTGCCGCAGTGCGTGTGGGCCAGCCCGCGCCGTGAGCGCACGAACACTTCCCACAGCGGCCAGTCCCCGGCGGCCGGGCTGTTCTCGGATGTGGCGGTCATGCGCGCGCCTTCCCTCGCTCTGTGGCGTCGGCGCTCTTCGCCGCACCGGCTGCCGTCTTCGCGGCGTACGCGGTCGCCGCCTCCCTCACCCAGGCGCCCTCCTCATGGGCCCGGCGCCGCTGGGTGATCCGCTGTTCGTTGCAGGGACCATTGCCCTTGAGGATTTCCTTGAACTCGGTCCAGTCGATGCTGCCGAAGTCGTGCTGGCCCCGCTCCTCGTTCCACCGGATGTCGGGGTCGGGAAGGGTGAGCCCCAAGGCCTCGGCCTGGGGGACGCAGATGTCCACGAAGCGCTGGCGCAGCTCGTCGTTCGAGTGCCGCTTGATCTTCCAGGCCATGGACTGCGCGGAGTGCGCCGACTCGTCGTCCGGCGGGCCGAACATCATCAGCGACGGCCACCACCAGCGGTCCACGGCGTCCTGGGCCATCGCATGCTGCTCCGGTGTGCCGCGGCTGAGGGTGAGCAGCAGCTCGAAGCCCTGGCGCTGGTGGAAGGACTCCTCCTTGCAGACCCGGACCATGGCCCGGGCGTACGGGCCGTAGGAGCAGCGGCAGAGCGGCACCTGGTTGGTGATCGCCGCGCCGTCCACCAGCCAGCCGACCGCGCCGACGTCGGCCCAGGTCAGCGTGGGGTAGTTGAAGATCGACGAGTATTTCTGGCGCCCGGAGTGGAGCTTGTCGAGCAGCTCTTCGCGGCCCGTGCCGAGGGTCTCGGCCGCGCTGTACAGATAGAGGCCGTGTCCCGCCTCGTCCTGGACCTTCGCCATCAGGATCGCTTTACGGCGCAGAGAGGGGGCCCGGGAGATCCAGTTCGCCTCGGGCTGCATTCCGATGATTTCGGAGTGGGCGTGCTGGGCCATCTGGCGGACGAGTGAGGCGCGGTACTCGTCAGGCATCCAGTCCCGCGGCTCGATCCGCTCGTCCGCAGCCACAGCGGCGTCGAAGGCGGCCTGCCTCGTCTCCTCGGGTCCCCCGGGCGCCTTTGAAGGCCCTGAGGCTGCGGAGGGCCGTGATGCCCCGTCCGTCCCGTACGCCACTGTCGCCATCGCGTGCCCCCTACCGACCGATCGTTCGGTTCATGGACTTCAATGGTGGGGCGAGGGCCCTTAGGGTGTCAACCCTGTGGATAACTGGCCTGAAGACCGGCGGGCACCAAAGGGGATCGGGGCGGGATGGATTCGTACGACAGTGGGGAGCCCGGAGCGAGCGGGTCAGGAGCACCACCTCCGCCACGAGAGCCCCTGGACACTCCCGGGCCCAGCGAGGCTCCCGAACCCCACGAGGCTCCCGAACCCCACGAGGCCCCTGGGACCCACGAGGCCCCTGAGACCCTCGACACTCCCGAGTCCCATGGAGCTGCCGGGGCGTCCCGGGGGATCCTCGCGCTTTCCTTTCCCTACCAGGTGGCCGCAGCCATCGCGCTCGGGCTGATCGGGGTGGTCACCGCCGTCCACCTCTCGATGGTCTTTCTCCATGTCGCGCCGTCGAACACCGTGAGCAAGCAGTACGGCAAGGCGGTGGACGACTGGATCTATCCCGAGTTCGAGCAGAACTGGAAGCTCTTCGCCCCCAATCCGCTCCAGCAGAACATCGACGTTCAGGCGCGTGCCGAGATACGGACGAAGGGCGGCGGAATCACCACCACCGGCTGGACCGATCTGTCGGCCGAGGACGGGGCGTCCCTCCACCACAACGTTCTCCCCAGCCACGTCGACCAGAACGAACTGCGTCGTGCATGGGACTTCTTCACCGGCGCGCACAACAACGACAACCAGCCGATCGGGCTGCGGGGCGACCTGTCCGAGCGGTATATCCGCCGCATCGTCGTGATGCGGATGAGCGAGGGGCAGCCGAGCGGTTCCTCGGTTGAGCGGATACAGGTCCGCTCGGCGACGTCTTCGGTGAAGGCTCCTCCGTGGAGTCAGGAGAAGATCGACACACGGGCCTCCTACCGGGTCCTGCCCTGGTGGTCGGTTGTCCCCGCGGACCGTACGGAGGCCGACCGGTGAGCTCAGCCAGCACCAGCACCAGCAGCAACACCAGTGCCAGCAACACCACCAGCAACGCCGGTAGCAGCAACAACACCCCCAACCTCAGCAACGTCAGCAGCATGATCGCGCGTGGCATCCAGCGCATCACCGAAGCCTCGTTGGGCCGCTACCAGAGCGCCGTGGTCAGGATCGGGTTCTCCGCCACCTGGCTGCTCTTCCTCCTGCGGGAGCTGCCGCACCGACGTGAGCTGTACGGGCCGCACGCCCCATGGGACTGGGGCATGGCGGAGCAGCTCATCGCCGGCAACCACGCGTTCACGGTGCTGATGTGGTCGGACTCCACGGCGTGGTTCGAGGTGGTCTACGCCGTTGCCGTGCTGTCCAGCGTGCTGCTGCTGCTCGGCTGGCACACGCGCTTCGCCTCCGCGCTGTTCATGATCGGCGTGCTGTCGCTGCAGAACCGGTCCATCTTCGTGGGCGACGGCGGTGACAATGTCGTCCACATCATGGCGATCTACCTGCTGGTGACGCGCTGTTCTCAGGTCTGGTCGCTGGACGCGCGCCGCGCGGCCCGCGCCGCGCAGGCTGCCGGCACCAGTAGCCCGTCCGGCCCCGAGCCGTCCCGGGACCGGGTCGGCCCTCTGCTCTGGTCCGCGCTCGGCATCGCACTCGTCGCCATCACCCTGCTCGGGAAGATGAGTGGCGGCTGGGAACTGATCTTCTGGGCGATGTGGCTGGTCCAGGGCCTGTGGTGGGTGGTGTGCCGGATGGCGCCGGGTGAGCCCCGCACCTTCCTCGACGTGGTCGCCAACCTCGCGCACAACGCCGGCCTCGTCGTGATCATGGCCGAGGTCTGTCTGATCTACTCGACCGCCGGCTGGTACAAGATCCAGGGCTCCCGCTGGGAGGACGGCACGGCCCTCTACTACCCGCTCAATCTGCACTACTTCTCGCCCTGGCCCGGACTGTCCTCGCTGCTCGCCACCAGCGGCGTCATGGTGATGCTGTTGACGTACGGCACGGTCATCGTTCAGGTGGCCTTCCCCTTCACCCTCTTCAACCGGCGCGTCAAGAACGTGCTGCTGGTCGCGATGATCCTGGAGCACGTCGGTATCGCGGTACTGCTGGGGCTGCCGTTCTTCTCGATGGCGATGGTCGCGGCGGACGCGGTCTTCCTGCCGACCGGCTTTCTGCTCTGGCTGGGCGGCCGCGCGGCGATGCTGACCGCCCGCACGCGAGCGGGTGCGCGGAAGGGGCCGACGGGCAGCCGGCGTCCGGCCGAGGGGGAGCAGGGCGAGCAGCCCCGTACGCTCGTGGGGTGACCAGCGAGCCCTCCCCCGAAGCACACGGACCCGAAGCACGTTCAGAGCCCGATCCCGGAGCGTCGGGAGTACCTGTGGAGCCCGAAACGCCGGATGCGCCCGCTCAGTCGGCGCATTCCGGCGAGCCGGCTCAGTACGACGATGCCTTCGCGTCCGAAATCGGCGTCGGGCCGCACCCCCTGCCGTGGCCGGAGGGCGCGCAGTACGACAAGGAACTGCTCGCCGCAGGGGACCGCCGCAACGTGGTCGACGCCTACCGGTACTGGACGCGGGAGGCGATCGTTGCGGACCTGGACACCAGGCGCCACGACTTCCATGTCGCCGTCGAGAACTGGGGTCACGACTTCAACATCGGATCCGTCGTTCGTACCGCCAACGCCTTTCTCGCCAAGGAGATCCACATCGTGGGGCGGCGGCGCTGGAACCGGCGCGGGGCCATGGTGACCGACCGCTACCAGCATGTGCGTCATCACCCGGATACGGAGTCGCTCACCGCGTGGGCCGCGGCCGAGGGCCTGCCGATCATCGGGATCGACAACCTGCCGGGCGCGGTGCCATTGGAGCGGACCGAGTTGCCGCGACGGTGTGTGCTGCTGTTCGGGCAGGAGGGCCCCGGGCTCACCGAAGAGGCACGGAAGCACGCGCAGCGGGTGTGCTCGATCGCGCAGTTCGGCTCGACGCGGTCGATCAACGCCGGTGCGGCCGCGGCGATCGCCATGCACGCCTGGGTGCAGCGGTACGCACAGATCGACTGACCGGGCGGGCCCACCCCGCAGTGAAGCGGGCGGCCCCGAGCCGCCTGCCTACGGCCCGCCCAAGCCCCGCACGGCCCAAGCCCCGCACGGCCCAAGCCCCGCACGGCCCAAGCCCCGCACGGCCCAAGCCCCGCACGGCCCAAGCCCCGCACGGCCCAAGCCCCGCACGGCCCAAGCCCCGCACGGCCCAAGCCCCGCACGGCCCAAGCCCCGCACGGCCCAAGCCCCGCACGGCCCAAGCCCCGCACGGCCCGGGTCCCGCGTCGGAGACCCCGGGCCGCAGGGCCAGGCCTTTCGTTGGGATCACGCCTGGCGGCGAACCTCCACCATCCGGAACCTGTTGGCCACGAACGCCCCGTCACACAGCGCCGCGTTCGCCGCCGGATTACCGCCCGAGCCGTGGAAGTCCGAGAAGGCCGCCGTCTGGTTGACGTAGACGCCGCCCGTCAGATTCAGCGAGAGCTGGGCGCACTCCTCCAGGCAGACCTCCTCCACGGCCTGCTCCACCTCGGTTGATGTGGTGTATGCGCCCACCGTCATCGCACCCTTGTCGCGGATCGTGTGGCGGAGCAGGTCGAGAGCGGACCTGGTCGATTCGACGGCCACCGCGAACGAGACCGGCCCGAAGCACTCGGAGAGGTAGGCCGCGTCGGCGCCCGCCGTGTCCCAGTGCTTCCGCGCGCCGTCCAGCTTGACGATCGCGGGCGTACGGACCACGGCGTCCGGGAAGTCGGGGTGGGCGATCTCCCGTGATGCGAGGGCCACTTCGCCGAGACCCGCAGCCGCTTCGAGGCGGTCCCGTACATCAGGGTTGACCAGCGCGCCCAGCAGCGCGTTCGCCCGGGCGTCGTCGCCGAGGAGCCCTCCCACCGCGGCTGCGAGGTCGGCGACCACCTCGTCGTACGTCTTGTGGCCCGCGTCCGTGGTGATGCCGTCGGCCGGGATCAGCAGGTTCTGCGGGGTGGTGCACATCTGGCCGCTGTACAGGGAGAGCGAGAAGGCCAGGTTGGAGAGCATGCCCTTGTAGTCGTCCGTGGAGTCGACGACGACTGTGTTGACCCCGGCCTTCTCCGTGTAGACCTGCGCCTGGCGGGCGTTGGCCTCCAGCCAGTCGCCGAAGGTGGTCGAACCGGTGTAGTCGATGATCCTGATCTCCGGGCGGACAGCGAGGGACTTGGCGATCCCTTCGCCGGGCCGTTCGGCGGCCAGCGCGACCAGATTGGCGTCGAACCCGGCCTCGGAGAGGACTTCGCGGGCCACCTGGACGGTGAGGGCGAGCGGCAGCACCGCGCGGGGGTGCGGCTTCACCAGGACCGGGTTTCCGGTGGCCAGGGAGGCGAACAGGCCCGGATAGCCGTTCCAGGTGGGGAAGGTGTTGCAGCCGATCAGCAGGGAGATGCCGCGGCCCACCGCAGTGAAGGACTTCCGCAGCTCCAGGGGGTCGCGCTTGCCCTGCGGCTTGGACCAGTCGGCCGACGACGGCGTCCTGACCTGCTCGGCATAGGCGTATGCCACGGCCTCCAGGCCGCGGTCCTGGGCGTGCGGGCCGCCCGCCTGGAAGGCCATCATGAACGCCTGGCCACTGGTGTGCATGACCGCGTGCGCGAATTCCGGTGTCCGGGCGCTGATCCGCGCCAGAATCTCCAGGCAGACCACGGCCCTGGCCTCGGGACCGGCCGCGCGCCACGCCGCCGTTCCCGCACTCATCGCGGGCAGCAGGACGTCCAGGTCGGGGTGCGGATAGGTGATGCCCAACTCGACTCCGTACGGCGATACTTCGCCGCCCGTCCAGTCGTCGGTGCCTGGCTGATTCAGCTCGATACGCCCGCCCAGCAGGGCGTCGAAGGCCGCTTTGCCGTCACCGCTGTATGCCTTGGGGTGCTCGGGGTGGGGCGTCCAGTACTCACGCGTACGAATCGCTTCGAGGGCCTGGTCGAGCGTGGGCCGATGGGTCTGGGACAGCTCGGTCAGCTGCATCGCGGGACAACTCCTCGTCGAGCTGCGCAGGACAGGTGGACAGAGTTAGAGTAACCGAACGATCGGTCGGGACAAGGGGGTCCGCGCAGACTGTGGATAACTCAGTACGGGAAGATCGCCCCATGACCGCCACCGCACACCTTCCCGCCCTGGCGCCGAGCCGTACCGTCGCAGTCGTCGGCACCGGCACCATGGGCCAGGGCATAGCCCAGGTCGCCCTGGTCGCCGGACACCCCGTGCGCCTCTACGACGCACTGCCGGGCCGCGCGGAGAAGGCCGCCGAAGCCATCACCGCCCGGCTGGACAGGCTGGTCGAGAAGGGGCGCATGGACGCCCCGCAGCGGGACGCCGCGCGGGACCGGCTGCTGCCCGCCGCGGATCCGGCCGAACTCGCCGACGCCGCGCTCGTGATCGAGGCGATCCTCGAACAACTCCCGGTCAAACAGGAACTCTTCACCAGTCTTGAGGAGATCGTCGCCGAGGACTGCCTGCTCGCGACCAACACCTCATCCCTCTCCGTGACCGCCATCGCGGGCGCGCTGAGGCACCCCGGCCGTTTCGTCGGGATGCACTTCTTCAATCCGGCGCCGCTGCTCCCTCTCGTCGAGGTCGTCAGCGGCTTCGCCACCGACGAATCGAGCGCCGCGCGTGCGTCGGCGACGGCTGCGGCCTGGGGCAAGACCCCGGTCCGCTGTACCGACACCCCCGGCTTCATCGTCAACCGCATCGCCCGCCCCTTCTACGCCGAGGCCTTCGCGGTGCACGAGGAGCGGGGCGCCGACCCGGCCACCATCGACGCGGTGCTCAGGGAGTCCGGCGGCTTCCGGATGGGCCCCTTCGAGCTGACCGACCTGATCGGGCAGGACGTCAACGAAGCGGTCACCCGCTCGGTCTGGGAGTCGTTCTTCCAGGACCCCAAATTCCGTCCTTCGCTGGCCCAGCAGCGGCTCGTCGAGTCCGGGCGGCTGGGCAGGAAGAGCGGCCGCGGCTGGTACGCGTACGGGGAGGGCGCAGTCCACCCCGAGCCGCACACCGCCCCGGCCACCGAGGCCCCGTCCGGGATCACGGTGGAGGGCGATCTCGGGCCGGCGGCCGAACTGATCGCGATGGCCCGCGAGGCGGGGATCGCGGTGCGCGAGGACGAGGAGGACGCTGGGTGCAGGATCGTGCTGCCCAGCGGGGGACAGCTGGTGCTCGCCGACGGGCAGACGTCCGCCGAGTTCCGCGACGTCGTCTACTTCGACCTGGCGCTCGACTACCGGTCCGCCACCCGCATCGCGCTGTCGGCGTCCGAGGTCACCGGCTGGGAGACGCTGCGCCAGTCGATCGGCCTCTTCCAGAGCCTCGGCAAGAAGGTCAGCGTCATCGGTGACGTCCCCGGCATGATCGTCGCGCGTACGGTCGCGATGATGGTCGACCTCGCGGCGGACGCCGTGGCCAGGGGCGTCGCATCCGCGCAGGACATCGACACGGCGATGCGGCTCGGCGTGAACTACCCGCTGGGGCCGGTCGAATGGGGCCGCAGGCTCGGCCGTGCCTGGGCGCACGAACTGCTCGACGAGCTCCATGCGCGCGTGCCCAGCGGCCGCTATGCGCCCTCGCTGGCGCTGTACCGGCAGTCGTACGTCCATCCGGAGAAGGGCGGGACAGTCTGATGACTACCCCCAAGCGGGACACGTACACACCCGAGACCCTGCTGACGGTCGCCGTGCGGATCTTCAACGAGCGCGGCTACGACGGCACGTCCATGGAGCACCTCTCCAGGGCCGCGGGCATCTCCAAGTCCTCGATCTACCACCATGTCGCGGGCAAGGAGGAGCTGTTGCGGCGCGCGGTCAGCCGCGCCATAGACGGGCTCTTCGGCGTCCTGGACGAGCCGGGGGCGGCGCGGGGGCGCGCGATCCAGCAGGTCGAGTACGTCACGCGCCGTACGGTCGACGTGCTGATGGCGGAACTCCCTTATGTGACGCTCCTGCTGCGGGTGCGCGGCAACACGAAGACCGAGCGCTGGGCGATGGAACGGCGCCGGGAATTCGACCAGCGGGTGGCCGATCTGCTGAAGGCGGCGGTGTCCGAGGGCGATCTCCGCTCCGACGTGGACATCCGGCTGGCGACCCGGCTGCTCTTCGGGATGATCAACTCGCTGGTCGAGTGGGTCCGCCCGGCACAGGGCGCGGGCCCCGACGCGGACCAGCTGGCCGAGACCGTCGTACAGCTCGCGTTCGAAGGGCTGCGCACAGTGCCTTCCCGCTGAGGCGACGGCCGTGCGGCGCCCCCGGTTCCGGGTGGGCCTGAGGTCGTGCGACCGCACCGGCTCCGTGACCCGGTCTCACCCGTCCGACGGTTTGTCCGGATCCAGGTCGGTCTCCTCGAAAACCAGCAGAGTCCGGGTCGAGAGCACTTCGGGGATCGCCTGGATCTTCGTCAGTACGAGCTCACGCAGTGCCCTGTTGTCGGCGCTGTGCACCAGCAGAAGCACATCGAAATCGCCGCTGACCAGCGCGATATGAGCGGTGCCCGGCAGCTCGGTGAGCTGCTTGCGGACTGTGCGCCAGGAGTTCTGGACGATCTTGAGCGTGATGTAGGCGGACGACCCCTGGCCGGCGCGCTCGTGGTCGACCCGGGCGCTGAACCCGCGGATGACGCCGTCCTCGATCAGCCGGTTGATACGGGCGTACGCATTGGCGCGCGACACATGGACGCGGTCGGAGACGGACCGTATCGAGGCGCGGCCGTCCTGCTGGAGGATCCGCAGGATGTCGCGGTCGATGCCGTCCAACGGGCGCGCTGGCGGACGCTCGCCCTCGTCGGCCATTTGTTCAGCTGCCACCTGCCCCCGCCTCTCTACCATGGACGACCTGCTCCTATCCCAGGCTGTGGAGAACCGTTTGTCCACAGGCTGAAGGGGTCAGTAGCCAAAATGCGCTTTCGACCGAACAATCGGTAGGTGAGGCGCATCACACGACGGTGCGCCCCTCCCGCTCCCATGAGGAGGTGTCTGGCATGACGGTCCAAGAGCTGCCCGGTGCTACTGCCTACCCGGCATGGAGGCTCCGTACCGACCCCGCTCCGCTGCTCCCGGACCCGGAGCCGTACCGGGTGCTCGGTACGGAGGCCGCCGCCGGGCTCGACAGGGAGCTGCTGCTCCGGCTGTACGACGCCCTGGTGCACGGTCGGCGGTTCAACACACAGGCGACGGCCCTCACCAAGCAGGGCAGGCTCGCCGTCTACCCGTCGTCCACCGGTCAGGAGGCGTCCGAGGTGGCCGCGGCGCTGGTCCTGGAGGAACGGGACTGGCTCTTCCCCAGCTACCGGGACACCCTCGCGGCCGTGGCGCGCGGACTGGACCCGGTGGAGGCTCTGACGCTGCTGCGCGGCGACTGGCACACCGGGTACGACCCGCGTGAGCGCCGTATCGCCCCGCTGTCCACACCGCTCGCCACCCAGCTTCCGCACGCGGTCGGCCTGGCACACGCTGCCCGTCTGGCCGGGGACGACGTGGTCGCGCTGGCGATGGTCGGTGACGGGGGGACCAGCGAGGGCGACTTCCACGAGGCACTGAACTTCGCCGCCGTGTGGCGAGCTCCTGTCGTCTTCCTCGTGCAGAACAACGGGTTCGCGATCTCCGTGCCCCTCGCCAAGCAGACCGCGGCCCCCTCTCTGGCCCACAAGGCCGTGGGATACGGAATGCCGGGCCGACTCGTCGACGGGAACGACGCGGCGGCCATGCACCAGGTGCTCTCCGAAGCGGTCCGGCGGGCCCGTACCGGCGGCGGCCCGACGCTGATCGAAGCGGTGACCTACCGGATGGACGCGCATACGAACGCCGACGACGCCACCCGCTACCGCGCGGACGCCGAAGTGGAGGCCTGGCGGGCACACGATCCGGTCCGGCTCCTGGAGCGTGAGCTGACCGGGCGGGGGCTGCTCGACGAGGAGCGCAGGGACGCGGCCACCGAGGCCGCCGAGTCGATGGCGGCGGACCTCCGCGGACGGATGAACGCCGATCCGCTGCTCGACCCCATGGACCTCTTCGCGCAGGTCTATGCCGCGCCGACGCCGCAGCTGCGCGAACAGTCGGAGCAACTACGCGCCGAGCTGGAAGCGGAGGCCGGGCGGTGACCACAGTCGCGGTGAAGCCGGCCACGATGGCGCAGGCACTGCAGAGGGCGATGCGCGACGCGATGGCCGAGGACCCCACCGTGCATGTCATGGGGGAGGACGTCGGGACACTCGGCGGGGTGTTCCGGGTCACCGACGGGCTCGCGAAGGAGTTCGGGGAAGACCGCTGTACGGACACACCGCTCGCCGAGGCAGGCATTCTCGGGGCGGCGGTCGGTATGGCGATGTACGGGCTGCGGCCGGTGGTGGAGATGCAGTTCGACGCCTTCGCCTATCCGGCGTTCGAGCAGCTCGTCAGCCATGTGTCGCGCATGCGCAACCGCACCCGGGGCGCGCTGCCCATGCCGATCGTGGTGCGGGTGCCGTACGGCGGCGGGATCGGCGGGGTCGAGCACCACAGCGACTCGTCGGAGGCGTACTACATGGCGACTCCGGGGCTCCATGTCGTCACGCCGGCCACGGTCCCCGACGCGTACGGGCTGCTGCGCGCCGCCATCGCGTCCGACGACCCGGTCATCTTCCTGGAGCCGAAGCGGCTCTACTGGTCGAAGGCCGAGTGGTCGCCGGACGCGCCTGCCACCGTGGAGCCGATAGGCCGGGCCGTGGTCCGGCGTGCGGGCAGCAGCGCCACTCTCCTGACGTACGGGCCCTCGGTGCCGGTCTGTCTGGAGGCGGCGGAGGCCGCTCGTGACGAGGGCTGGGACCTGGAGGTCGTGGATCTGCGCTCGCTGGTGCCGTTCGACGATGCGACGGTGTGCGATTCGGTGCGGCGCACGGGCCGGGCGGTCGTCGTCCATGAGTCGGCCGGATTCGGCGGGCCCGGCGGGGAGATCGCCGCCCGGGTGACGGAGCGCTGCTTCCACTATCTGGAGGCTCCGGTGCTGCGGGTCGCCGGGTTCGACCTCCCGTATCCACCGCCCATGCTGGAGCGGCACCATCTGCCCGGTGTGGACCGGGTGCTGGACGCGGTCGCACGATTGCAGTGGGAGGCGCAGAGCTGATGTCCATTGCCCCTGATGCTTCTGATGTGAACTGCCTGGAATTCAAGCTGCCGGACCTTGGGGAAGGGCTGACCGAAGCCGAGATCGTGCGGTGGTTGGTGGAGATCGGCGATGTCGTCGTCGTCGACCAGCCGGTGGTGGAGGTCGAGACCGCGAAGGCGCTGGTGGAGGTGCCGTGTCCGTACGCGGGCATGGTGACGGCCCGGTTCGGCGAGGAGGGCGCCGAACTGCCGGTCGGTTCCCCGCTGCTGACGGTGACGGTGGGCCCGGAGGTGGGTGCGGGTGCCGGCCATGACGCCCGTGGTGTCAGCCGTGGGAGTGGTGCCAGTCGTACGGGTGCTGCCGGCGCCAGTGCCAGTGCCAGTGCCGGCGACTCCGCGGGGGCTTCGGGGGCTGATGACGACTCGTCGGGGAACGTGCTCGTGGGGTACGGGACGGGCGGCGCGGTGGCCGCGCGGCGGCGGCGTGTGCGGGTGACCGGTGGCGCCCGGCCGGGTTCTGTTCCGCCGTCCGCGCTCCGGGCCGGTCCTGTTCCGGTGATCTCTCCGCTTGTGCGGCGGCTGGCGCGCGAACACGGCGTGGATCTGCGGGGGCTGGCGGGCAGCGGGCCGGACGGACTGATTCTGCGCTCCGATGTGGAGCAGGCGATACGTACGCCCGCGGCCGAAGGGACCGACCAGGCCGCGCGGGTGGACGCGGGCCCGGCCCCGGAACCGGTGGCGGCCGCGGTCGTGGCTGCGCCAGGGGCTACGACTGAGACTTCGACTGCGGTGGCGGGGAGCCGGGTTCCGCTGCGGGGGATGCGTGGTGCCGTCGCGGACAAGCTCGCACGCAGCCGTCGCGAGATACCCGATGCGACGTGCTGGGTCGACGCGGACGCCACGGAGCTGATGGTCGCGCGGGCGGCCATGAACGCGGCGGCCGGTCCGACGGTCCCGAAGATCTCGGTGCTGGCACTGCTTGCCCGGGTCTGCACGGCGGCCCTGGCGCGTTTCCCCGAGCTGAACTCGACGGTGGACATGGAGGCGCGGGAGATCGTGCGCCTGCCGTCCGTCAACCTGGGCTTCGCCGCGCAGACGGACCGCGGGTTGGTGGTGCCGGTGGTACGCGAGGCCGACGGGCGCACGACCGAGTCGCTCAACGAGGAGTTCATACGGCTGACGGAGGCGGCCAGGAACGGGGCACTGACCCCGGCGGAGCTGACGGGCGGCACGTTCACGCTGAACAACTACGGGGTGTTCGGGGTCGACGGCTCCACACCGATCATCAACCACCCCGAGGCCGCGATGCTGGGCGTCGGCAGGATCGTGCCCAAGCCCTGGGTCCACGAGGGGGAGCTCGCTGTACGGCAGGTGGTGCAGCTGTCCCTCACGTTCGACCACAGGGTGTGCGACGGCGGGACGGCCGGAGGCTTCCTCCGTTACGTGGCGGACTGCGTGGAGCAGCCGGCGGTGCTGCTGCGGGGGGTCTAGGCCGTGATGTGAAAGTCCCGCCTGCGGCCACGGCCACGGCCCCGGCGGGTGGGGCGGCACGGCCCGACGGGCGGGGCGGCAAGGCTCCGGTGGTCATCGCGGTGGGCCGGGCCGGGCCGGTCGGCCTGCCGGGCGGTGGGCAGTGGACGGCAGGCGGCGTGGCGGATTCTGGGGTGTCACCGCGGTGGGCTCAGGTCGTCGCTGCCGCTGTGGCGGATCCCGGGTGCGCGCTGGTGTCCGCCGCACCGCCCGTCGGCTTGCGCGACCGCCGCACCGCCCCGTCGGCCTGCGCGACCGCCGCACCGCCCGTCGGCCTGCGCGACCGCCGTGTGGCTGTCACCGGTGGCTGTCGCGGGTGGATGTCCCATGCGGATGTCCCATGTGGCTGTCGGGGCTGCTGTCCGGGCTGGATGTCGCGGCGCCATTCCGTAGAGCTCTGCCGCGGCCCATACTCGCGGGATGACCTTGTATGACGCCGTGGTGCTCGCCGGAGGGGCCGCCAAGCGGCTCGGTGGTGCTGACAAGCCCGGCCTCACGGTCGGAGGGCTGACGCTGCTCGACCGGGTGCTCGGGGCCTGCCGAGGGGCCGGGACCACCGTTGTCGTCGGGGGACGGCGGGAGACCGTACGGCCCGTGGTCTGGGCGCGGGAGGAGCCGCCCGGTGGCGGGCCGCTGGCGGCGCTCGGAGCCGGGGTGCGCGGAGTGTCGGCCGGAGCGGTGCTCGTACTCTCCGCGGACCTGCCGTTCCTCGGGGAGGCCACCGTGCCGGCGCTGATCGGCGCCCTCGAAACGGGGCCCCACGGAGGGGTGCTGCTCACCGATCCGGGCGGCCGGGACCAGCCTCTCGTCGCCGCCTACCGCACCGACGCACTGCGTCGCGGACTCGCGCTGCTCGCCGCCGAGCACGGTTCGCTCGCCGGGCTGCCCCTGCGGCTGCTCACCGCCGGACTCGACCTCGCCCGGATCGCTGCGGACCCCCTGGCCTCGTTCGACTGCGACACCTGGCAGGCCGTGGCATCGGCGCGGGCCCACATCAGGGAGCATGGGTACGTGCTTGATGAATGGATCACCGCAGTCAAGGCCGAGCTGGGCATCGAGCTGGATGTCGACACCGGCGTCCTCCTCGACCTGGCCCGCGATGCCGCACACGGCGTGGCCAGGCCGGCCGCGCCGCTGACGACCTTCCTCGTCGGCTATGCCGCGGCGAAGGGGGAAATGGACGGACCCGAGGCTGTCGCCACGGCCGCACGCAAGGCCGCCGCTCTCGCCAACCGGTGGGCTGACGAGGCCGGAGAGGCCAAGGGGACCGACGCCGGATGACCGGGCAGCAGGACCGCGACCTCGACGAGGCGGAGGACCGCGACCTCGACGAAGCGCTGGCGCTGGTCCGCAGGGAGCCACCGGCCGTGCCGCCGCCCGCCGCCGTATCCGAGAACAGCTGCGCCGAGACCGAGAGGCGGACCGGGAAGCAGACCAGGGCGCAGCATGGGAAGCAGACAGGGACGCGGCACGGGAAGCCGTCCGGTGCATCGGAGAAGCACCGCGCCGCGCCCTGGGCCGATGCCCGCGCGGGTGCGGCGCGGGCCGGACGTGCGGTGCCGGTGTCCGCGCGGCGGGCGCCGCTGGACCGGGCGCTGGGTCTGACCCTCGCCGGGCCGCTGACCGCGCTCACCGATCTGCCGTCCTTCGACACCTCGGCCATGGACGGCTGGGCGGTCTCCGGGCCGGGGCCCTGGCGGATCAGCGACCGGGACGACATCCTCGCCGGTCAGGCCGGACCCGGGCAGCTCGCCGACGGAGATGCCGTACGGATCGCCACCGGCGCTCGGATCCCGCGCGACGCGACCGCCGTCGTCCGCACCGAACATGCCCGGACGGACGACCGCACCGAGCAACTGCACGCGCAGCGCCACGTCGTCACCGGGCAGGACATCAGGCCCCGGGGGCAGGAGTGCCGCACCGGCGACCAGCTGCTGCCGACCGGGGGGCTGGTGACCCCCGCGGTGCTCGGCCTGGCAGCCGCGGCAGGCTACGACGAGCTGCCGGTCCTTCCCCGTCCCCGGGTGGAAGTCCTGGTCCTCGGCGATGAGTTGCTGGCCGACGGGCTCCCGCACGACGGACTGATCCGGGACGCTCTGGGACCGATGATCGGCCCCTGGCTGCGGACGCTCGGCGCCGAGGTCCTGACCACGCGGCGTCTCGGTGACGACGCCGATGCTCTCCGGCAAGCCGTCGCGGGCTCTGAGGCCGATCTGGTCATCACCACCGGAGGCACCGCCGCCGGGCCCGTCGACCATGTCCATCCGATCCTCCACAAGCTCGGCGCCGAGCTGCTGGTCGACAGCGTCGCCGTGCGCCCCGGCCACCCGATGCTGCTCGCCCGGCTCGCCGACGGACGCCATCTCGTCGGACTTCCCGGGAACCCGCTGGCCGCCGTATCCGGGCTGCTGACGCTCGCCGAACCGTTGATCCGCGGGCTCGCCGGCCGCGCCGTCGTTGAGGCTTACGCCATGCCCGTAAGTGAAGAGGTGCACGGCCACCCGTACGACACCCGGCTCGTGCCAGTCGTGCGCCGGACCGATGAGGTGGTTCCGCTGCACTTCCATGGACCGGCGATGCTCCGGGGTATCGCTGCCGCGGACGGGCTCGCCGTCGTACCGTCCGGAGGCGCGCGGCCCGGTCAGCTGCTGGAGATCCTCGATCTGCCGTGGGCGGAGGAGTGTTTCACGTGAAACTGCCCGGTCATGATGCCCTCGACCGGCAGGTGGGGGAGAAGCTGGTCACCCGCCGGGTGAAACTGCCCCGCCGGGTGGTCGAGCGGCCCCTCCGGCAGGTCGGCAGACGGGTCCTGATCGCACTGCTGGTGCTGGCGGTGACGGCGCTCATCGTCTGGTTCGACCGCGATGGCTACCACGACAACGCCGACAGCAAAGTCGACCTGCTCGACTCCTTCTACTACGCCACGGTCACCCTCTCCACCACGGGTTACGGCGACATCGTCCCGTACAGCGACGGTGCCAGGCTCACCAACATCCTTGTCGTCACGCCGCTGCGCGTGCTCTTCCTGATCATCCTGGTCGGCACCACTCTCGAAGTGCTCACCGAGCGCACCCGGGAGGAGTGGCGGCTGAACCGCTGGAGGCTCCGCTTGCGTGACCACACCGTCGTCGTCGGATTCGGTACGAAGGGCCGCTCCGCGATGCAGACGCTGTGTGCGACCGGCCTGAAGCGGGAGCAGATCGTCGTCGTCGACCCCAACAGCAAGGTCATCGAGGCCGCCAACGCGGAGGGTTTCGCGGGCGTCATCGGGGATGCGACCCGCAGTGACGTACTGCTCCGTGCCGAGGTGCAGCGTGCCCGGCAGATCGTCATCGCCACCCAGCGCGACGACACCGCCGTACTGGTGACCCTGACCGCGCGGCAGCTCAACCGCGGGGCGAAGATCGTCGCCGCCGTGCGCGAGGAGGAGAACGCTCAGCTGCTGCGCCAGTCCGGGGCTGACGCGGTGATCACGAGCGCCAGTGCGGCGGGGCGGCTGCTCGGCCTCTCCGTGCTCAGCCCGAGCGCGGGAACCGTGATGGAGGATCTGATCCAGCAGGGCAGCGGGCTCGACCTGGTCGAGCGGCCGGTCATAAAGGCCGAGGTGGGACGGAGCGTCCGGGACGCGGACGATCTGGTCGTCAGCGTGAAGCGCGGTCACCGGCTGATCGGATACGACGACCCCGACGCCAGTCCGCTTCAGCTCACCGACCGGGTGATCGCGATTGTCCGGGTCTCCCCCAAGGCAGCCGGAGCCGGTGCGGAGTAGCCTCGCGATCATGCATGCGATCACGATCCCCGAACCCGGCGGTCCCGAGGCGCTTGTCTGGGCCGAAGTGCCCGACCCTGTCCCCGGCGAGGGCGAAGTCCTCGTCGAGGTAGTGGCGTCCGCAGTCAACCGCGCCGATCTACTGCAACGTCAGGGCTTCTACAACCCGCCTCCCGGAGCATCGCCGTATCCCGGCCTGGAATGCTCCGGGCGGATCACGGCCCTGGGGCCCGGGGTGTCCGGGTGGGCCGTCGGCGACGAGGTGTGTGCGCTGCTGGGCGGCGGCGGTTACGCGGAGAGGGTCGCCGTACCGGTGGGGCAGCTGCTGCCGGTGCCGGACGGGATCGATCTCGTCACCGCGGCGGGGCTGCCGGAAGTCACCTGCACCGTCTGGTCGAACGTGTTCATGGTCGCCCATCTGCGGCCCGGCGAGATGCTGCTGGTGCATGGCGGGGCGAGCGGGATCGGCACGATGGCGATCCAGCTGGGCAAGGCGGTGGGCGCCCGGGTCGCCGTGACCGCGGGCAGCGCCGAGAAGCTGGCCCGCTGTGCGGAGTTGGGCGCCGATGTACTGATCAACTACCGCGAGCAGGACTTCGTCGAGGAGATCCGGAAGGCGACCGGCGGGGCCGGGGCCGACGTCATCCTCGACATCGTCGGCGCGAAGTACCTGGACCCGAACGTGGAGGCGCTGGCGACCAGCGGGCGGCTCGCGGTGATCGGTATGCAGGGCGGCGTGAAGGGCGAGTTGAACCTCGCGGTACTGCTGGGGAAGCGGGGCGCCGTTACGGCCACGTCGTTGCGGGCACGGCCGCTGGGGGAGAAGGCGGCGATCGTCGCCGCGGTCCGTGAGCATGTCTGGCCGCTGATTTCCGGCGGCCGGGTGCGGCCCGTGGTGGATCAGGTGCTGCCGATGGCTCTCGCGGCGGAGGGGCACCGGGTGCTGGATTCCGGTGTGCACGTGGGGAAGGTCCTGCTGCAGGCGTAGTACCCCGCCAGAGTTCTCCCGTTCTTCTCTCCCGGCCGCCTGGCGGCTCCCGACCTCCTGGGCCTCCTGGCCTCCTGCGGGCGTACGGCCCCTGAAAGGTTCACACCCGAGGCCCGCCCCCCGGCCGACCGAAACGCCCGCCATCACCCCCGAGGCCCGGCCCCCGCTCGCTGTCGCTGCGGGAGGCCGGGCCTCGGGGGTTCGTTTCGGTGAAGGTCGAACAGGTCAAGAGCTGCCGGCAGAACCAGAAGTGGCGCTGACCGGGTCAGAAGTCAGAGGTACGGGGTCAGAGGTACGGGCCTGAGCGGATCGCTCCGTGGCCGCCGTCCCCGTCCTCTTCCTCCTGGCCGCCCGCGCCCGGGGGAAGCGCCCGGCGCATCTGCTCCAACTGGGCCCTCGCGGCCATCTGCTGGGCGAAAAGCGCCGTCTGGATGCCGTGGAACAGACCTTCCAGCCACCCGACCAACTGGGCCTGCGCGATGCGCAGTTCCGCCTCCGACGGGATGGCCTCGTTGGTGAACGGCAGCGAGAGGCGTTCCAGCTCCTCCACCAGCTCAGGGGCCAGTCCGTCCTCCAGCTCCTTCACGGACGAGGCATGGATGTCCTTGAGCCGGACCCGGCTCGCCTCGTCGAGAGGAGCTGCCCTGACCTCCTCCAGAAGCTGTTTGATCATGCTGCCGATGCGCATGACCTTGGCGGGCTGTTCCACCATTTCTGTCACTGGGACCTCGCGCGACTCGTCGTCACCGCCGGCCCCGCCGCCGAGCGCCATCCCGTCCTGTCCCACGATGAGGACCTTGGGGTGCTCCTCCGGCTGTTCCGACCGTTCACTCCTCGGCATCTCCATGCCGCCATTGTCTCGCACACGTACTTCATGAGGGGTTGTGCCCCCGATCCGGCTTGATCCACCGCGCGCGCCGCGTCAGCCTGCCCGCCGGGCCAGGACCAGACGGGACCGGGTGAAGCCCGCGGCCAGCAGACCGGCCAGGACCGGTACGGCCACGGCGAGGATGCCGATGGTCTCCCACGGCAGCACGATCGGTGTGTACGCGGAGTCCATCGGGTGCGCGCGCATCTGGTCCAGCGCCCTCTTGAGGTCCGTGAGCCGCACGGCGACCGCGGGCATCGCACCCGCCGCGGTCCCGAGCAGGACGCCCGTTCCCGCGACCACCGCGCACTGGAAGCCGCTGAGCGTGCGCCGTACACCGGGCGGCGCGCCGATCGCGCTCAGGGTCGTCAGGTCGGCTTCCGCGTCGGCCTTCGCCAGGCCCGTGGTGATGGCGGCCGCGCCGAGCGTCACCATGCCCGAGAACAGCGCGAGGATCAGCATGGTGGTGTCGTCGCCGTCCGGCTTCTCGTTCTGCCAGAGGTAGGCACCGTTCCCGGCCTGCGACATCCCGTCGTTGAAGCGCTGCTTCTCCGCGTCGGTCGGCGCGTGTGCGGTCCGGTAGACGGCAGCCACCGGGCCCGTGTGCAGCCCGAGGCGGTCGGCGGTGGCCTGCGGCATGATCATGCGGACCCCGGGGGTGGCGGCGTACCGGTCGGCAGCCCGGTAGACCGTGAGGTGGCTGACGGTCGTCCTGGCCTTTCCGGGGTGCCGTTCGCGGTTCGCCTTGTCCGCGGCGACGTAGCGGTGGACGGCTTTCAGGGTGACTTTGCCGTCCGGCCCGGTGTACGCGTTGTTGAGCAGTACGGGGGTGCCGGCGGCCAGCGCCCTGGCGGCTGCCGGGTCCTTCAGCCCGGCGTAGACGCGCAGCATCGCGCTGTCACCGACGACGATCTCCGACTCATTGCCGAAGTAGTTCGCGGCGTACTCCGCGTCCTTGCACTTCGGCGAGTTCATCAGCCGCTTGTGCCCGGCGGGGGAGAGCCTGGCCGCGAGGTCCTTGCCGCCCGGCGCCTGCAGCGGGCAGATGTTGGCGTCCGGCTTGGGCATGGTGAGCGAGCCGCAGGCGCCGGCCTCCGCTTCGCTGAACTTGTTGCAGTCGCTGCCCGCCCACACCCGGCTGATGGTCGCGGGGGCGCCCTGCACCGGCAGGTCGCGCCGGGCGAGCCCGCGGGCCAGTTCCAGCGCCCTCGCCGGGTTCGCGTGCTCCGAATAGGTGTCGGCGTTGATGGCGACGACGCCGGGCGGCAGCGAGAGATGGAGGTTGTACGCCTGCTCCGCCTGGGTGCTCGCGGTGTACGTGGCGACGGCGACGGTGCCCGCGACCGCTGCCATCACCGCGGCGACGGCGGGTGCCGTACGGCCCCGGTTGCGGGCCGCGTCGCGCAGGGCCAGCGGGAGGAAGCGTCCCAGCCGCCCGAGGGAGCCCACGATCACCGGGATGCAGGCGAGGACGCCGAGTTCGGCGACGACCGAGCCCACGGCGACGGGCACCGCGCGGCCCTTGAGCCCGCCCACGACGGCCACGGCGCCCCCGAGCACGATGGCGACGGTCCCGAGCAGCGGCATCACCCGTGAGGAGCGGCGCACCCCGCGCCGGCCCGTGAGCGATTCGACGACCGGCTGCCGGCCCGCCACGACGGCCGGTGCGAGCGCCGCCAGGACACCGGTGACCAGGCCGATCGCCGCGATACCCACCAGGTCCACAGGGCGGATCGCGATGCTGCCGAACCGCTGGCCCGCCCACCCCTCGATCACGGGGCGCAGCGCGACCGTCAGGGCGAGACCCGCAGCGGTACCGGCGACCGCGCCCGCACCGCCCAGCACCGCTCCCCCGGCGAGCACCACGGCGCGGATGTGCCGCCGGTCGCCGCCGCAGGTGCCGACCAGGCCGAGCTGGCGGCGTGAGCGGCGCGCACCGACCGCGAAGGCGGGGCCCGCCAGCAGCACGATCTCCAGCATCGCCATGGCGACGACGGTCGCGAGCGCCGCGGTCAGTTTGAACCCGGGGCTCGTTCCGGTGCCGCTGATGTGGGACGCCATGGGCACCTGGGAGTTGGGCGGCGGGTCGAGATCGACGCTGCGGGACTCGACCAGTACGCCGTGCTTATTGGCCGCGAGGACGTCCTGCCAGCTGATCCCCGAGGTTCCGGCCGCCTTGACGAACAGGGACCGGTCACCGGGGCTGGGCTGCGTGATGGTGTGGTCGGCGGCGGCCGCCCGCTGCCAGGGCTTGATGAGGGCGCCCGGCCGCACGTACAGGAAGCTGTCCTTCAGGCTCGCGGGCACCTCGACGGCGCCGGTGATCGTGAAGGTCTTGCCGACGCCCCGGACCGTGGTGTGCGAACCGACGTGCAGCCCGGCCGACTTGAGGAAGGCGTCGTTGACGACGATGTCGCTGTCCGTCTTCGGGTACGCGCCGCGCACCAGCTTGATCATCCCGCTGACCAGCGGGTCCGAGGTGTCCAGTTCGGTGACATCGGTGGTCGTGATGCCGTATTTGGTGGTGAGGGTCGACAGCACGGTCTGCCGGGTGATGGCGCGCGCCCCCTCGGGGAGCGCGGTTTTCAGGTCCGTCGGCACGGTGCGCTGGGCCGCCGTCCTGCCGGATGCGCCGCCGTGCTCGCCGTCGGCCTGCTGGTACGACTCGGCGTCCGGCATCTGCTCGATCGGGCCGCCGCCCATGCCCGGATCCCTGAACAGCGCGTCGGCCGCGCCCATCGCGGAGGTCAGCTTCTCCGCCCGCGTCGGGACCGAACTGCGGTACGTGATGTCCGCCGCCGTGACGCCCAGCACCGGCAGCGCGATCATGGCGACGACCAGGGCGCTGCGGCCCTTGGCGCGCAGTGCGTCCCTGCGGGCGATACGGAGGGCGGCGCGCCAGCCCGTGAACACGTTCACTGGGCGCCCTCGGCGGCGAGCAGCGAACCGGCGTCCGTGCTGAGCGTCTGGTCGACGACGGAACCGTCCCGCAGGAACACCACCCGGTCGGCCCAGGCCGCGTACCGGGGTTCGTGGGTGACCATGACCCCTGCCGCGCCCGCGTCGCAGCGGGTACGCAGCAGGGCCAGTACGGCCTCACCAGTCTCGGAGTCCAGGGCGCCGGTCGGTTCGTCGGCCAGTACGAGCCGCCGGTCGCCGACGAGGGCGCGGGCGATGGCCACGCGCTGCTGCTGCCCGCCGGACATCTCGTCCGGGAAGCGGTCGGCGACCTCGGCCAGCTTCATCCCGCTGAGCGCCTCCCTGGCCTCCTTGCGGGCCTTGCGTACGGATATGCCGTCCAGCTCGCGGGGCAGGGCGATGTTCTCGGCGGCGGTGAGCGCGGGGATGAGGTTGTAGTCCTGGAAGACGTACCCGACGCTGCGGCGGCGCAGGGCAGCGAGCTGCTTGCGGGTGAGGGTGGCGATGTCCTGACCCTCGATGATCACCTGCCCGGTGCTCGCGGTGTCCAGGCCGCCGGCCAGGGTGAGCAGGGTGGACTTGCCGGAGCCCGACGGGCCCATGACGGCGACCAGTTCACCGGCCCGGACGGTGAGGTTCACACCGCGGAGGGCGTGCACCTCGGCGATTCCGGTGCCGTGGGTACGGGTGAGGCTCCTGAGTTCCAGTACGGGTGGTGCGGTGGACTGCGCGGGCATGGGTCCCCCTGGGTACGGGTGATCGGTCGGCTGGGTGTCCGGCTGCGGCCCGGCCCGCCGCCGGTGGTCAAGTGGCGGTGGAGGCCGGGCAGTTGTCCGGACCGGGCGGGCAAGTGGCTGTACGGGCCGGGCGGGTGCCCGGTTGTGCTCGGTGCGGTGCCCGGTTGGGGCCCGTCCGGTGCCCGAACGGGCCTGTGGCGTTCCCGGACGGACTCGGCGGGTGCCCGAACGGGCTTGCCGCGTTCCCGAACGGACGGGACGGATGCCCGAACGGGCCGTCAGCGGCGGTGCGGTGAGAGTGACGGTTCAGCGGCGGGTCTTCGTGCGGGGTTTTCCCGCTGCGGCCGGAGCGGGGTCCGTCCGGGCCGCGGCCGCCAGGCGGACCAGGCGGGATTCGCAGTGGTCGAGCCAGCGGGCCTCGGCCTCCGCCTGGAAGATCAGCTGTTCCAGTACGAGCAGCCAGGCGACCTCGTCGCGGTTGGCCGGGGCGGTGTCCAGGGCCTGTGCCTTCAGCCGTGTGTAGTCCTGCATCGCCTTCACCGTGTGGTGGCGCTGCGCCTGGATCACCGCGCGGATGTCCACGCCGGGCGCTCCGACGGCCATCGCCAGCTTGATGGCCAGCTCGTCGCGGGCCGGGCTGGTGCGGTCGACCGGGGCCCCGTACCAGCTGCGGAGTTCCTCGCGGCCCTCGTCGGTGATGGCGTACAGCGCGTGGCCCGCGCCGTCCTCGGAGTCCTGCGCCACCAGGCCGTCGCGCTCCAGGCGGGCGAGCGTCGTGTAGACCTGCCCGACGTTGAGCGGCCAGGTGGCACCGGTCCGGGACTCGAAATCGGTACGGAGTTGAGAGCCGTAGCGGGGGCCGTGTTCCAGGAGGGCCAGTAGCCCGTGGCGGATCGACATACTCAGTATGTATACCGAGTATGTTCCCCAGCGCAAGCTACTGCGTCCGGCGCAGCCGCAGCCCCAGGAAGCCCAGACCGAGACCGATCAGGGCAAGTCCGGCGCCCATCGCCCCCACTTGCAGCGGAAGGTCGGCTGCGCGCGAAGCGGTCTGCTGCGTGGAGTGCCTGCCTGCCGCTTCCATGTCCCTGCCCCTGGGCGCCGGGGTGTCCGGAGCGGGCTCCGTCGCCCGCCCGGTGCCCTCGTCGTTGCGCGGCGCCCAGGAGTGCCGGTGCCGGGCGGCCGGTGGGTGGGGCGCCCGCATGGGCAGGGAGGGGCGGATCACCCGGGCGGAGGTGCGCGGGTGGGCGGGGAGGCTCGGTACGCCCGAGGGGGAGAGCGAGGCGCCCGAGTTCCTGCCCGGCCGCGGACGGCCTTGACCCGCCGGGTCGCCCGCCAGTGAGGTGCGCGGTGAAGGGTGCGCGGAGGAGCTGCTGCCGGATGAGGGGCGGGATGCGGCGGCACCGGATGCGGTAACGGACGGTTTCGGTCCACCTGCGCCGAGGGCCGTTCCCGCGATGCCGCCGCCCACGCTGCCGGCGGTCACACCCCCGGCGTCCCCGCTGTCCGGCTGCCCGGCCGTGCCCGGCCCGCCGCGCGCCCCGTCGGCCCCCGTGGCCGCGCCGGCCGAATCACCCGTAACACCCGCTACATCCGCCATGCCCGCCATGCCCGCCGCACCAGGCTCGTCGCCCGCGACTCCGGCCGTGCTCCCGTCGGCGGCTCCGCCGTCCACGCCCGCCGCCGTTCCCGGTGGGTCCGTGACCGTGCCCGCCGCATCGCCCGGGGCGGCGCCCGGGGACGCGCCCTGGGTGACCGTGACGCCGGCTGCCGGTGGCGGCGCCTCCGTGTCCACCGAAATCGGGGACAGCATCACCGCAAGCGCCACCAGACCGATCACTGAATGCCCCCTCATTCCTGCCGGACCCACCGGCAGCAGAAAGCAGAAGAACGACGGACTAAGCGTCACATCTCCCCGTAAGTCCGGCATCCCGGGAGCGGCAAAAGGCCCAGCACACGCCATACGTGTACTGGGCCTGTCAGCTAAGGGGCCTGTCAGCCGGCGAAGTGCGTCAGTTCGGATCGCCCGTCGAGATCCCGAGCGTGATGGTGAGGTCCTTGGGGCTGACGTCCGTCTTCGCCAGCGGGTACTGGTCGAGAACGACGTCCTGGCCCCACTGCCCGCTGGGCTCCTTCTTCGTCGTGATGTGCCAGCCGGCCGCCTGGGCGCACGCCTTCACCGACAGGATGTCCTTGTAGGTGAAGTCCGGCAGCTCGATCTTGTTCGGGTCCGTGACGCCCGGCTGCGCGCCCGAGCACTCCGTGGTCTCCATCGTCCGGTCCCGCTCGGGCCCCTTGTGCCCGGCCTTCACCGACGTGGAGTCCGTGGTGCTGGAGTCCGTCGCGCTGCCCGCCGTGTTGTCGCCCGAGCCGCTGAAGTGCAGCGCCGCTATCACCCCGCCGATCGCCAGCAGCACCACCACGACAGCGCCCACGAGCATCGGCGTCCGCCGCCCGCCGGAGCCGCCCTGCGGGGCCGGGGAGGACGGAGCGGCGGGCTGGACACCGTACGGCGGCGGGGTCTGCGCCCCGTACTGCTGCGCGGCGTACGGCTGGGCGGCGGGCGTCTGGTACCCGTTCTGCGGCGGCGGGGTCTGGTAGCCGCCCTGCTGCGGGTAGCCGTACGCCGGCCCCGGGGCCGGCGTGCCGTACGGGCCCGGCTGGTAGGGCGTCTGGACCTGGCCGCTCTGCGGCATCGAGGAGTCCACCGGCGGGAAGACCGCCGAGCCGACGCCCGCGCCGCTGTTCGGCGCCGCGCCCCCGACGACCATCGGGGCGCCGCCGGTGTGCCCCGACGCCATGACCCGCAGGCACTCGTCGCGCATGGACTCGGCCGACGGGAACCGCTCGTTCGGGTTCTTCTTCAGCGCGCGGGCGACCAGCGCGTCGACGGCCGGTGTGATGGAGCGGTTGATCGAGGAAGGAGCGACCGGCTCCTCCTGTACATGGGCGTACGCGATCGCGAGCGGCGAGTCCGCGTCGAACGGCAGCCGGCCCGTCAGCAGCTGGAACAGCATGATGCCGACCGAGTAGAGGTCGGAGCGCGCGTCCACCCCGCGGCCCAGCGCCTGCTCGGGCGAGAGGTACTGCGGAGTGCCCACGACCATGC
Organism: Streptomyces sp. NBC_00440; assembly: GCF_036014215.1. Classification (NCBI taxonomy): domain Bacteria; kingdom Bacillati; phylum Actinomycetota; class Actinomycetes; order Kitasatosporales; family Streptomycetaceae; genus Streptomyces; species Streptomyces sp. NBC_00440. The sequence goes on from NZ_CP107921.1 coordinate 4,199,120, forward strand.
CGGTCTGCGTCATCGACGTGACGCCCGACTGCATGGCGCGGGCGATGCCGAAGTCCATGACCTTCACGATGTTGCGCTTGGTCATCATCACGTTGCCGGGCTTGATGTCCCGGTGGACCAGGCCCATTTCATGGCTGGTGTCCAGCGCGGCCAGCACATCGGCGGTGATCTTCAGCGCCTTGTCGGCCGGCATCGCGCCGTACTGCGCGATGTCCGCCTGGAGTACGGAGCCGAGCGGCTGCCCCTCCACGTACTCCATGACGATGTACGGCATCAGCGCGTCGCCGAGGGTGTCCTCGCCGGTGTCGAAGACCGAGACGATGTTGGTGTGCGACAGCTTGGCGACCGCCTGTGCCTCGCGCCGGAACCGCTCGCGGAACGACTGTTCGCGCCCCAGCTCCGTGTGGAGCGTCTTGATGGCGACCTGCCGGTCCAGCGCCTGGTCGTACGCCAGGTACACCGACGCCATACCACCCTCGCCGAGCAGGTCACGGAGCTGATAGCGCCCCCCGGCGACCGAGTCTCCCGCGTAGCGCCCCTGCGCGCCGTCCTGGCTCATGGCGTGGCTCCCCCTATGGCGCACTGATATGGCGCTCTGCGTACTGATGTGGCGCCGGTCTGCTGTGACCCCGGCCCCCACGGGGCAAAGTCTGCCCGAGGCCACTGACACGTCAAGCCAGGGGGCCCGTTCCGTGACCGTACGCGTACCAAGCGTCTCGTAAGCGTTACAGGAAGGACGCAGGATTTGCATGGGCGACGCGATTCCGGGTTTGATAGCCGGTCATTGCCGGACCGGGCCCTCTCCCTGAGCCTGTAGCGTGGCGTGGCACTGGGCCGCGAGGACCACCGAGCATCACCCGCGTACCACCGCTGACGCGGACCTACACGACGGCGAGGACTGATGGCACCCGAATCCGAGGCAGGCGGCGGCGGGGTGTCGGACGTGCCGGAGTCGTGGGGCGTCGGCGGACTCGTCGGCGACGGCCGCTACCGGCTGACCCACCGCCTCGGCCGTGGCGGCATGGCCGAGGTGTTCGCCGCCGAGGACGTGCGGCTCGGCCGCACCGTCGCCGTCAAGCTGCTCAGGTCCGACCTCGCCGAGGACCCGGTCTCCAAGGCCCGGTTCACCCGCGAGGCACAGTCGGTCGCGGGCCTGAACCACCACGCCGTGGTCGCCGTGTACGACTCGGGCGAGGACTACTGGGGCGGCAACACCGTCCCCTACATCGTGATGGAGCTGGTCGAGGGCCGCACCATCCGCGATCTGCTGATCAACGCCGAGGCCCCGCCGCCCGAGCAGGCGCTGATCATCGTCTCCGGTGTGCTGGAGGCGCTCGCCTACTCGCACCAGCACGGCATCGTGCACCGTGACATCAAGCCGGCCAACGTGATCATCACGGACGGCGGCGCGGTCAAGGTGATGGACTTCGGGATCGCCCGCGCCCTGCACGGCGCGCAGTCGACGATGACCCAGACCGGCATGGTCATGGGCACGCCCCAGTACCTCTCCCCGGAGCAGGCGCTCGGCAAGGCCGTCGACCACCGCTCCGACCTGTACGCGACCGGCTGCCTGCTGTACGAACTGCTCGCGATGCGGCCCCCGTTCACCGGGGAGACCCCGCTCTCGGTGGTCTACCAGCATGTCCAGGACATGCCGATCCCGCCGTCGCAGGTGTCGGAAGCGGTGCCGCCGGAGCTCGACGGGCTCGTGATGCGTTCCCTGGCGAAGGACCCGGACGACCGGTTCCAGAGCGCCGAGGAGATGCGGGGGCTGGTCGCCTACTCGCTGCAGATGCTCCAGCAGCAGGGTGGTCACACGGGTACGTGGAACACCGGCCCGGTCGTGATGCACGAGGGCGGCTCCACCCCCGCGATGGGCACAGCGGCAACCACGGCGCTCGGCCACCCGCAGCACGGTGACACCTCGCAGGGCCCGATCCTGCCGCCGATGAACCCGGACGACGGTTCGTACGACGGCGGAGGCCGGAGCCGTGGCGGCCGTGGCTGGATGTGGGTGGTCGCCGTGCTCGCGGTGGTCGCCATCGGCGCGGGCTTCGTCCTGGCGAACGGCTTGCCGGGCAGCGGTAACTCCGGCGGTACGTCCACCGACCACTCGCCCGCGCCCGCCCACTCGAAGAGCGACAGGCCGAGCGACACCCCGACGGACGACTCGTCGCCGGACACCAGCACCGACCCGGGCGCGTCCAGTGGCGGTCAGTACACCGAGCAGCCTTCGTTCACCCCGTCGGACACCCCGAGCAACGACACGCCCTCGACGCCCCCGCCGTCCCCGTCCACATCGGGCGGTGGCGGTACGTCGTCGAACGGCGGTTCCTCGTCCACGGGTGGCAAGACGGACGGCGGCAGCGACAACGGCGGTACGTCGTCGGACGGCGGTTCCTCGTCCACGGGTGGCAAGACGGACGGCGGCAGCGACAACGGCGGTACGTCGTCCGGTTCGACGACCGCGGGCGGCAGCCCGGACGGCGGCAGCACCACGGACGGATCGAGCACGGCCGGCACCGCGGCGGGGACCACCGCGGGCGACGCGGCTGCGGGCGCGACGGGCGGCTGACAGCCGGAGGAAAGGCCGCGGCGGGCGGCTGAGCCCCGGAAAAGGGTGCGTGCGGCCGGGAGTTCAGGAGCCCCCGCCCCGGCGTCTCACCCCGAGAACGCCTCGCAGACCGCCTCGTACTCACGGGTCCACCACACCACCAGGGCCGACGCCGCGGGAAACAGCGGGTCGGCCCTGCGGTCGTGCAGCTGGTAGCGCCAGCGCAGCGTCCAGAAGTCGTTGAGCCGCTCCCACCACACCCGGTGGACCGCGGCGGCCAGCTCCGCCGGCCCCGCCGAAGCGGCCCGCCGGTAGGCGCGCGCGTAGGCCCGTACCTTCGCCAGCTCCAGCTCGCCCGTGGGCTGCACGAAGAAGATCACCGCGGCCCTGACCGCCTCCTCGGCGCGCGGCTTCACGCCCAGCCGGTCCCAGTCGATGATCGCGGCCGGCTCGGCGCCCCGGTACAGCAGGTTCAGCGGATGGAAGTCGCCGTGCACCCAGCCGCCCGCCGTGCCCGGCGGCGGGCGCCGGTGCGCATGGCGCTCCAGAAGGCGGCGGCGCTCGCGCAGCCGGTGTTCGGCGAGCTCGTCGAAGGTGTCGCGGCCGGACTGCCGGCAGGCCAGCCTGGAGAGCAGTTCCTCGATGACCGCGAAGGTGTCGGCGGGGTCGGCGCTCTCGTGCTCGGGCGGCGCCGACTCGGCCTCCATCACCCGCTCCAGACCGGTGTGGACGAGCCCGAGCAGCGCGCCGAGCCGCCGCGAGCACGCCGTGCTGAGCTGGGCGCCCTCCCGGTGCCGGCCGTCGATCCAGGGGTGCAGCGCGTAGCAGCGGCCGCCGATCACCGTGACGGTGTCGCCGTCCGTGTCGGCCAGCGGCGGCGCGACCGGGACCCCGAGCACCTGGAGGCGCTGGGTGGCGCGGTGCTGGCGGCTGATCGAGGCAGGGTCGCCGTCGAGGTGGTGTTTGAGGAAGTAGTCGCCGTGGGTGGTGGCGAGCCGGTAGCCGCGGTTGAGCAGCCCCTGGGCGACGGGCTCGCAGGAGAGCGCGGCACCGGTGGACCGGTAGCGGCGCAGCAGCTCCCCGACAGGCGGTGTTGCATATGAGCGCGGCACTCGCCAGATGTTAGATCACCGGGAGGCACCGGCTGATTCCGGAGCGGTGTACTCCATCCGGTCCAGCGTGGCGAATTGCGGCCTGATGCGCAGATAGACCGCTTCGTACGGTTCGCCGTTCACCTGGGCCGGCGCCGTTTCGAACTGTGCGACCTCTTCGGGGGCCGGGACGGTCAGCTCGGCGGTCCCGGTGAACTGGACCGACCAGAAGTGTTCGTCCCCGGAGGCCAGGTTGTCCGCCGCGTAGGCGACGACGCTGCCCGCGCAGGCTTCGTGGTGCCCGTGGCCCGCGTGCATCCGCAGGATGACGCAGCCGTCCGAGACGATGTGCCGGGCGATGGCCAGGAAGGGGAGCGCGCGCATACTGGCGGCGACTCGGCCGTACGGCACTCCGCTGAGCAGGGCGATGGCGCGCTGTTCCTCGATGGGCATGGCTTCCACTGTCCGCGCCGGGCGCCGTGCCGGTAAGGGGACAGCTGCCCGATCATTGAGGACGTAGGTCCCGAATAAGGCCGAACAAACCCATTCGAAGCTATTTCAAACCATTCCGGACCGGCCAATCGGACCGGACTTCCGGGGTGCCGAGGGGCCGGACCGACGGACCGGAGCGGCGACCGGCGGACCGGACCGGCGAACGGCGGACCGGACCGGCGGGCACTGGTCCCGGGCCGTCGCGCGCCCCGGATCAGTTCTCGCTCCGCTCCTGTCCGGCCTGGATCCGGGCCACGTACGCGGCCGCCTGCGAGCGCCTCTCCATGCCCAGTTTGGCGAGCAGGCTGGAGACATAGTTCTTGATCGTTTTCTCGGCCAGATGCAGCCGTTCGCCGATGACGCGGTTGGTCAGACCCTCGCCGATCAGGTCGAGAATCTTCCGTTCCTGATCGGTGAGACTCGCGAGGCGGGCATCGCCTTTGCTGGTGCCACCGTCGCGCAGCCGCTCCAGAACGCGCGCCGTGGCCGCCGGGTCGAGCAGTGATTTGCCGGCCGCGACATCCCGTACGGCCGACAGCAGCTCATTGCCGCGGATCGCCTTCAGCACATAGCCGGAGGCGCCCGCCATGATCGCGTCGAAGAGCGCCTCATCGTCGGAGAACGAGGTGAGCATGAGGCACTTGATGTTCTCGTCGGCCGAGCGGATCTCCCGGCAGACCTCGACCCCGCTGCCGTCCGGCAGCCGGACGTCCAGGACCGCGACGTCGGGCCGGGTGGCCGGGATCCTGGCGAGGGCGTCGGCGGCGGTACCCGCCTCGCCGACGATCTCGATGTCGTCCTCCATCGCCAGAAGTTCATGAACTCCGCGTCGTACGACTTCATGGTCGTCAAGGAGAAAAACGCTGATTTTTCCATCTTCGGGCACGGAATCAGTTTCACACATGAACTCTTCCCGTGCCCGGGGTGCCCGGTATAACGTGCCCCTGTTCCGGCGGCCTGCAAGGCTGTGACCAGTGATTGTTCGCCCATTTCTCGATTTACTTGGAAATCCAAGCAAAATCGCAGGTCAAATGGGGTTTCGCAGTTCTGCGACGCACTGGGTAACGTGCCTTTGAGAGGGTGCTCGCCGGGGCACCTGTCACGCCTGTTCCCGGTTCGCATCGCACCCACCCCGTGCGGGGGATCCGGATTCGGGCGAGCCGCACTGGCCTTACCGGCAACCCCGGGGGCCGGACCGACGGAGGAGCACGCACGTGACCGTGGAGAGCACTGCCGCGACGCGCAAGCCGCGACGCAGCAGCAAGCGAGCCGGCGCCGCACGGACGCCGAAGGCGCCCGACGAGCCGCAGCTCGTACAGCTGCTGACGCCCGATGGCGAGCGCATCGAGCACCCCGAGTACGAAGTGGATCTCACACCCGAAGAGCTGCGCGGTCTGTACCGGGACATGGTCCTGACCCGCCGTTTCGACGCCGAGGCCACCGCACTCCAGCGCCAGGGCGAGCTGGGCCTGTGGGCCTCGCTGCTCGGCCAGGAGGCCGCCCAGATCGGATCGGGCCGGGCCCTGCGGGACGACGACTACGTCTTCCCGACCTACCGGGAGCACGGCGTGGCCTGGTGCCGCGGCGTCGACCCGACCAATCTGCTGGGCATGTTCCGCGGTGTGAACCACGGCGGCTGGGACCCCAACAGCAACAACTTCCACCTGTACACCATCGTCATCGGCTCGCAGACGCTGCACGCGACCGGGTACGCGATGGGGATCGTCAAGGACGGCGCGGACTCCGCGGTCGTCGCCTACTTCGGCGACGGCGCGTCCAGCCAGGGCGACGTGGCCGAGGCGTTCACCTTCTCGGCGGTCTACAACGCCCCGGTGGTCTTCTTCTGCCAGAACAACCAGTGGGCGATCTCCGAGCCCACCGAGAAGCAGATGCGGGTGCCGCTCTACCAGCGCGCCCAGGGCTTCGGCTTCCCCGGCGTCCGGGTCGACGGCAACGACGTACTGGCCTGTCTGGCCGTCACCAAGTCGGCTCTGGAGCGCGCCCGCCGGGGCGAGGGCCCCACGCTGGTCGAGGCGTACACCTACCGGATGGGCGCCCACACCACGTCCGACGACCCCACCAAGTACCGCACGGACGACGAGCGGCAGGCGTGGGAGGCCAAGGACCCGATCCAGCGGCTGAAGACGTACCTGGAGAAGCAGAAGTTCGCCGACGAGGCGTTCTTCACCGGCCTGGAGAGCGAGAGCGAGACGCTCGGCAAGCGGGTGCGGGAGGCTGTACGGGCGATGCCCGACCCGGACCCGATGGCCATGTTCGAGAACACCCACGCCGACGGCCACGCGCTCGTCGACGAGGAGCGCGCGCAGTTCGCCGCCTACCAGGCGTCCTTCGCGGACTCCGCCGAGGAGGGCAACTGATCATGGCCGGAAAGAACATGAGCATCGCGAAGGCGCTCAACGAGTCGCTGCGCACGGCGCTCGACACCGACCCCAAGGTCCTCATCATGGGAGAGGACGTCGGCAAGCTCGGCGGCGTCTTCCGGGTCACGGACGGGCTGCACAAGGACTTCGGCGAGGACCGGGTGATCGACACCCCGCTCGCCGAGTCCGGCATCGTCGGCACCGCGATCGGGCTGGCCCTGCGCGGCTACCGGCCGGTCGTGGAGATCCAGTTCGACGGCTTCGTCTTCCCCGCGTACGACCAGATCGTCACGCAGCTGGCGAAGATGTACGCGCGTGCGCTCGGCAAGATCAAACTGCCGGTCGTCGTCCGTATCCCGTACGGCGGCGGCATCGGCGCGGTCGAGCACCACAGCGAGTCGCCCGAGGCGCTCTTCGCGCACGTGGCGGGCCTGAAGGTCGTCTCGCCGTCCAACGCGTCGGACGCGTACTGGATGATGCAGCAGGCCATCCAGAGCGACGACCCCGTCATCTTCTTCGAGCCGAAGCGGCGATACTGGGACAAGGGGGAGGTCGACACCGACGCGATCCCGCACCCGCTGCACAAGGCGCGAGTGGCCCGTGAGGGCACCGACCTGACGCTGGCCGCGTACGGCCCGATGGTGAAGGTCTGCCTGGAGGCTGCGGCAGCGGCGGCCGAGGAGGGCAAGTCCGTCGAGGTCGTGGACCTGCGGTCGATGTCCCCGATCGACTTCGACAGCGTGCAGACCTCGGTGGAGAAGACGCGCAGGCTGGTCGTGGTGCACGAGGCCCCGGTCTTCCTCGGTACGGGCGCGGAGATCGCCGCCCGGATCACCGAGCGGTGCTTCTATCACCTGGAGGCACCGGTGCTGCGGGTCGGCGGGTACCACGTGCCGTACCCGCCGGCGCGCCTGGAGGACGAGTACCTGCCGGGCCTGGACAGGGTGCTCGACGCCGTCGACCGCTCGCTTGCGTACTGAGGAGCGCCGTGACCATGACTGATATCGCGATCCCGGTCCGGGAGTTCAAGATGCCCGACGTGGGCGAGGGACTCACCGAGGCGGAGATCCTCAAGTGGTACGTCGCGCCCGGTGACACGGTCACCGACGGCCAGGTCGTGTGCGAGGTCGAGACGGCGAAGGCGGCCGTGGAGCTGCCCATTCCGTTCGACGGTGTGGTGCGCGAGCTGCGCTTTCCGGAGGGCACCACGGTCGATGTCGGCCAGGTGATCATCACGGTGGGGGCACCGGGTTCGGAGCAGGAGCCGGCCGCCGTCCCGCAGCAGATCGAGCAGCCCGCCGAACAGGACGCCGCACAGGAGGCAGGGCAGGATTCCGGGCAGGAGGCGCAGCCCGCCGCCCGCCAGCCGGTCCTGGTCGGGTACGGGGTCTCGGAGGCGTCGACCAAGCGCCGGGCGCGCAAGAGCGCGGCGCCGGAGCCGGAGGCCGCGCCGGAGGGCACGTACTACGCTCCGCCCGCCGCCGCACCGGTCGCCGCTGCGCCGGTCGCGGCGCCGGTCAACGGCCACACCGTGTCCCGCCCGCTGGCCAAGCCGCCGGTCCGCAAGCTGGCCAAGGACCTCGGCATCGACCTGACCACGGTCACGCCTTCGGGCCCGGACGGGATCATCACCCGCGAGGACGTCCACGCGGCCGTGGCCCCGGCGGCGCAGGAACCGGCGCAGGCCGCGGCCCCGGAGCAGGCGGCCGTCGCGGCCCCTGCCCCGTCCGTCCCGTCCGATGCCCGGGAGACCCGTATCCCCGTCAAGGGCGTACGGAAGGCCACCGCGCAGGCGATGGTCGGCAGCGCCTTCACCGCGCCGCACGTCACCGAGTTCGTCACGGTCGACGTCACCCGCACGATGAAGCTCGTCGCCGAACTGAAGACCGACAAGGCCTTCGAGGGGCTGCGGGCCAACCCGCTGCTCCTGATCGCCAAGGCGCTGCTGGTCGCGATCAAGCGGAACCCGGAGGTCAACTCCGCCTGGGACGAAGACAACCAGGAGATCGTCCAGAAGCACTACGTCAACCTGGGCATCGCGGCGGCGACCCCGCGCGGCCTGCTCGTCCCGAACATCAAGGACGCGCACGCCAAGACGCTGCCCGAACTGGCCGGTGCGCTGGGCGAACTGGTCGCCACGGCCCGCGAGGGCAAGACGTCCCCGGCGGCGATGCAGGGCGGGACGGTGACCATCACCAACGTCGGCGTCTTCGGCGTCGACACCGGTACGCCGATCATCAACCCGGGCGAGTCCGCGATCCTCGCGGTCGGCGCGATCAAGCTCCAGCCGTGGGTTCACAAGGGCAAGGTGAAGCCCCGTCAGGTCACCACGCTGGCGCTCTCCTTCGACCACCGTCTGGTCGACGGTGAACTCGGCTCGAAGGTGCTCGCGGATGTCGCGGCGATCCTGGAGCAGCCGAAGCGGCTGATCACCTGGGCGTAGCCGGGCGCAGTGGCCCGAGCAGCTGAACGGCCCCCGGACGCGCGGTGCGTCCGGGGGCCGCGCTGTGCCGCGACGTCGGCTGTGGCCTCCTGGTCCCGGGCACCCTTGAGCCCGGCGAGCTGGACGGCGAGCACGCCGACACCACCGGCGGCGCCCCCGATCAAGACGGTGTCGTCAGCCTTCACATCGGCCGCTGCGAGCGCCGCCGAGGCGGTCATCCCCGCCACCGAGAGCGCATCGCAACGACTCGCTGACGCCGCTCTCGAACTGTTCGCGGAGCGCGGGTACGGGAACACGACCGTGCTCGACATCGCGAAGCGCGCCGGACTCGCCAAGAGCTCGCCATGAAGATGGCCTACGAGCGGTGGAGCGACCCGGGCAAGACCGGTGAGTTCGGCGACATCGCCCGGCACGCCCTCGGTGAAGTGTGGTCCGCTGTCCCGACCGTGTGAGAGGCGCTACGGGCAGATCAACGCTACGGGCTGCACGTCCAGTTCGGCCCAGACGGCCTTGCCCACGGTCAGGGTCTGTACGTCCCAGCGGGCCGCGACCGTATCGACGATGAGCAGCCCGCGCCCGAACTGGTCGTCGGGGTCGGCGACCCGTGGCACTGGCAGCCGTTCCCCGCGAGGGTCCGTCACCGCGATCCGGAGAGTGTTCCCCCCGAGCGTGACGTCGACCCGGAAGAGCCGGTCCCGCAGACACCCGTGCAGCACGGCGTTCCCGCAGAGTTCACCGGCCACGAGCGCGGCGTCACCGGCGAGTTCGGGGTGTCCCCAGTCGGCGACGAGCGAGGCGACGCGTCTGCGGGCCAGGGGGACGCTGCGCGGGTACGGGGGGTAGCTGACCTTGTCGTGCCGGACGGTCATGACACGTGCCTCCTCATGCGAGTGCGGCGGTGGCATCGCCGCGCCGGCCGGGCAGGCCGGAGCGGTGCACTTCCGCCAACTGGCGCCGCTGTGCGAGCGGTTGAGTACTGACCGTAGCGGTGCGACTTGCAGGGCAGCAAGTTGTTCGGGCAGAAAGTTCTCTGTCCTTGTTGTGCTGCGCCTGGGGCGACAGCAAACTGAAGCGAATCGCGGGGAAGGGACGGCACATGGCCGGTACGAGTCCTGACCGAGGCAGGACGGTCTCCACCGTCCTGGGACGACGCCTCGGGGGCGAGCTGCTACGAATGCGCGAGGCGAGTGACCTGCGCCAGTCGCACGCGGCTGACGCGCTGACGGCATCCGTTGCCAAGGTCGCGAAGATAGAGCGCGGACTTGTGCCGGTGCGTGATCCGGATGTCCGCGCTTTGTGTCATCTGTACGGCAATGACGACCCGGAGGCTCTCAGCCGGCTGCTGGCCCTTGCCAAGACGGACCGGGAACGGCGCAAGGCGCATGGGTGGTGGAACCAGTATCCGCAGCTCCAGGCGATGGGCGAGTACGTGGCGCTGGAGGACATCGCGACCCTCGTACGCACTTGGCAACTGGCCGTGGTCCCAGGTCTGCTCCAGACTGCCGACTACGCACGCGCCCTCGCGGTGGGCAACGGCTCCTGGTCCGACCTCGATGAGATCGACCCGTTCGTCGAGTCCCGCATGGCGCGCAAGGCGCGGCTCGTAGGAGAGCACCCGCTGGAACTGTGGGCGGTCGTCAGCGAGGGCTGTTTGCGGCAGCTCGTCGGCGGCCGGGAGGTCATGCGCGAGCAGCTTGGCCATTTGCTGGACATGACACGACAGCCGCACGTGAAGTTGCAGGTGGTGCCGTACCTCGCTGGTGCTCATCCGGGGATGACCAGCGCCTTCACGATTGTTTCGTTCGCCGAACCGGGTGCGCTCGACGTGGTGCACATGGACACCACGTCGACCACTCTGTGGTTGGAGGGCGATACTGATGCCGCGCTTCACGGCCAACTGTTCGAGCGGATCACCCGGTTGGGGCTGGCTCAGCGCACTTCGGTCAGGCTGGTAGAGAGCATTCTCAAGGAGCTGTAGCGCGTGACCCCGTTCGAGTTCGTCAAGTCCAGCTTCAGCGGGGGCAACGCTGGGCAAGAGTGCGTCGAGGTCGCGCTGAACGTAACCGGCACCGTGGCTGTACGCGACTCCAAAGACACCGCAGGCCCCGTCGTCCAGGTCTCGCCCGCCGCCTGGGCCGCCTTCCGGTCAGGCGTGACGGGCGAGCCGTAGGCGACCTGGTGCGGCGGGGCGGCCGACAGCTTCCCCGGCGTGCGCGCTCCGTCGGGGAAGCCGGCAGGGCCGTCAGCCCTCTTGGGGGATCAGTTGGCGTAGTACGGCGTCAGCTCGTAGGTATTGCCGTCCTGGTCCTCCATACAGGCGAAGCCCACGATCGTGCCATCCTTCTGCAGAGCGTTGCCCCAGTCGGTGCAGTCCTGAATGGTTCCGTTCCCCTTGATGTCCGCGCCCTGCCGCGGCGTCGCCTGAGCCACGCCGGCAGCGACGCCGGAGAACGCCAGAATGCTGGCGCCGACAACTACGGCCTTCTTCAAGGTCTTCTGCATTGTTCGCTCCCTTTCGCCTGAGGGCACATACGCCAGAAGGCGCACGGCCGCTGGGTGGGGTCGGGTGCGGGTCATCACGAATTCGCCGTACGGATCCGAGTCGCCATGGCATGGCCCCGGGAAGTGCTGACGTGCGGGATACGCCTCGCACCCGGTGCGGCCAGGTGTCCCGACCGCACAAAGCACCGGTGCGCTCCGGGATTTCCCGGAGCATTTGCATTCGATCACACCAGCAACTGCCGCCCCAAGGTTCGACAAGCTCTGTGACACGCCTCTGACAATTGACGAAGGAGGGCGTGTCCTGGGGCGCGCGTGAGGGGCGATCCGTGAACCGGCCTGGTTCCAGCGCGCTTCGTGGACCACGGGCGGTCGGCCACCACAGGCGGTCGGCCGGAACCGCCTCAGAACTGTCGAGTTGGCTCCTTGGAAACGCCGGCGCTGTTCGCGTGCGGCGTCCGGTCGTCGGTCACCTGCCGGAGGAGCGCGAGGGCCTCTTCGGAAGAGGAACCGGCGGGGGTGGTGCACACGATGAGCGCCTGGTCCGGTGAGCGGGCGACGGACAGGGTCTGCTGGGTCACCGTCACGCTGCCGACGACGGGGTGGTGCAGATCGTAGGAGGCGGCGTCGCACGGCTCCACGCGGTGGTCCGCCCACAGCGCGACGAACTCCGGGCTCTTCATCGTCAGTTCACCGATCAGTTCGGCGAGCAGCGGGTCGTCCGGGTGCCTGCCGACGGCGATGCGCAGATTGCCGACCACGGCGCGGGCCTTGCGCGTCCAGTTCGTGTACAGCTCCCGGCAGTGCGGGTCCAGGAACAGGATCCGGGTCATGTTCGGGCGTCGCGCCGGGTCGTCCGGGCCGAGCAGGTCCAGGTGGCCCGCGAGCAGAGCGTGCCCGAGGGCGTTCCAGGCCAGTACGTCCGTACGGCGGCCGAGCACTATCGCCGGGACGCCGTCGACGGCGCGGAGGAGGTCGCGGGTTTCGTCGGCGAGCTTCTCGGGGCGCGGACGGCGCAGCCGGGGCGTGTGACGGGCGGCGCCGGCGAGCCGGTCGAGGTGCTCGCGCTCCGGGGCGTCGAGCTGGAGAGCGCGGGCGATCGCGCCGAGCACCTCGGCCGACGCCCCGCGGGACAGGCCCTGTTCGAGCCGTGCGTAGTACGAGACGCTGACGCCCGCCAGCTGGGCCACTTCCTCGCGGCGGAGCCCGGCCACCCGCCTGCGGGGCCCGAGGTCGCGCAGGCCGACGTCCGCGGGGCGCAGCCGCGCGCGTCGGGCTTGGAGGAAGGTGCCGAGCGGTCCGGGTTCGGTCATCACCCCAGTATTCGGTGCGCGACCGGATCCCAGCCACACCCTGCCAGGGGTAGGACAACCCGGGAGTGGTGCGTACCCGTCCGCCTGCCCAGGCTTGGTCTCATTCGGCCACACACCCCGGACCCGAGGAGCGGACACATGGATCAGAACCCGGATCAGAACCCGGATCAGCTCACCCTTGGCGACGTCACCGTCACCCGCATCAAAGAGTTCTACGGCTCGGTCGGGATGCCCCCGGCCCAGTTCTTTCCGGACAGCCAGAACGGCTCGTGGGACGAGCACCGCGCCTGGCTGGCGCCCGACTTCTGGAACCCGGAGACGGACGAGTGCCATTCGGCGCTCCAGTCCTGGCTGCTGCGCAGCGAGGGACGCACCATCCTCATCGACACCGGCGTGGGCAACCACAAGGAGCGGCCCTACGCACCGGTGTGGAGCCGCCTGGACACCAACTACCTCGACAACCTCGCCGCCGCCGGGGTGCGGCCCGAGGACATCGACATCGTGGTCAACACCCATCTGCACATCGATCATGTCGGCTGGAACACCCGCCTCGAAGGCCGGGACTGGGTCCCGACCTTCCCCAACGCCACGTACCTGATGAACCGGCGGGACTTCGACTTCTGGGACCCGGCCAACGAGAACAAGTCCGTACTGGGCCGCGGGAACCAGAACGTCTTCGAGGACAGCGTCACGCCGGTCCACCAGGCGGGACTCACCCACCTGTGGGAGGACACGTACCGGATCGACAAGAACCTTCGTCTCGAACTTGCTCCCGGGCACACCCCCGGCTCGTCCGTGCTCACCCTGGAATCCGGCGGCGACCGGGCGTTGTTCGTCGGGGACCTGGTGCACACCGCGCTGCAGATCGCCGAGCCCGAGACCAACTCCTGCTTCTGCGAGGACCCGCTGGAATCCCGCGCCACCCGGCGCAAGCTGCTCGGCCGCGCCGCCGAGAACAACGCGCTGGTGTTCCCGGCGCACTTCGGCGGCCGAGGTGCCGCGGAGGTCACCCGCACCGGGTCGAAGTTCGCGATCAAGGAGTGGGCGCCCCTCTCCCGCCTCGCCTGACGCCCCTCCACACAGGAAGAGCCGCATCTCCCGATGCCCGCTCCACACAGGAAGAGTCTCCCGTGCCCCGACAGGAAGATCCGGTAGTCGAAACCCCCGCGGGCGCCGTGCGCGGCGTCCGTGACGGATCCGGCGAGCGCTACCGCGCCATCCCCTACGCGGCGGCGCCGGCCGGCGCCGGCCGTTTCGCGCCACCCGCACCGCACCCGGGCTGGTCCGGTGTCCGCGACGGCACACAGCCCGGACCCACGGCTCCCCAGCCGGCCCGCGACTTCGGCCGGCTCGACATGGCCCCCTACTTCGGGCCGGGCTGGGTGCCCGGCGAGGAGTACCTGACCGTCGATGTCCACACGCCTGCCGCCGACGACGGCGGACGCCCCGTCATGGTCTTCGTGCACGGCGGCGGGTTCGTCACCGGATCGAGCCGCGCCGCGCTCTACGACGGCAGCGCGTTCGCCCGCGACGACGTCGTGCTCGTGACGGTGAACTACCGCCTCGGCATCCCCGGGTTCCTCGATCTGGCGGGCGCTCCGGCCAACCGCGGACTGCTGGACGTGCTCGCCGCCCTCAGCTGGGTACAGGACACCGTCGCGGCATTCGGCGGCGACCCCGGCAACGTCACGCTCTTCGGCCAGTCCGCGGGCGCCACGCTCACCGGCGCGCTGCTCGCGACACCGGAGGCCAAGGGTCTGTTCCGCCGGGCGATCGTCCAAAGCGGCAGCGGCACCGGCGCGTTCACCCCGGAGCAGGCGCAGCGGGTCACCTCCGCGGCGGCCGCCGCGCTGGGCGTCGAACCGACCGCCGAGGCGTTCGCCCCGATCCCGGACGAGCGCTTCCTGGCGATCCTGCCCGCACTGGCCGGTCTCGACCTCTGCACCAGCACTGCCCGGGACCCGCTGGCCGGGCTCAGCCCGTTCAGCCTGGTCCTTCCGGTCCAGCCCGCCGACGGTCTCGCCGACGGCCCGGCCGCCGACGTCGACCTGCTCATCGGCACCAACACCGAAGAGGGGCACCTGTACCTCGTACCGCAGGGTGATCTGGAGTCCACCACGGAAGCCGATGTGCTGACCGTCACGACCCGGGTCCATGCAGATCCGGAAAGCGCCCTCGCCGCGCACCGCACGGCACGGCCGGGCGCGACACCGGGCGAGCTGCGCTCCGCCGTGCTCGGGCAGGCCCTGTTCGCGGACGGTACGACGCGCATGGCACGGGCCCACGCGCGGATCTCGGGCGGCCGCACGCACCTCTACTCGTTCGGGTATCGCTCGACGGCTCTGGGCGGTCGGCTCGGCGCTGCCCACACCGTCGAACTGCCCTTCGTGTTCGACATGGCGGACAAGCCCTGGCTGCACGGGGACACCAGCTTGCTCGGCCCCGACCCCGCTCCAGCAGGACTCGCGGCCCAAGTACACGGCGCGTGGGTGGCGTTCGCCGGCACCGGGAACCCGGGCTGGGCTCCCTACGACCCGCAGCGGCCCGGGGCGGAGATCCTCGGGCAGCCATCAACGGGTTGACCAGCAGGACGAGCCCGCTGTAGGCCGATGTTCTGGGACGTGACCCCAGAAGGGCCATCCGAGAGTTGCTGTACCCGCGGCGGCTTCGTTCAGGTGCGTACCGCCTCCGCGGGCGGGCGTGCGGGTGCGAACGGAAGGGAGCCGACCGGGCCGGAGGAACGCCTCCGGGGCCCGGCCGGGATGGTCTCCCTTTTTATCCGAGCATGCCGGGCTCGTAGCTGCCGGCCGGTGTCTGGATCATGACGTTGCCACGGTTGAAGGCGTTGATGACGGCGATCTGGGACACCAGGGCGGCGAGCTGGTCCTCGTCGTAGTGCTTGGCGGCGTTCGCCCAGGCCTCGTCCGTGACACCGCCGGCCGCGTCGGCGAGGCGGGTGCCCTGCTCCGTCAGCTCCAGCGCCGCGCGTTCGGCCTCGGTGAAGACCGTGGCCTCGCGCCACGCGGCGACCAGGTTGAGGCGTACCGCGGTCTCACCGGCCGCGGCTGCGTCCTTGGTGTGCATGTCGAGGCAGCCGCCGCACCCGTTGATCTGACTCGCGCGGATCTTCACCAGCTCCTGCGTCGCGACAGGAAGCAGTGACGAGTCGACGATGGCCTTGTTCGCCGCGATGATGTGCTTCCAGACCTTGCCCGCGACCGGGTTCTCGAACATGTTGATACGGCCACCCATGATGGACTCCTCTGTCGTTTTCGATGCCTGCATGAGTACGACGGAGCGGGGCGGCGAGATGTGACATGACCGGGCGTACGCCGAAAGTCCGGGGCGCCAGGGGCTGTGGACCGAAGCGGGGCGGCGGCCGTGTGGGCTGGGATGGGCGGATGAGCACTGCCGCGCATCCGGCCGACCCCGCCGTCCTGGACCGTCTGGCCACCGAGCGCACCGTCTGGCTGTGCGGTGTCCGTCCCGACGGGTCACCCCATGTGACGCCCGTGTGGTTCGTCTTCCTCCGGGGCAGCTGGTGGATCGGGGTGGACAGCGCTTCGGTCAAGGTGCGCGTTCTCCGGGAGAACCCCCGGGTGTCCCTGGCGCTGGAGGACGGCCGGGTCCCCGTCGTCGCGGAGGGAGATGTCCAGCTCCGCCATGACGGGTTCCCCGAAGAGGTGACGGCCGCGTTCGCGGCGAAGTACGCCTGGGATGTCACGGTTCCCCACCGCCCGGACGGGGGACGCGTACTGCTTCAGGTCCCCGTGCGGCGCTGGCTGTTGCCCGGCGTCGCACAGTGAAGGTCATCCACCGGTGTGGGCCGCCGTCGGTGTGGGCCGCCGTCCTGCGTCAGGCGCGCTTGGTGCGCCACAGGTAGTTGGCGCCGATCAGGGTGAGGATGAACAGCAGGACGACGAGTGTCCAGCGGATCACGTCGAATCCGGCGATCTTGCCGTCGGGGACGATGAAGGCGGCGTACCAGATGAGGTGGGCGACCACGGGGATGACGGGGGTCATGATGAGGCCGTTGCGCTTGTGGGTCGTTGTCCAGTGGCTGGAGCGGATGACCATGACGACGGCGGTGATCTCGGCGGCGAAGGCGAGGATGGCGAGGAACGCGAAGCCTCCGGCGTAGGGCAGCACGTTGGCGACTATCAGGAGCACGATCGGCAGCCAGGCCGGGGAGCAGCGGCGACTGGGCCTGCTGCCCTGAGAGCCGGCGGTGGGGCCCAGTTCCTGGAGGGCGGTGGCGGCGATCGTGCGGGGGTCGCCGATCTCGTGCAGGATCTCGCGGGTGCTGCCGGGGCGTTCGGCGAGCGCGACCTGGATGTGCTCGTTCAGGTCGGCTATGAGCTCCTGGCGTGCGGCCGGCGGCAAGGTCGAGGTCTCCCGCTCAACTGCGGCGATGTAGTCCTGGACCAGGGTGTCGTCGGTCTTCATGGGTGTGCCTTTCCCGGGTGGGGCCGAGGGCTGGTGTTCGGCTGGAGGAGGTGGTCGACGGCGTCACGGAATCCGGGCCAGATCCCGGCGAACTCTTCGAGTGCGGCGTGTCCGGCCTCGGTCAGCGAGTAGTACCGCCGGGGCGGGCCGGAGGCCGACTCCTGCCAGGCGGTGTCCACGAGCGCGTCCCGCCGCAGCCGTGACAGCAGCGGATAGACGGTGCCCTGGCTGGTCGTCAGGGCCGTGGTGTCCTGCAACGCGCTGAGCAGTTCGACCCCGTACTTGGGCCCGTCACGCATCAGCGCGAGAACGCAGTACTCCAGAACCCCTTTACGGAGCTGGCTCTCGACCTTCCCCGGGGTCTGGTGACTTGCTTTACCGCGTTCCATGCATAACAAGGTACCAGGTGATCCGACCTGCCCGTGCGGCAGAAGCCGGGAGGGGATTCCGGACGGCCGGGTCGGGGTCGAATGCCCGGAAAGTCACCCATCCGCCCACGCCACGTCCCGCCATGCGGACATCGCTCCCCTACGCATACCTGTTGTATCTATGCTGTGCGCATGCCAGTCGCCCCGCTGAAACAGCCCCCCGCCGCCGACCGCGTGTACGCACACGTCAAGCAGGCCGTACTCGACCGCCGCTACGAGGGCGGGACGCTCCTCACCGAGGGCGAGCTGGCCGACGCCGTGGGCGTCTCCCGGACGCCCGTGCGGGAGGCGCTGCTCAAGCTGGAGGTGGAGGGGCTCATCAAGCTCTACCCGAAGAAGGGCGCCCTGGTTCTCGCCGTCTCCGCGCAGGAGATCCACGACGTGGTGGAGACCCGGCTGCTGGTCGAGGAGTTCGCC
Source organism: Streptomyces sp. NBC_00440 (assembly GCF_036014215.1). NCBI lineage: Bacteria > Bacillati > Actinomycetota > Actinomycetes > Kitasatosporales > Streptomycetaceae > Streptomyces > Streptomyces sp. NBC_00440. The sequence continues at coordinate 4,217,184 of NZ_CP107921.1, forward strand.
GCGCGCAAGGCCGTGCCCGCCGCTCCCCAGCTCATCGAGCGGCTGACGGAGCTGCTGGCCGAGCAGACCGCGCAGGTGGCGGCCGGTGACCTGGCCGGAGCCGCCGTCAGCGACCGCTGCTTCCACGCGGAGATCGTCCGCAGCGCCGGGAACGAGATCCTCTCCCGCCTCTACGACCAGCTGCGCGACCGGCAGCTGCGGATGGGCGTCGCCGTGCTCCAGGCCCACCCCGACCGCACCGCCACCACCCTCGCCGAGCACGGCGAGATCCTGGAGGCGCTGCGGGACGGGAACACCGAAGGCGCCGTCGCGGTCGTCCGCCGGCACGTCAGCAGGGTCCGTGACCTGGCCCGGGGGGAGGTCCGATGAGCGGCGTCGCGCTGCCCGGCGATCCGCCGGGAGGCAGGCGCGCGGTCACCGTGTGGTCGATCGGCGTCGCCGTCTACTTCGTGGCGATCGTCTTCCGTACCAGCCTGGGCGTGGCCGGTCTGGACGCCGCCGACCGCTTCCACATCGACGCCTCCGCCCTCTCCACCTTCTCCATACTCCAGCTGCTCGTCTACGCCGGGATGCAGATACCCGTCGGCCTGCTCGTGGACCGGCTCGGCACCAAGAAGGTGCTGACCCTCGGCGTGGTGCTGTTCACGCTGGGGCAGCTCGGCTTCGCGTTCTCCCCCACGTACGGCACGGCCCTCGCCTCCCGCGCGTTGCTCGGCTGCGGTGACGCCATGACCTTCATCAGCGTGCTGCGGCTCGGCAGCCGCTGGTTCCCGGCCCGGCGCGGGCCGATGGTCGCGCAGCTCGCGGGGCTCGTCGGGATGGCCGGCAACCTCGTCTCGACCATCGTCATCTCCCGTACGCTGCACGGCCTCGGCTGGACCGCCACCTTCGCGGGCAGCTCGCTGGCCGGGGTGCTGGTGCTGGTCGTGATGCTGCTCTTCCTGAAGGACCACCCCGAGGGGTTCGAACCGCCGCCCGCCCCGCACCCGGGGGCCGCATCCGTGCGCCGGCAGATCGCCGCCGCGTGGCGCGAGCCCGGCACCCGGCTCGGGATGTGGGTGCACTTCACCACGCAGTTCCCCGCGATGTTCTTCCTGCTGCTGTGGGGGATGCCGTTCCTCGTCGAGGCGGAGGGCCTGTCCCGCGCCACGGCGGGCGAACTGCTCACCCTGATCGTGCTCTCGAACATGGTCGTCGGCCTGGTCTACGGGCAGATCATCGCCCGGCACCAGGGCGCCCGCGCCCCCATCGCGCTGTCCACGGTGGGTGCGACCGCGCTGCTCTGGGCGTGCACCCTCGCCTACCCGGGCGATCACGCGCCGATGTGGCTGCTGCTGACGCTCTGCACGGTGCTCGGCGCCTGCGGTCCCGCCTCGATGATCGGCTTCGACTTCGCGCGCCCCGCCAACCCCCCGGAGCGCCAGGGCACCGCGTCCGGCATCGTCAACATGGGCGGGTTCATCGCGTCGATGACGACGCTGCTCGCGGTCGGGGTCCTGCTGGACGCGACGGACGACAACTACCGGATCGCCTTCTGCTCCGTGTTCGTCCTGGAGGCGCTGGGCGTCACCCAGATCCTCCGGCTGCGGCGGCGCAGCGCGCGCCGCGAGAGCGAGCGGCTGGTGACCAGCCGGGTGGAGGCCGTACACGTCCCGGCGTGAGTCTGTTACGGCGGCGTGGGCCCGTGACTCCGTAAGCCCGTGACTCCGTAAGGCTCTACGGCGTCGCGGGGTTCACGGCGTCACGGCGAACGACTGGAGGATCGCCGCGGCCAGTTCCTGGTCGCCCTCGGCCTTGATCTGGTCCGAGACCGACGCGAGCCGTACCCGCCCGCAGGCCAGCCGGAAGTACGTGTCCCAGTCCATCGCGATCGTCACGGCGGGCCCCAGCGAGGGCGAGCCGTCGACCGTGCCCCGGCCCTCGGCGTCCACCCGGACCGTCCGCATGAACTCGACGGCGCCGGTGATGTCGAAGACGACCGCGGTGTTCGGCGGCGCGCCCGCCTCCTTGGCGACGACCTTCGGCAGCGCCTGCACCAGGACGTCGCGGGCCACATAGGCCCCCTGCGAGTCCAGATTGCCCGGCTTGCCCAGGGTGGTGCGGAGATCCTGCTCATGCACCCAGACGTCGAACGCGCGCATCCGCAGCGCCTGTTCCAGCGTCTGCTCCGCGGAGAGCGGCGCGCGCACCATGGTGTCCGGCTGCCGGGTCTCGTTCCGCAGCTGCCGCGAGCGCCGGATGATCGTGTACTCCAGGTCCGCGGTCATCTCCGGCGAGGTGTGGTGGCGCCGCACGTCGACCTGCATCTCCATGTACCGCTGGTGGTCCGTCTTCACATGGAAGAGGTCGCGCGGCAGGGTGTGGATCGGCCGAGGGTCCCCGAGCTGTTCGTTCTCCATGCCGATGATGTGGGAGATGATGTCGCGCACCGACCAGTTGGGGCACGGCGTCCCACGGTTCCACTCGCCCTCGACGAGCGGCTTGACCAACTCGGATATGGCGTCTGCGGAGTGGGTCCAGGCGTCGGCGTAGGTCTGAAGGCTTGGATGGACTGTCACGGGACCCCTCGGAGCGGTGTTCTGCGGTACGGCGGGCGTAGACCTGCTGGTGTTCGAGGCGCTGCTGGGGGTCTGGGGGCATCCCCCCGGAAGGCACAGTACGCTGCCCAGTGGCACCCCGGCAGTGCTTTCGTGTGACGATCGTAGGCCCGCGTTGACGGCCCGAATGCCAGGACGGTGGTACTGTGCGCGCCTCTCTCCTCCAGATCGCAGTGAATCCTGCGGAATCGCCCGTTTCGCGCCGGTTGCGCGTAGCGGATCTCGTACGTGAACAGTCCGGTGCGGATCTCGTTGTACTGCCCGAACTGTGGCCCGTGGGGGCCTTCGCGTACCAGTCCTTCGCGGCCGAGGCCGAACCGCTGGAAGGACCCACGCACCAGGCGATGGCGGAGGCGGCCCGCGACGCCGGAGTCTGGCTGCACGCCGGCTCGATCGTGGAGCGGGACCCCGAAGGAGCCCTCTACAACACCTCGCTGGTCTTCACGCCCGAGGGCGAACGGGCCGCCGTCTACCGCAAGATCCACCGCTTCGGCTTCGACAAGGGCGAGGCGGTCCTGATGGGAGCGGGCGACGAGCTGGTGACGGTGGACCTGCCGGCGACCACGCTCGGCCTGGCCACCTGTTACGACCTCCGCTTCCCCGAGCTGTTCCGCGGCCTGACCGACGCGGGCGCCCGTCTCCTGGTCGTCCCCGCGGGCTGGCCGGAGCGCCGTCGCTCGCACTGGACACTGCTCGCGCAGGCGCGCGCGGTGGAGAACCAGGCGTACGTCCTGGCCTGCGGATCCGCCGGTACGCACGCCGGCGTGGAGCAGGCGGGCCACAGCATCGTGGTCGACCCCTGGGGTGAGGTGCTCGCCGAGGCGGGCCAGGGCGAGGAGGTCCTGACGGTCGAACTCGACCCGGAGCTCGTCACCAGGACCCGCGAGCAGTTCCCCGCACTGAAGGACCGGCGACTCGGGCTGGCCCCGCCGCACTGACAGTGCCGGCCCCGCCGCGCTGACAGTACGGCCGAACGCGAAGTTACGGAGCAGGAAGCACCGCCATGACCGAACCCGGCTGCCTGAGTACCATCCGCGCGTCCTACGACACCGTCGCGGTCGCCTACGAGGAACTCGTCCGTGGCCACCTCGCGGTCAGCCCCTACGACCGCGCGATGCTCGCCGCGTTCGCCGAGCAGGTGCGGATGGACGGCGGTGGCCCGGTGGCCGACATCGGCTGCGGTCCCGGCCGGGTGACGGCGCATCTGGCCGGGCTGGGGGTGGAGGCCTTCGGCGTCGACCTCTCGCCGGGGATGGTCGATGTGGCCCGCCGGACGTATCCGGGCCTGCGGTTCGACGTCGGGTCGATGACCGCACTCGACCTGGCGGACGGCTCGCTGGGCGGCCTGGTCGCCTGGTACTCGATCATCCATATGCCGCCGGAGCTGCTGCCGTCGGTGTTCGCCGGGTTCCACCGGGTGCTCGCGCCGGGCGGCCGGCTGCTGCTCGCCTTCAAGGCCGGTGACGAACGCCGCCACCTCGACCACGCCTACGGCCACGACCTCTCGCTCGACGTCCACTGGCTGCCGCCGGACCGGGTCGCCGGGTGGCTGGCCGACGCCGGGTTCGACCTACGGGCCCAGCTGCTGCGCGAGCCGGACCCGCAGGAGAAGCAGCCGCAGGCGTACCTCCAGGCGACCAGGGGCCACTGAGCCGGGGCCACGACGCCCGCCACCACCGCGCCATCGCACCACCGTGCCACCAAGCCACCACCACGCCACCGCGCCACGAGGGCCGGGTCCGATCGCGGGCCCGGCCCTCGTGGCGTCACGCACCCCGGACTTGACGCTTCTCCCGCCGCTGTGCAAAGTTTCACTAGTCAATTAGTGAAAGAGGGTGCGCCGGTGGCCGATCACCATGTCGAGTACCGCATCGACCGGCACAGCGGCATCCCCGCCTACCTCCAGATCGTCCAGCAGACCCAGCAGGCGCTGCGGATGAGCCTCCTCGAACCGGGGGACAAGCTCCCCACGGCCCGAGAGGTCGTCGAGGCCACGGCCATCAATCCGAACACCGTGCTCAAGGCGTACCGCGAGCTGGAGCGCTCGGGCCTGGTCGAGGCGCGGCGGGGCGTGGGCACGTTCGTGCTCAGAACGCTCGACGGCAACGGCGCCGAATCCCCTCTGCGGGCAGAACTCGACGGCTGGGCCCTGCGGGCCCGCGCCGCCGGTGTCGGCCGGGAGAGCGCCGCCGCACTGCTGACCTCGGTACTGGACGAGCATTTCCCGAAGGAGGACCAGTGAGCACCAGCAGCGGCGCCCCGGCCGCGATAGAGGTGACCGGGGTCACCCAGCGCTTTGGGCGCGGCCGCCGTACGTCCCTCGCCCTGGAGGACTGCTCCTTCCGCGTCCCGGCGGGCAGCGTCTGCGCGCTGGTCGGCCCCAACGGTGCGGGCAAGTCCACGCTCCTGCGGATCGCCGCCGGCCTGATCCGGCCGGACGCCGGCGCCGTGAACGTCCTGGGCGCCGCTCCCGGCACCCACCGGGACCGGGTCGGCTATCTGGACCAGGACCAACCGCTCTACGGGCATCTCTCCATCGCCGACACCCTCGGCATCGGCGCCCGCCTCAACGCGGGCCGCTGGGACACCGCTTACGCCGCCCGGATCGTGGAACAGGGCGGCCTCGACCCCCGGCGCAGGATCCGCGGGCTCTCCGGCGGCGAGCGCACCCGCGTGGCACTCGCCCTCACCCTGGGCAAGCGGCCCGACCTGCTGCTGCTGGACGAACCGATGGCGGACCTCGATCCGCTGGCCCGTCAGCAGCTGATGGGCCTGCTCCTCGCCGACGCCGCCGAGAACGGCACCAGCATCCTGCTCTCCTCACACATCGTCTCCGAACTCACCTACTCCTGCGACCACGTGCTGCTCCTCAACGGCGGCCGCGTCCAGCTGGGCGGCTCCGTCGAGGCGCTGCTCGCCGCGCACACCGTGGTCACCGGCCGGGGTACCGACCTGTCCCCGCACACGGTCATCGAGTCGCACCCCACCGGCCGCGGCCTCAGCGCCCTGATCCGCCCCCGGGGCCCGCTCGCCGACACCTGGCAGACAGCGGAACCGACCCTGGAGGAGCTGCTGTTGGCCCACCTCCGCACGCCGACGTCCCCGGCGTTCCTCACCCCGGACATGAACGGGGACACCACGGCCGCGGCCTGACCACCGCCCCGCCCCCTCGCAGCCCGCAGCCCGGGACCGGCCGCACCACGCCCGTTCCCCGATCCCCCCCACCACGCCCGTTCCCCGTCTCGCGTTCCCCCACCGCCGCACTACTGCCCACAAGGACGTCTCATGACCACCGCATCCCTGGACAAACCCGCGCCCTCGCTCCGCCCCTCGGGCCTCGACCTGTTCCGCGCCGAACTGCGCCTGCACCGGGCGGCGCTGTGGTCCTGGACCGCTTACGTGGTCGTCACCGCGGGGCTGCTGCTCTGGCTGTACGGGCCCGGCGCGAACGCCACCCAGAAGCTGTTCGACAAGTTCGGCTACGCCGGAGTGCAACAGGCCGCCTGGCACGACCTGGCGGCCAGGACCTACTTCTCCGGCTTCGACAGCTTCTTCTACGACCCGGCCACCCTGATCAGCGCTGCCACGTTCTGCGTTGCCGTCTTCGCGGCAGGCCCGCTGATCGCCCGCGAGCTGGAGAGCGGCACCACCAGGCTCGCCTGGTCCCAGTCCGTCTCCCCGGCGCGCTGGCTCGCCGCCAAACTCGCCGTACCGGCCGTCGTCCTGGTCGTGAGCACCGGTGTGCTCATCGTGCTCTACCGGCTGCTGTGGTCATCCCACAGCGGTCTGCTGGTCGCCGGCTACCAGCCCCGGCAGCTGTACTTCTCGATCGGACCCGCCGCCGTCGTCGCCCCGCTCTTCGCGCTGGCCCTCGGCGCGCTCTGCGGAATGCTGCTGCGCCGCACCCTGCCCGCCATGCTCGCCGCCGCCGTCATCCAGTACGCGGTCACGGCGGTCCGCAGCGGCCTGTGGCCGTTCCAGCGCGCCTACCAGGTGCCCGAACTCTCCGTACACAGCCGGGCGATCACGTCCACCGGCGCCCGGATCACCGACCCCGAGTGCTACGACAAGGTGCGCTGCCTCGCCCAGCACGACGTGACCGGCTTCACCCGCACCTATCTCCCGTCCTCCGACTTCTGGCCCCGCCAGCTGCTGGAGAGCGGCGTACTCCTCGCCCTGACCGCGCTCGCCGTCGGCGTCGCCTTCTGGGTCCTGAAGCGCCGTACGGCCTGACAGCGAGGCCCCGGCCGGGTGCGGCGGCCGGGGCAGTGACCCCGTCGAGAGGGCCCGCACTGCTCAGCCCGCGTGCTCCTTCTCGTGTTCCTTCTCGTGCATGTGGATCACGGAGACCGCGATGGCGATCATCAGCGCCGGGTCGGAGTCCTCACGGACCACGTTCACCGCGTACGCGTCGCGCACGCTGAACCACTTCTTCGAGATGTCGGCCAGCAGCTCGTTCTCGTACTCGACCGCGAACTCGCGGTCCAGGATGTTCCCGCTGACCTCCAGCTCGGTGCCGTCCACCAGCTTCACCCGGTAGTGGTCGTGCATCAGGGTGAGCTTCTTCTTCCTGACGGTGGCCAGTTCCTCGCCGTCCCGCTTCAGGGTCATCGTGTCGCTGATCGCGATCAGCTTCTCCTTGAGCGTGATCAGCACCTGCCCGTCGAGGTCCTTGAGCTCAAGGGTGTCGCGGATGCGCATCACCTTGCCGTCGACGAGGTAGGCCTTGTGGCCGTTCTCGTTCTCGATCCAGTAGTCGTCGCCGATGTCGAAGATTCGGTCGCGCACAAGGAATTTCATGCGGATGACGTTACCGCCGGACGGCGGACCGGATCAGGACCGGGCGGACCCGTGGGGCGAACTCCCGGGAGAATGCCAGACCTTGAGCACCGTGATGCCCTTGCCGCACAGCGGCACCAGGTCGTCCACGTCGGACGTCAGGACGGTCACCGGCCCGGACGCGGCCCGCGCGGAAGTAGAGCGACAGGCCAGACTGTCCAGCACCCAGGGACCGCTCACGCGGCGTGCCCGGTGCCCGGCTGTGCGGAGCCGACCCCTTCCCAGGAGCCTCCACAGGGTGCTGTGCCGCAGGTCACACGGGTTCAGGTGGCACCCTTGACCGTATGAACGATGCCGCTCCGGCGCCCACCCCCGCGCCCCGCCGTGCCCGTCTCCGTGCCCCCGAGCTGATCGGCAAGGGCGGCTGGCTCAACACCGGTGGGAAGGATCTGAAACTCGCCGACTTCCGTGGTCGCACACTGATCCTCGACTTCTGGACCTTCTGCTGCATCAACTGTCTGCACGTCCTCGACGAGCTGCGTGAGCTGGAGCAGCGGCACAGCGACACCGTCGTGATCGTCGGGGTGCACTCCCCGAAGTTCGTGCACGAGGCCGAGCACCAGGCCGTGGTCGACGCCGTCGAGCGGTACGGGGTGCACCACCCCGTCCTCGACGATCCCGAGCTGGCCACCTGGAAGCAGTACGCCGTCCGGGCCTGGCCGACGCTCGTGGTGATCGACCCCGAGGGGTACATCGTCGCCCAGCACGCCGGTGAGGGGCATGCCCACGCCATTGAGGCGCTGGTCAGCGAGCTGGAGGCCGAGCACGCCGCGAAGGGCACGCTGCGGCGCGGCGACGGACCGTACGTCGCGCCCGAGCCGGTCGCCACCGATCTGCGGTTCCCGGGCAAGGCGATCGAGCTGCCCGGCGGCAATCTGCTGGTGTCGGACACCACCCGCCACCAGCTGGTCGAGCTGGAGCCGGACGGCGAGACCGTCGTACGGCGGATCGGCGGCGACGGCGTGTTCAACGAGCCGCAGGGGCTCGCGCTGCTGCCCGACGGGAAGGTCGCGGTCGCCGACACCGTCCACCACGCCATCCGCACGTACGACCCGGAGAGCGGCGAGATCGCGCTCGTCGCGGGGACCGGGAAGCAGTGGTGGCAGGGGTCGCCGACCAGCGGGCCCGCTCTCGGTGTGGCGCTCTCCTCGCCCTGGGACCTCGCCTGGTTCGGCGGGCGGCTGTGGATCGCCATGGCGGGTGTCCACCAGCTGTGGACGTACGACCCGGAGAGCGGCACCGTCGGGGTGGCGGCCGGGACCACCAACGAGGGGCTGGTCGACGGGCCGGCCGCCGACGCGTGGTTCGCGCAGCCGTCCGGTCTCTCGGCCGCCGGGGACCGGCTGTGGATCGCCGACTCCGAGACGTCCGCGCTGCGCTGGATCGACCGGGACGCCACCGGGGGCGCGGTGGTGCACACCGCCGTCGGCACCGGGCTCTTCGACTTCGGCCACCGGGACGGCGACGCCGGACAGGCCCTGCTCCAGCACCCGTTGGGCGTGACGGCGCTGCCCGACGGTTCGGTCGCGGTGTCCGACACGTACAACCACGCGCTGCGCCGCTACGACCCGGCCACCGGTGAAGTGAGCACGCTGGCCACGGACTTGCGGGAGCCGAGCGACGCGGTGCTCGTCGGGGACGACATCGTGGTGGTCGAGTCCGCGCGGCACCGGCTGACCCGGCTGCGGCTGCCGGACGAGGCGGTACGGGTGGAGAGCGTGGCCCACCGCACGCAGCGGGCCGCCACCGATGTCGCGCCGGGCACGCTCCGGGTGGACGTGATCTTCCAGGCGCCCGCGGGGCAGAAGCTGGACCTGCGGTACGGCCCGTCCACCCGGCTGCTGGTCTCCGCGACCCCGCCCGAGCTGCTGCTCGACGGGGACGGGGCCGGTACGGACCTCTTCCGGGACGTGGCGCTGAACCCCGGGGTCACCGAGGGCGTACTCCATGTGTCGGCGATGGCCGCCTCCTGCGACGACGACCCGGCCAACGAATATCCCGCCTGCCATGTGCACCAGCAGGACTGGGGCGTCCCCGTCCGCGTGACGGACGAGGGGACGGCCCGGCTCCCGCTGGTGCTGGCGGGGATGGACGGCTGACCGGCCGGAAACAAGGGGTGGGCCGGCCAGCCGTCCGGTTCAGGGGTGCCCGGGGTGCCCGGGGCGGGGGCCGTGCGGCACGTGCCGCAGAAGCGGCCGCAGATGCTCGGCGCGGCCGGTCTGCCCCGGTGTCCCTGGCAGCTCCGTCCGTGGCAGCTCCGTCCCCGGCAGCTCCAAGTCTCCGGCCACGCCCTGTCGTTCCGCTTGCGTATCGCTAACGCTTCGCTGACAGCTCCGCCAGCCGCTGCCGCGCCAGGACCGCACCGTCGAGGAAGCCCGCCGCCGCGGCCTCCCGCTCCGCCCGGCCCAGCTGCTCCGCCGCCTCGTCCGCCCGGCCCAGTGCGGCCAGCGCCGCGCCGAACGTGGTGCGCAGCTGGACCCGGCAGGCCGCCGCCTCGGGCGAGGTGGCGAGACCGAGCGCCCGTACCGCGTGCTCCCCGGCCACCGCGTACGCACCGGTGGTCAGGCAGTGGTCGGCCAGATGCTGGAGGGCGAGGATCTCGGTCGGCGGATGGTGCGCGCCGGTCGCCAGCGTCAGGGCGTACGAGAGGAGCTCACCGGCGCGTGCGCTGTCGGCCGCGCTGTCCTGCGCGCCGTCCAGGACGACCGCCAGATTGAGCAGGGCGATGGCCTCGCTGATCACGTCGCCCGCGCGTACCGCCAGCGCCGGAGCCTGCTCCAGATGGGCCAGGGCCTCGGTGTCCCGGCCCTCCCTGTGCAGCACCCAGCCGAGCAGGGCCAGCGCCCTGGCCTGCGCGTCGGCGTGGTCCTCGTGGCGGGCCGATATCAGTGCCTGCTCCAGGAGGGGCACCCAGCCGTCCCTGATCCGCCAGAGGATCAGCGGCCACTGGAGCAGGACCAGCCGCCAGGCCCGGTCGTGCAGCCCCGCGGCGGCCGCCGCCTCGACGGCGCCCCGCAGCGCGGCCCGCTCGGCCGCGTACCAGTCGACCGCCGCCTCCCGGTCGGCGAACTCCCGGACCGCGGGCGGCCGCAGGGCGTCGGCGGGCAGTGTGCAGCAGGGCTGGCTGCCCGGTTCGGCCGCGGCCCCCGCGGCGAGCGCGGTGTGCAGATAGTGGTCGAGGAGGCGGCGCAGGCCGTCCGGCTCGGCTCCGGGCTCCGCCTCCGGTCCGGCTCCGGGTCCGGCTCCTGGCTCGGCCTCTGCCCCGGCCTCCGGGGCCGTCGTCGTGCGGGCATAGAGGCGTACGAGGTCATGCGGTGCGTAGCGGCCGCGCGGTGACTCGGTGACCAGGTGGGCGCAGGCCAGCAGGTCGAGGGCGGCCGCGGCCTGTGCGGGGGAGGTCCCGGCGAGCGCGCCCGCCGTGTAGCGGTCCAGGTCGGGGCCGGTGTGCAGGCCGAGACAGCGGAACATCCGGCCGGCCTTCGGGTGCAGCTGCTGCACGGTGAGGCGCAGGGACGCCGCGACGCCGGTGTCGTCGACGGCGAGCAGGCTCAACCGGTTCTGCTCGTCGGCCAGTTCACCGGCCATGGTGTCCAGCGTCCACTGCGGGCTGCCGGCCAGCCGGGCGGCGGTCACGCGCAGGGCGAGCGGAAGCCCGTCGCAGAGGGCGGCGATCCGGGCGGCGGCGGCCGGTTCCGCCGCGATCCGCTCCGCGCCCAGTACGGCCGAGAGGAGCGCGGCGGCGTCCGCCGCAGGCAGCTGCGCCAGGGGCACCGGGCGGGCCGCGTCGGACGCGACGAGACCGCCGAGCCGGTCGCGGCTGGTGACCAGGGTGACGCACTGGTCGCCGCCGGGCAGCAGCGGGCGCACCTGCTGGGAGTTGAGCGCGTTGTCCAGGACGACGAGCAGCCGCAGACCACTCGTCAGCGAGCGGTACAGCGCGCCCATCGACGCGGCCGTCTCCGGGATGCCCCGCACGGGCACACCCAGTGCGAGCAGGAACTCCCGCAGTACGGCGTGGGTTTCGGGTGCCGGGGTGTCGCTGAAGCCGCGCAGGTCGGCGAAGAGCCGCCCGTCGGGGAAGTCGTCGCGCCGCTCGTGCGCCCAGTGCACGGTCAGGGCCGTCTTGCCGACCCCGGCGGGGCCGGTCACCAGACAGACGGGGCCGTCGCCGGATGCCACCGCCCTGGCCAGGGCGGACCGTTCGTCGCCGCGCCCGGTGAATCCCCGGGGCGCCCGGGGCAGCAGATCCGGCACCCGCTCCGGCGCGGCAGGTGCGGCGGCCTGCGGCACCCGCGCCGGTTCCTTCGCCCGCAGGATCGCGGTGTAGGCGCCGGTGAGGGTGGCCCCCGGGTCGACGCCCAGCTCGTCGGCGAGGAGCCTGCGGGTGCGGTGGTACCAGTCCAGTGCGTCGGACTGCCGCCCCGAGCGGCTGAGCGCGACCATCAGCGCGGCGGCCAGCGACTCCCGCAGCGGGTGGGTGACCGCCTCGGTCCGCAGGACGGCCGCAGCCCGCTCGTGCTCGCCGAGCTGCCCGTACGCATCGGCGAGCGCCTCCACCGAGGCGAGCCGCAGCTCTTCCAGGGCGTGGGCGGCCGCTTCCAGCGGCGGGCTGGGGACCGTGCCGGTGAGCGCGGGCCCCCGCCACAGGGACAGGGCCTCGCGGAGCATGAGGACGGCGTCGGCGGGCCTGCGCTGCACGCGCGAGAGCGAGACCAGCTCGTCGAAGCGGTGCGCGTCGATGAGGGACTCCGGCGTCCGCAGGACGTAGGCGGAGCCCTGGGTGGCGAGTTCGACCCCGTACGCCTGGGCGCCGTGCGCGGTGAGCAGGGCGCGCAGCCGTGAGACATGGCCGTGCAGCACGGTCCTGGAGTGGGTGGGCGGCGCCTCTTCCCAGAGCGCGGCGGTCAACTGATCCACGGACACCGCTGCGTTGGGTCGCAGCAGCAGGGTGGTGAGGACACCGGCCCGTTTGGCGGGGCCGAGGGAGAGGTCGCCGTCCTCCGTCGTCACGGCGACCGCTCCGAGCAGCCGGAACTCCACGGTGTGCCCACCCCGATCCTCGCTGTCCCGCGTCTCTCCCCGGGACAGCGAGGATACGTGGGCCGGGCCGGGCCTGATCCAGATGGAAGGCCCCGGTCGTCAGCCCAGGTGGTGGTGGTCGTCCTCGACGACGGTGGTCGACGTCGGCACCGTCGGGCGGCGACGGCGCAGGACGCTGGTGTAGACCGCGATGCCGATGACACCGACGAGCATCATGATGATGCCGACCATGTCCAGGTTGACACCGTTCATGTGCCAGTTGGTCGCGAAGGTGAGGATGCCCCCCACCACGAGAAGGATGATGCAGCCGCCAAGGCCCATCGGTGTTCGCCTCCGAACTGTTGGGGCTGTTGGGTCCGTACAGGTCGCGTACCCGGGACCTGTACGGCCAATCAACGCAGCTTCGGAGCAACGGAATTCAGTGGGGAGCGGGGGCGGCGGCGCGGGGTTCAGCCCTCCAGGAACGCCGTCAGGGAGTTGGCGAGCAGATACGGGTCGTCGGCCCCGCACAGCTCGCGCGCGCTGTGCATGGAGAGGATCGCGACGCCGATGTCCACGGTGCTGATGCCGTGCCGGGCCGCGGTGATCGGGCCGATGGTCGTGCCGCACGGCATGGAGTTGTTCGACACGAAGTGCTGCATGGGCACCCCGGCCTTCTCGCACGCGGCGGCGAACACCGCCCGGCCGCTGCCGTCCGTCGCGTACCGCATATTGACGTTGACCTTGAGGATCGGGCCGCCGTTGGCGCGCGGGTGGTGCGTCGGATCGTGGCGCTCGCTGTAGTTGGGGTGTACGGCGTGACCGGTGTCGGACGAGAGGCAGACCGACCCGGCGAACGCGCGGGCCCGGTCCTCGTACGTGCCGCCGCGGGCCATGACGGAGCGCTCCAGGACGGTGCCGAGCAGCGGCCCGTCGGCGCCGGTGTCGGACTGGGAGCCGTTCTCCTCGTGGTCGAAGGCGGCCAGCACCGGGATGTGCGTCAGTTCGTTGTCGGAGGAAGCGACGGCGGCCAGTGCGGCGGTGGCGGCGTGCACGGAGAGCAGGTTGTCCATCCGGGGGCCCGCGACGAGTTCCCGGTCGCGGCCCAGGTAGGAGGGCGCCTCGACGGGGCTCACCATGAGGTCCCAGCCGGTCACGTCGTCGGCCGCGACCCCGGCCTCATCGGCGACGAATCGCATCAGGTCGCCCTCGCGGACCTCCCCGAGGCCCCAGACCGGCTGCATGTGGCGCTGCTTGTCGAGCTTGAGTCCATCGGTGTGGACCGAGCGGTCCAGGTGGATGGCGAGCTGCGGTACGCGCAGCAGCGCCCGGTCCACGTCGACCAGCCGGTGGCTGCCGTCGCGCAGGGTGAGCCGACCGGCGAGGCCCAGGTCCCGGTCGAGCCAGGTGTTGAGCAGGGTGCCGCCGTAGACCTCGACGGCCACCTGGCGCCAGCCGTCGCTGCCGCTGTCCGGGAGGGGCTTGACGCGCAGGTTCGGGGAGTCGGTGTGGGCGCCGACGATCCGGAACGGGGTGTGCGCCGCCGCGTTCTCCGGCACGTACCAGGCGATGATCGCCCCGCCCCGCAACACGTATTTGCCGCCCGCGGACGCGTCCCAGGCGTCGGTCTCCGACACCTGCCTGAAGCCTGCCTTGTCCAGCCGCCCGGCGGCGTTCGCCACGGCGTGATAGGGCGACGGGCTGGCCGTGAGGAAGGACATCAGGTCGTCGGTGTGGCCGCGGTCGAAGCGGGCGGATGTGCTCATGGCAGCCACCCTAACGACCGCGGCGGCGGCCCCGCCCGCCGGAACGGAACGGGGCTGTGGGGCCGGTGGGCGCAGGGGACATGCGGGACGGATTCCGGCCGCTGTCAGTGGGGGGTGCGACTATCGGCGCATGGTCGAATACGGTGCCGACACCAGGGAGCCCGTGCTGCTGGGCGAGATCCTGCAGCATGTGCTGATCGCCGCAACTGCCCGCTCCCGCAGGCCCCCGCGCCCGGAGCGGACGCCCGCGAGAACACACAGCGGCGGCGCGCCCCCGGAGACCGGGGACCACGCCGCCGCTGGGCTGCCCAGAACTGCTCAGCCGGACCGCTGCTCGGCCTGACCTGCTCAGCGAGTACTGCTGCTCAGCCAGTACTGCTCAGAACGCAGCCTCGTCCAGGTCCATCAGCGAGGTGTCGACGGTCTCGGCGAGGGCGCGCTCCGCGCTCACGCCGGGCAGGACGTTGGCGGCGAAGAACTTCGCGGCCGCGATCTTGCCCTGGTAGAAGGCGACGTCCTTCGCGGAGGCGGTCGGCAGCTTCTCGGCGGCCACCGCCGCACCCTTGAGCAGCAGGTACGCGACGACGACATCGCCCGAAGCCAGCAGCAGGCGGGTGGTGTTGAGCCCCACCTTGTAGATGTTCTTGACGTCCTCGCCGGTCGAGGTCAGGTCGGTGATCATCGCGCCGACGATCGCCTCCAGATCCACCGCGGCCTTGGCCAGCTGCTCACGGGCGCCGGTCAGCTCCTCGCCACCGCTGCCGCCCGCGAGGAACTTCTTGATCTCCTCGGAGAGGGTGTTCAGCGCGGCGCCCTGGTCGCGGACGATCTTCCGGAAGAAGAAATCCTGGCCCTGGATCGCCGTCGTGCCCTCGTAGAGGGTGTCGATCTTGGCGTCCCGGATGTACTGCTCGACCGGGTACTCCTGGAGGTAGCCGGAGCCGCCGAAGGTCTGGAGCGACTGGGCCAGCTGCTCGTACGACTTCTCCGAGCCGTACCCCTTCACGATCGGCAGCAGCAGGTCGTTGAGGCCGTGCAGCGCCTTGGCGTCCTCGCCCGCGGCTTCCTTCTCCTGGATCGCGTCCTGGACGGATGCCGTGTAGAGGACCAGGGTGCGCATGCCCTCGGCGTACGCCTTCTGCGTCATCAGCGAGCGGCGCACGTCGGGGTGGTGCGTGATGGTGACCTTCGGCGCGGACTTGTCCATGAACTGCGCGAGGTCGGGGCCCTGCACGCGCTCCTTGGCGTACTCCAGGGCGTTCAGGTAGCCGGTCGAGAGCGTCGCGATGGCCTTGGTGCCGACCATCATCCGGGCGAACTCGATGATGCGGAACATCTGGCGGATGCCCTCGTGCTTGTCACCGATCAGCCAGCCCTTGGCCGGGTGACGGTCGCCGAACGTCATCTCGCAGGTGTTGGACGCCTTGAGGCCCATCTTGTGCTCGACGTTCGTCGCGTACACGCCGTTGCGCTCGCCCAGTTCGCCGGTGGTCCAGTCGAACTCGAACTTCGGCACCATGAAGAGCGAGAGGCCCTTGGTGCCGGGGCCCGCACCCTCGGGGCGCGCCAGCACGTAGTGGATGATGTTGTCGGACATGTCGTGCTCGCCCGAGGTGATGAAGCGCTTCACGCCCTCGATGTGCCAGGAGCCGTCGTCCTGCTGCACGGCCTTCGTCCGGCCGGCGCCCACGTCCGAGCCGGCGTCCGGCTCGGTGAGGACCATCGTGGAGCCCCACTGCTTCTCGACCGCGATCTCCGCGATCTTCTTCTGCTCCTCGGTGCCCTCCTCGAAGAGGATTCCGGCGAAGGCCGGACCGGAGGAGTACATCCAGATCGCCGGGTTCGCGCCGAGCAGCAGCTCCGCGTACGCCCAGATCAGGGAGCGCGGCGCGGTGGTGCCGCCGATCTCCTCGGGCAGGCCGAGACGCCAGTACTCGGACTCCATGAAGGCCTGGTAGGACTTCTTGAACGTGTCAGGCACGGGTGCCGTGTTGGTCTCCGGGTCGAAGACCGGCGGGTTGCGGTCGGCGTCGGCATAGGACTCGGCGAGCTCGTTCTCCGCGAGCCGGGCCACCTCGTCGAGGATGCTCTTCGCGGTGTCGACGTCCATCTCTGCGAACGGCCCGGCGCCGTACTGCTTGTCGCGGCCGAGGACCTCGAAGAGGTTGAACTCGATGTCGCGGAGATTCGACTTGTAGTGCCCCATGGCGACAGCCCTCTCGTAACGCGTACCTGTAACGAATACCAGCAAGTAGCTACGATGATGCTACCCGCCAGTAATAAGACGCAACCCCTATCGGGCAAGTGTGACGAGACCGCCCCTGCGGCGGGGCCCCTTTACTCAGTACTCTTGCGCGCATGTACGGCTACGACTCGAACCCGAACCAGGGCGCCCAGCAGCAGTACACCGCGCCGCAGCCCGGCTACGGTGACCAGCCGCTGTACCCCGAGCCGTCGCCGCCCTCGCTCGCCGACGGCGTGCGGGCCTTCACCACCGGTTCGATGGCCGCCGAGGACTTCCAGCAGATCTTCGCCACGTCGAAGGTCTACTGCCCGCGCGGCGACAACCCCGGATTCCTCGCCCTGCACAACACCCAGCAGCCGGTGATCCCCATGTTCACCTCGCTCAAGGAACTCCGCAGGTACGCCGGCAAGGAGTCCAAGTACTTCGTGATCACCGGCGCCGAGGTCATCGACCTGCTGCCCACCGGGTACGGCTTCGTCCTCGACATGGAGGGCGAGCACCGGATGGTCTTCGACGCGAAGGCCGTGGAGCAGATGGTCGACTTCGCGATGCGGCGGATGTACGGCTGAGGGCTCGTCGCTGCGGCGGACGTGCGGCTGAGGGCTCGTCGCACCCGGGGTGATCCGGTCAATCTCTGGCTTGAACCACGCTGAACCACGGGCTCCGGCCCGCTCCGGGAATGCGCATGGCTTGCTAGATGTTCACCATTCAACTACTTTGAATGCCGAGCATCCCGCCAGGAGGGCCGTCATGCCTGCCATCACCGTCGAGAATCCACTGACCCTGCCGCGCGTCCACGCGCCGGAGGGCGCCGTGCCGCGACCCGTGCTGGCGGTGACGACCGCGCCGGGAGGCTTCGAGGGCGAGGGGTTCCCGGTACGCCGCGCGTTCGCCGGGATCAACTACCAGTACCTCGACCCGTTCATCATGATGGACCAGATGGGCGAGGTGGAGTACGCACCCGGAGAGCCCAAGGGCACGCCCTGGCACCCGCACCGCGGCTTCGAGACCGTGACCTATCTGATCGACGGAACCTTCGTCCACCAGGACTCCAACGGCGGCGGCGGCACGATCAACGACGGCGACACCCAGTGGATGACGGCGGGCTCCGGCCTGCTGCACATCGAGGCGCCGCCGGAGTCGCTGGTCGTGAGCGGCGGGCTCTTCCATGGGCTCCAGCTCTGGGTGAACCTCCCGGCGAGCGACAAGATGATGGCCCCGCGCTACCAGGACATCGGCGGCGGCCAGGTCCAGCTGCTCACATCGGCCGACGGCGGTGCGCTGCTGCGGGTCATCGCGGGCGAGCTGGACGGCCACGACGGCCCCGGCATCACCCACACCCCGATCACCATGATCCACGCGACGGTACGGCCGGGCGCCGAGGTCACGCTGCCGTGGCGCGAGGACTTCAACGGCCTGGCGTACGTCATGGCCGGGCGCGGCTCCGTCGGTACGGACCGCCGCCCGGTCCGCACCGGCCAGACCGCCGTCTTCGGCACCGGCTCCTCGCTGACCGTCCGCGCGGACGAGGCCCAGGACGCGAAGAGCCCGGACCTGGAGGTCGTCCTGCTGGGCGGGCGTCCGATACGGGAGCCGATGGCGCACTACGGGCCGTTCGTCATGAACAGCGAGGCCGAACTGAAGCAGGCCTTCGAGGACTTCCAGCGCGGCCGGCTGGGGACGGTGCCGGCGGTGCACGGGATGTAGTGCATGCGCGGGTTGTGGTTGGGGGGCGATTCCCCCAACCACCCGCCCGGCCCCGGCGAACGAGCCGTCGCCGGGCTCCCGTGATCGGCTGGGGGCGTGCATACCCAGAAGCCGCTTCTCCCCGCCCACGCCCGCCGGCTGGCTGCCTGGTGTGTCGTCGCGCTGCTCGTCACGGGCGTGGCAGCGGTCGGGGTCTGGCTCTGTGTCACGCTCAAGACCGCCGTCACCCCCGTGATGCTCGCCCTGCTCGGTACGGCGCTCCTCGGGCCCGTCCACCGGTGGCTGGTCCGGATGCGGCTGAACAGGTCGCTCGCGGCCGGGCTCACCTGCGCCGTGCTCGTCGCCGTCGTCGGCGGGGCCGCGTACATCGTCATCACCGCGCTCATCGACACCGGCGACCAGATCGTGGCGTCGCTGAAGGACGCCGGGAAGTGGATCGCCGACCACTTCGGGGTGGCGACCGGCGACGGCATCACCAACATCGCCGACAACGCCAAGAGTCTGCTCGGCAAGTTCGGCGCGAACGCCGCCGGCGGGCTGCTCAACGGACTGAGCCTGATCGGCACGCTCATCGCGACCAGCGTGCTGGCGCTGCTGCTCACCTTCTTCTTCCTCCGCGACTCGGACCACGCCCGCGGACTGGCGTACGCCATCGCTCCGGGCAAGGCCGGAGCCACCATCGAGGCCATGGCCCGCCGGGCCTTCGAGGCCGTCGAAGGGTTCATGCGCGGCACGACACTGATCGCGCTCATCGACGCCCTCTGCATCACGGTCGGGCTGCTGATCCTGGGGGTGCCGGGTGCGGTCGGGCTCGGTGCGCTGGTGTTCGTCGGGGCCTACATCCCGTACCTCGGCGCGTTCATCTCCGGTGCTGTCGCCGTGCTGGTGGCCCTCGCCGACCGGGGGTTCGCGATCGCGCTCTGGGCGCTGGGCGTGGTGCTGCTGGTGCAGGTGCTGGAGGGGCATGTGCTTCAGCCGGTGATCCAGAGCCGTACGGTCCAGATGCACCCGGCGATGGTGATGATCTCGCTGACGGCCGGTGCGAGCATCGCGGGGCTCCTCGGGATGCTGCTCGCCGTGCCGGTGGCGGCTGCGGCCTTCGGGGTGATCGGCGAACTGCGGAAGCGCTACCCGCCGGAGTCGGACCCGGAGTCGGACCCGGACCCGGGAGCCGGCCCCGGTCCTGCGCCCGGCCCGGCACCCGACGGGGACGCGTGAGCCGATCCGGACTCCGTTCCCGGCGGGATGTCTCCCGGCCGGTCCCCACTCCGTGTGCCGTCACCCGGGCTGTCACTCCGCGGGCTGTCACTCCGCGCGCCGTCACCCTGCGCGCTGTCATCCCGTGTTCCGTCACCCTGCGCGCCATCGGCCTGCGGGCCGTCCGGCTCCAGCAGCTCGTCCGGTGCGAGGTCGGCCAGGAAGTCGGACAGCAGATCGGACGACGGCCCCTCGGCGTCGTCGCCCGGCTCGCCGGACCCGGCGGATCGGTCCTTCGATCCGCCGCGTGACTCGTAGAGTTCGAACCAGATCGACTTGCCGGAGCCCCGCGGATCCACTCCCCACATGTCCGCGAGCATCTCCATCAGCAGCAGCCCGCGCCCCGACGAGGCCATCTCGCCCGGGCGCCGCTTGTGCGGCAGTTCGTCGCTGTCGTCGGAGACCTCGACCCGCAGCCGCCGGCTGCCGGGCTCGCCGGTGACGTCCGCGGTCAGCGTCGCGTCGCCGTCGGTGTGGATGAGGACGTTCGTCGCCATCTCGGAGACCATCAGCGCGGCCGAGTCGACCTGTTCGCTGTCCGCCCAGTCGTGCAGCAGCTGCCGCAGCTGGCTGCGGGCCGCCGAGACGCGCTCCGGCTGGGCCTGCGCGATCGCCAGGGCGATGTGCCGGGTGGCGCCCGCCCGTACGGGCTCGCCCGCGCGGGACATCAGCAGGACGGCGATGTCGTCCTCGCGGCGGTCGGAGAACGGCCCGGTGTGGTGGTGCTCCGGCGGACCGTGCGCGGCCTGCACCAGTGCGTCGGCGAGGATTTCCAGATTGTCCCCGGTGTGCCGTTCCAGGGTTTCGCGGATCCGCTCCCAGCCCGTGTCGAGATCGTGGCCGCCGGTCTCTATGAGCCCGTCCGTGCACATCATCAGCGTCTCGCCGGGCTGGAGCACCAGCCGGGTCGTCGGGTAGTCGGTGTCCGGATGGATACCCAGTGGCAGCCCGCCCTCCGCGGGCCGCATCAGCACCGTGCCGTCGGTCGTGCGCACCGTCGGGTCGGGGTGGCCCGCGCGGGCCACGTCGAGCGTGCCGGTGGCCGGGTCGACCTCGATGTACAGACAGGTCGCGAAGCGCGGGGTGGGCGGCTCGTCGGAGTCGCGCTGGTCGTAGGTGTCCGTGAGGCCGTACAGGAACCGGGAGGCCCGGGAGAGCACGGCATCGGGCGGATGGCCCTCGGCCGCGTACGCGCGCAGGGCGATCCGCAGCTGACCCATCATCCCGGCGGCCCGTACGTCATGGCCCTGGACGTCGCCGATCACCAGTGCCACCCGGCCGCCGCCCTTGCCGTTCTCCTGTGCGGTGCTCCCCGGCAGCGCGATCACGTCGTACCAGTCGCCGCCGACCTGGAGCCCGCCGCCGGTCGGTACATAGCGTGCGGCGACCGTCATCCCCGGGATACGCGGGCCCAGCATCGGCAGCATCGAACGCTGGAGCCCGAGCGACAGCTCACGCTCGTTGTCGGCGACCCCGGCGCGGGCGAGGGCCTGCGCCAGCATCCGGGCGACCGTCGTCAGCACCGAGCGTTCGTCGGGCGAGAAGCTGACCGGGTAGGCGAAGGCCGCCATCCAGGCGCCGATCGTCACCCCCGCGTCGACCAGCGGGACGAACGCCCAGGACTGCCGGTTGAGGGGCGCCACGGCGGGCCAGAACCGGGGGTAGCGCTCCCGGTAGGTGGCGGGCGTCGGCAGATAGATGGCCCGCCCCGTCCTGGCGACCTCGGCGGCGGGATATTCCGTCTCCGTACTCATCGGGAATTCGGCCATCAGGCTGTCCTGGCCGGGGTTGTGACCGTGGTGACCGATGACCGTCAGCCAGTCGCCGGTGATCCCGAAGACCGCGAGGCCGTCCGGCTCGAACCCCGGCATGGAGAGCGAGGCGGCGACCCGCAGCACCTCCTCGGTGGACCTGGCCTCGGCGAGCGCGCGCCCCGCGTCCAGCAGGAACGCCTCGCGGGAGCGGCGCCAGTCACCGGTGATCGGGGTGTGCACCGCGTCGCCGGGCTGCGGCTCCGCCACCTCCTGCAGAGTGCCGACGAGGATATAGCCGTGCGGGCTGATCACCGGCTTGGAGCGGCTGCGTACGGTACGCAGCACCCGGCCCGTCTCATCGACGATGCGCAGCCGGGCCTCGGCGAGGGTGTCCTCGGCGACCGCCAGATTCACCGTCCCGTTGACCTCGTTCCAGTCGACGGGGTGGAAGCGGGAGCGGGCAGCGGCCTCGGACAGGGCGGTCGCTTCGGCGGGCAGACCGAGGAGCCGGGCGGCTTCAGCGTCGAGTGTGACGATCCCGGCGGTGTTGTCCCATCGCCACAGGCCGGTCGCGATGGCGGCCAGGACGTCCTCGGTGCGCATTGACCCACTTTAAGAAGGTGGGACCGGCAGCCGCCACACAGGGTGCGTCCATGCGGCCGTTCCCGGGCCGCGGGCCCGGGCCGATAAAGGCGTAAAGGCACGGTGTGCCCGGCGGTACCCTGGTGCGAAGTACACCCTTCCCGCCTGTCTCGCGAAGAACTGGATGAACGATGCATCGGTACAGGTCCCACACGTGCGGTGAACTGCGCGCCTCTGACGTCGGCTCCGATGTCCGGCTGAGCGGCTGGCTGCACAATCGCCGAGACCTGGGCGGCATCCTCTTCATCGATCTGCGCGACCACTACGGCATCACGCAGCTCGTCGCCCGCCCCGGCACCCCCGCCAACGAGGCGCTCTCCAAGGTCACCAAGGAGACGGTCGTCCGTATCGACGGCAAGGTCTCCGCACGCGGCACCGAGAACGTCAACGAGGAACTGCCGACCGGCGAGGTCGAGATCGAGGTCGGCGCGGTCGAGGTGCTCGGCGCCGCCGCCCCGCTCCCCTTCACCATCAACGCCGAGGACGGCGTCAACGAGGAGCGGCGACTGGAGTACCGCTTCCTCGACCTGCGCCGCGAGCGGATGCACCGCAACATCATGCTGCGCTCCTCGGTGATCGCCTCGATCCGCTCGAAGATGGTCGCGCTCGGCTTCAACGAGATGGCGACCCCGATCCTCACCGCGACCTCCCCCGAGGGCGCCCGTGACTTCGTGGTGCCGTCCCGGCTCAACCCGGGTAAGTTCTACGCGCTCCCGCAGGCCCCGCAGCAGTTCAAGCAGCTGCTGATGATCTCGGGCTTCGACCGCTACTTCCAGATCGCGCCCTGCTTCCGCGACGAGGACGCCCGCGCGGACCGCTCACCGGGCGAGTTCTACCAGCTCGACGTCGAGATGAGCTTCGTCGAGCAGGAGGACGTCTTCCGCCCGATCGAGAAGCTGATGACCGAACTCTTCGAGGAGTTCGGCAACGGCCGCCACGTCACCTCGCCGTTCCCGCGCATCCCGTTCCGTGAGTCGATGCTGAAGTACGGAAACGACAAGCCCGACCTGCGCGCCCGGCTCGAACTCGTCGATGTCTCCGACGTCTTCGCCGACTCCGGCTTCAAGGCGTTCGCGGGCAAGCACGTCCGCGCGCTGCCCGTCCCGGACACCGCGGGCCAGTCCCGCAAGTTCTTCGACGGACTCGGTGCGTACGCCGTCGAGCAGGGCGCCAAGGGTCTGGCCTGGGTGCGCGTCGGCGACGACGGCGCGATCGCCGGACCGATCGCCAAGTTCCTCTCCGAGGGCGACATCACGGCGCTCACCGAGCGCCTGGAGCTCAAGCCCGGCCACGCGGTCTTCTTCGGCGCGGGCGAGTTCGACGAGGTCTCCAAGATCATGTCCGGGGTCCGAGTGGAGGCGGCCAAGCGCGCCGGCCACTTCGAGGAGGACGTGTTCCGGTTCTGCTGGATCGTCGACTTCCCGATGTACGAGAGGGACGAGGAGACCGGCAAGATCGACTTCTCGCACAACCCCTTCTCGATGCCCCAGGGCGGCTACGCAGACCTGGAGGAGAAGGACCCGCTCGCCATCCTGGCGTACCAGTACGACATCGTCTGCAACGGCATCGAGCTCTCCTCGGGCGCCATCCGTAACCACGAGCCCGAGCTGATGCTCAAGGCGTTCGAGATCGCCGGCTACGACCGGGAGACCGTGGAGCACGAGTTCGCCGGAATGCTGCGCGCCTTCCGCCTCGGCGCCCCGCCGCACGGCGGCATCGCCCCGGGTGTGGACCGCATCGTGATGCTGCTCGCCGACGAGCCGAACATTCGCGAGACGATCGCGTTCCCGCTCAACGGCAACGCGCAGGACCTGATGATGGGCGCGCCCACGGTGCTCGACGAGACCCGGCTGCGCGAGCTGAACATCCAGCTGCGCAAGCCCGTGGCCCCGGTCAAGGACAAGCAGGACAAGCAGGAGAAGTAGCGCCTGCCGGTTTCACGTGAAACAGCGCAACAGCCCCCGGTCGACCGACCGGGGGCTGTTCTGTGCCGTCAGTTTCCTTCTCCGACACGGCAACCCGTCGGTGTCCTCTCTCGTCTCACAGGCGTGGGCGGCCGGAATGGGCTGCACGGGACGGACCAGTACGACGTACTGATCGGCGTGCCGGTCGGGACCGGGGCCAATGACGGGGGCAATCTGATTCTGGCAAGTCTGTGGGTGCGCGGCGACGCGCCACGGCTTGCTCCGGTCGTACGGCTTGCCCTGGACGGGACGCAATGCGCGACAACGGTGTCGAAACCGCCATCGAACGTCACACCAACTTCCACAAAGGGGCCAACCCCGGGGGGAACCTCGCACGGTTCCTTGAAATGAACGACGCCTACGGCACCCACCAGTCGTTAACGGCGTGCACCCGATGTGATCCGACGTGACCCGACGTACCCGACGTGAAATGAAAGGCTCGTACATGTCTCTTCGCCGACTTCCCAGAGGTGCGCTCGTCGCGACCGCCCTGGTCACCGGTGGGTTGGTGCTCTCCGGGTGTTCGGGGTTCCCGGGACACACGGCAGTCCCGGCCCGGGCGGTCGAGGACAACAGCGGTCACGGCGGGCCGCCCGGGGCGGCCGCAGCGCCCGCGACGCCCGCGGCCCACCCGCAGCTCCGCCGGGCCGCGGAGCTTCAGGAGGTCAAGGAGATCCCCGCGCTCGGCCCCAAGACCCTGGCCAAGATCCCGCAGTCCGCCCGGCAGGCCGTCGTCGTCACCGGCGACGCAGCGGACTCCAGCAGTTCCACCGTCCTCCTCTACGTGCGCGACCCGGCCAAGGGCTGGGAGCCGGTCTCCGACCCGTGGCCCGCTCACAACGCCCTGCACGGCTGGACCGAGGAGCACTACCAGGGCGATCTCCACTCACCCGCCGGGGTCTTCGGCCTGACCGACGCGGGCGGCCGCAAGGCGGACCCCGGCACCCGCCTGCCGTACGACCACGGGCCCTCCTTCGTCGCCGCGGGCACCGGCTTCGACGGGGAGTCCCTGGCGGGCGCCTTCGACTACGTGGTGGCGATCAACTACAACCACAAGCCGGGCACCACCCCGCTCGACTGGACCCGCCCGATGGGCGCGGACCGGGGCGGCGGCGTCTGGTTCCACGTCGACCACGGCGGCCCCACGCACGGCTGCGTCTCCCTGCCGGAGGACCGGATGAAGGAACTGCTGCGCTGGCTGGACCCGAAGAAGGACCCCGTGGTCGCCATGGGGGACGCCTCGATGCTGGGGGAGTGAAGCCACGCGGGGGCGGTGTGGCGCCCCGTAGGCTGGACAGTCACCTGCCCCTGAGAAGACCGTGGTGAGCGTCGTGGAAGAGCGGTACACCGTCCTGACCCAGGAAGTGTTCGAGGAACTGGCCCGGCATGCCATACGAACCGACGAAGCGGTGCGTCTGGAGTTCGTGAACGGGAAGTTGGGGGTCAAAGCTGTGCCGGACGGGGACCACGGGCGGATCATCGAATGGCTGACACGCCTGTGCATGCAGGCCGACCCGGGGCTGTGGCTCTACCCGGAGCAGGGTCTGCGGGTAGAGACCTATCGCAAGGGCAACGCCCGCCCCGATGGAGCTCTCGCCCCCAGCGGCACGTTCGTCGGCCAGGGTGAGTGGGCCGGCGCGGACGGTGTGCTGATGGTGGTCGAGGTCACCTCGAACGACGCCGACACCGTCCGCCGGGACCGGGTGGAGAAGCCGCGTGCCTACGCCGAGACCGGGATCCCCGTCTATCTGCTGATCGACCGCGACGCGGGCGAGGTCAAGGTCCACTCGCTGCCGGACGGTGTGCGGTACGAGCAGGTGACCACGGTCCCGTTCGGGAAGAGCGTCGAGCTGCCCGCTCCGGTCGGGATCGAGCTGGACACGGCGCCGTTGACGGCCTGGGTGCGCTGACCCACGGGCGCAGAAGGAGGGCCCGGAACCGATCGCGGTTCCGGGCCCTCCTTCTGTCGCTCGGTCCGGCTACGCCGGCTTCTCCTCCAGGCGGGGGAACAGCACCGCGCCCTTCGTCACCGTCGCGCCGGCCGGGAGCTGCCCCCAGACGCCCGACTCCTGGAGCTTCTGGTCGGCCAGCGCGCCGAGGCCCGCCTCGGCGCCCAGCGAATCCCACAGGCTCTGCGAGGTCTCCGGCATCACCGCGTTGAGCAGGACCGCGACACCGCGCAGCGACTCGGCCGCCGTGTAGAGGATGGTCGCGAGGCGGGCCCGGCCCTCCGGCGACTCGTCCTTGGCGACCTTCCACGGCTCCTGCTCCGTGATGTAGCCGTTGACCTGCTTCACGAAGTCGAAGACCGCCAGGATGCCGCCCTGGAAGTCCAGCTCCTCGCCGATCAGCCGGTCGGACTCGGTGACCGCCTTGGCCAGACCCTCCTGGACGGCCTGCTCGGCAGCGCCCGGGGCCTCAGCGGCCGGCAGGGTTCCGCCGTAGTACTTGCCGACCATGGCGGCCACGCGCGAGGCGAGGTTGCCGTAGTCGTTCGCCAGCTCGGAGGTGTAGCGGGCGGAGAAGTCCTCCCAGGAGAACGATCCGTCGCTGCCGAAGGCGATGGCCCGCAGGAAGTACCAGCGGTAGGCGTCCACGCCGAAGTGCGAGGTCAGATCCTGCGGCTTGATGCCGGTCAGGTTCGACTTCGACATCTTCTCGCCGCCGACCATCAGCCAGCCGTTCGCCGCGACCCTGCCGGGCACCGGCAGGCCCTGGGCCATCAGCATCGCGGGCCAGATCACCGCGTGGAAGCGCAGGATGTCCTTGCCGACCAGGTGCACGTCGGCCGGGAACGTCTCGTCGAACTTCTGCTGGTTCGCGCCGTAGCCGACGGCCGTGGCGTAGTTGAGGAGCGCGTCCACCCAGACGTAGATGACGTGCTTCTCGTCCCACGGCACCGGGACGCCCCAGTCGAAGGTCGAGCGTGAGATGGACAGGTCCTGAAGCCCCTGCCGTACGAAGTTCACGACCTCGTTGCGCGCCGACTCGGGCTGGATGAAGCCCGGGTTGGCCTCGTAGAACTCCAGCAGCTTCGGGCCGTACTCGCTCAGCTTGAAGAAGTAGTTCTCCTCCTTGAGGATCTCCACCGGCTTCTTGTGGATCGGGCACAGCTTCTGACCGGGGAAGTCGGGCTCGCCCTCGATCAGGTCGCCGGGGAGCTTGTACTCCTCGCAGCCCACGCAGTACGGGCCTTCGTACCCGCCCTTGTAGATCTCGTCCTTGTCGAACAGGTCCTGCACGAACTCCTGCACACGGTCCGTGTGCCGCTTCTCCGTCGTCCGGATGAAGTCGTCATTCGCGATGTTCAGATGCTCCCAGAGGGGCTTCCAGGACTCCTCGACGAGCTTGTCGCACCACTCCTGCGGTGTGACGTTGTTCGCCTCGGCCGTGCGCATGATCTTCTGACCGTGCTCGTCCGTGCCGGTGAGGTACCACACCTTCTCGCCGCGCTGACGGTGCCAGCGCGTGAGCACGTCCCCTGCAACGGTCGTGTAGGCGTGGCCCAGGTGAGGAGCGTCGTTGACGTAGTAAATGGGGGTCGATACGTAGTACGCGTTCGTCCCCTGCTTCTCAGATCCAGTGGCCGCCATGGTCGAAATCCTAACTTCCTCACGGCGGGCCTCCGACCGGATTATGCGCCGGGCCCCCGTCCACGTGGACGGGGGCCCGGTCGGCAGGACGGTGCTGTCCGGTGTCAGCTGCGCGCCGCCAGCCAGGCCGGGAAGGCCGCGAGCAGCTGCTCGTACACCTCGGAGTCGGCCAGCTCGCGCGGTGTGGGTCCCGCGTGGAAGAACGCGGCGTGCGGGACGTCCAGCTTCCGCAGGAAGTCGAACGCCTTCGACTCGTGGTCGCCGAAGGCCACGAACTGCCAGAACAGCGGCTTGTCCGCGACCTCGGCGATGGCCTGCTTGGCCACGACCTTGGCGTCCGGGGCGCCGTCCGTCTGGAAGATCACCAGGGCCGGGGCGGTGGGGTCGGCGGACTTCTCGTGCAGAGCCGCGACCTCCTCGACGGCCCGGTGGTAGCTGGTGCGGCCCAGCCGTCCGAGTCCGGCGTGCAGCTCGTCGACGCGGCCTTCGTACGCGTCGAGCGTCAGCTCTCCGGTGCCGTCGATGTCCGTCGAGAAGAAGACGACGCGGACGGTGGCCTGCTCGTCGAGGTGCGCGGCGAGGGCGAGGGTCTGCTCGCCGAGGGCCTGCGCGCTGCCGTCCTTGTAGTACGGCCGCATGGAACCCGACCGGTCGAGCACGAGATAGACGGCCGCCCTGGCGCCGGTCAGTCCGGCCTTGCCGATCTCGGCGCCGGCGGCCTGGTAGGCGCTGGCGAGCTGGGGCGCGCGGGTCGTGAGGTCGGCGGGGGCGGCGGTCGCCGCCGGGGACACGGGTGCGGCCGGCTCGGTTGCCTGGTCCGCCTCGGCCGCCTCGGGGTCTGTTTCGGTCGGTGCTTCGGTCGCTGCTGCCTCTGCGGCTGCTTCCGGCTCGGCCTCGTCGGTAGCGGGCTCGGTCCCGGCCGGTTCGGGCGTCGCGTCGGCGGTGACCGGCTCGGCCTCCGCGGTCGCGGGTTCCGTCACGGCCGGTTCGGGCTCGGCGATGGTGACCGGCTCCGCCGTCGGCTCTGCGGCCTCCGCCTTGGGCTCGGTTCCGGGCTTCGCCTCTGTGCCGGCCGTGCCGGCCGTGTCAGCCGTGTCAGCCGTGTCAGCCTCGGACTCAACAGCCTCAGCCTTCTCAGCCTCGACCTTCTCCGGCTCAACAGCCTCAGGCTCAGGGGCATCCGCCTCAACAGCCTTCGCCTCGGCGGCAACCGGCTCCGATTCGGCAGCGGCTTCCGGCTCCGTCGCGACGGGCTCAGCCTCGCCCGCGACCGCCGGTACCTCGACCGCCTCCGCCTCGACCGCCGGTACCTCAACAGCCTCCGCCTCGGCGGCGACCGGTGCGTCCTCGGAGGCGGCCGGAGCGGGCTCCTGCTCGGCCTTCGGCTCAAGCTCAGGCTCCGGCTTGGGCTTCCGTTCCGGTGCGGCCTCGTCCGACGCCTTCCCCTGGGCCGGGACAGTCGGCTCCGCCCGCCTCCGCTTCGGGTTGTCGAAGGCCTCCGCCACCAGGTCGGACGCGATCCCGGACCTGCGGGCCGGCTTCGGGGCCGGCTTCTCGGCAGCGGGGACGGCGGTCGACGCCTTGTCGGCCTGGGCGGGCAGCGACACCGTGCGGGGCTTCTCCGACGACGTGCCCGCGGATGACACCCGTTCCGACGACGCCGTTTCCGATGACACCGCTTCCGACGACGCCTTCTCCGGTGCCGAGTCCGACGATGTCACCTCCGGCGAGGACCCCGCAGAGGTCGTTGCCGCCGTCCCGGTGTGGGCCGCCTTCGCGGGCGTCGTCGTACGCTCGGCCTGCGCCGGAACGGTAGTGGCCGCCGACGGCTCACCGGACTCCACGCGGTCGCGTCCAAACACCTTGCGCAGCAAGCTCCGAATGCCCATGGGCGAGACCTTTCGCAATGATTCGCAATGAGTCGAGTACGAGACAAGTCCGCGCCGACGGGAGTCGATCCCTGGCCAGGGCGGACACGTAAGGTTAGCGACCGCCTTCGGCGATCTTGGACCGACTGGCCCCTGAAGGGCCGGTCTCAGGAGAGGGTAGGACTCACGCCGCCGTGCCGGGCTCCAGGTCGAGCCGTGCGCGGGTCGTGTCGGCGAACAGTGCCGACAGCCGTGCGCCGTCCGGCTGTCCCGGAGCGAAAAGACCGGCCGCCCTGGCCCGTACGACCAGCAGGCCGTGCGCGTCCACCGTTTCCGAGACGCCCCGCGTCTCCACCACGTCCCACCAGGCATCCAAGTTGCGGCCGAACCAGTCGGGCAGTCCGCACGGCCGGGACACCGCGTCCCAGAAGTCGTCGAGTGAGACGAGCGGCAGCGTGCGCAGATCCACGACCAGTTCGGAGCCCATGGCAGCGGATGGTACGCGGAAGGTACGACAGGTGTGCCGGGCCGACGCCACCCGGACTCCCCGGTGGCTCCACGGGGAACACGACTTCACCCTCAGTGACGGCGCGGCTCAGAAGTGACGGCGCGGCTCAGAGCAACTCCCCGTAGGCCGCCGCCAGCTCCTCGTACACGACGTCCAGCTCCGCCCCGTCCGTCCCGGGCCGCGCCGCGAGCAGCAGCCGTACGCCCAGGGGATCCCCGTGCAGGGGTCTTATCACCAGGTCGGGTCTGGGTCTGGTGGTCGGCTGGCAGACCGTGACCACCTCGCCGGACGCGACCAGGGCGAACGCCGTGAGGTAATCGCCGTGCAGCACCCGGGGATTGAGGCCCGCCTCGCGCAGCATCCGGCGCATCCCGTCCCATTCGCCGTCCACGGTCGGGTCGACCATCCACTGGTCCGTCGCCAGGTCGGCCAGCTTCACCACCGGGTCGGCGGCCGCCGGATGGTCCACCGCCAGCGTCACGGACTGCGGTTCGCGCTCGACCAGGACGCGGATCTCCAGGCCGTCCGGTACGCGCAGCGGGCACCCCTCGACCTCGTGCACGAACGCCACGTCCAGCTGGCCCGCGGCCACCAGACGCAGCAGCGCGTTGGCCGACACGTCCATGTGGAGCGAGGTCTCGGTGTCCGGCAGCCGGGTGCGCAGCCGGCGCAGCCAGCCGGGGATGGCGCGGCTCGCCGTCGCACCGATCCGCAGCCGGGGCCCGGCCGCACGCGCGGCGGCGGCCTTCGCCTCGGTGACCAGCGAGCGCATCTCGTCGATCAGCGGCCGCGCCCGGCTGAGCACGGTGCGCCCCAGCGGGGTGGGCCGACAGCCCGTGCGCGCACGGGAGAAGAGCTGCCCGCCCAGTGAGTTCTCGATCCGGCGGAGCTGCGTGGTGAGCGAGGGCTGGCTCATGCCCAGCTCACGCGCCGCCCGGTGCAGGCTGCCGGTGTCCGCTATGGCGCACAGTGCGCGGAGATGCCGCACTTCAAGGTCCATGGAACCCGAGAGTAGGGGTGCGCCCGGGGCGGCACCAGACCATCAAACCCCCACCGATAGCCCCAAGTTATCGCCAGTTGCCATCATCCCGGCGGGGCGCCCGCACAGCACACTCTCCGGTACCACCCGTTCACCCCCACACCGGACGAGTAGGAGCCCCCCACATGAAGCACCGTAATACCGCGTTGTCCGCGATCCTCGGCCTCGGCATCGCCGCCGCCCTCGGTACCGTGTCCCCCGTCCAGGCGGCCACCTCCACGCAGGCCCCCGTACCGCACACGGCCCAGCTCGGCGCCCAGCACTACGCGAGTGCGAAGCAGGAGGCGGGCAACAAAGCCTTCTTCGACGCCGTCATGAAGTCGGTCGCGAAGAAGCAGGCGGCCCACCCCGGGCTGAAGTCCGTCACCATCACCTACGACGCCTCGGCCGCGCCCAGTTACCAGAGCCAGATAGCGGCCAGCGCCCAGATATGGAACGCCGCGGAGACCAACGTCCAGCTCCAGTCGGGATCGTCCGGCGCCGACTTCTCCTACCGCGAGGGCGACGACCCGCAGGGTTCGTACGCCTCGACGGACGGACACGGCAGCGGCTTCATCTTCCTGGACCACGCGCAGACCCAGGAGTACGACTCGATCCGCGTCACCGCCCACGAGACCGGCCATGTGCTCGGCCTTCCCGACGACTACAGCGGCCCGTGCAGCGAGCTGATGTCGGGCGGCGGCCCCGGCCCGTCCTGCACCAACCGGCAGCCGGACGCGCAGGAGCGCGCCCAGGTCGACTCGCTGTGGGCGAACGGCTTCGCCAAGGCCCTGGCCAAGGTGAACGCGGCGCGCAAGTCCTGACAGCAGCCAGGATCCGGCTGACAGCGGTCACTGTCCGACTGACAGCAGCCAGGATCTGATCCGACACCTAGGCCCTGACGCCACCTCCCCGGCGTCGGCCCCCCACCCCCGCACCCGGCGTCGTTGACGATGTCGGGTGCGGGTGACCTGCCGGGGTGGAACAAGCCGGGCCGGGCCACGCCCGGTCCGGCTCCGCCATGTCCGGGCCGGCCTGAAGCGATGCTGCCCGTGTCCCCCCGGTTCAGCGCTGCGGTGAGGCGATCTCCCGTGCCGCGGCGACCTCCTGGCGCAGTGGGGCGAGGACGCCTTCGTCGTCGCCCTCGATCCGGGTCGGTACCTCCACCAGGGTCGCGCTGGACCGCAGCCCCTGCGCCAGCTCCCGCAACTGCTTGGTCACCTCGCCGACTTCCTCCGGAGCGGGCGGCCGGGCGCCGTGGTCGACGCGTACCCGCGCGGCTGTCGTCGCGTCCACGATCCGTTCCGCCGCGACGACCAGCGGCCACCAGGCGGCGGCCCGCGTGCCGGTCGGCGGCGGTTCGGTCAGGGCCCGCTGGAACTCCGTCCGCACGACCGACAGATCGCGGTAGATCCGCCGCCGCAGCCGCGCCCGGTCGCCGTGATCGCCCGGTGCGGCCGGTGTCCCGGTGGCTTCGCCCGCAGGCCCCGGCCTGCTTCCCCCGCCGAAGGCGCACTCGACATAGCGCGCGCTCTCCTCGACGGCGATGGCCAGCCGGTCGCCGATCCGGCTGTGCCAGCTCTCCGGCCAGAGCAGATAGCCCGCGACCAGGGTGATCCCGCAGCCGATCAGGCTGTCGAGCAGCCGGGGCAGCACCAGATGGAACCCCAGGTGGTTGAGCTGGTCGGAGATCAGCAGGATCACCGGGGTGATGGCCGCGGTCTGGAAGGCGTACCCCTTGGCGGAGACCGCCGGGATCAGCGCCGCGAGGACCACCATCACCGGGACGTCCCACCAGCCGCGCGGTACGACCCCCAGGACCAGCGCGGCGGTGAGCACCCCCACCGCGGTGCCGAGCGCGCGCAGGACCGCGCGGGAGAAGACCGAGCCGAAGTCCGGCTTCAGTACGAAGGTGACGGTGAGCGCGACCCAGTACGAACGGGGGACGCTCACCACCGACACCAGCACCTGCGCGAGGCCGATGCAGAGCGCGAGCCGCAGGCCGTAGCGCCAGGAGGTGGGCGAGAGCAGGACGGTGACGGCGGCCCGGCGGGCCCGGACACCGAGTGCGGCGGGGCGGCCGAGCCGGTCGTCCGCGCCGTAGTGGTCCGGATGGTCGGAGTCCGCGTGGTTGACGACGGCGGCCGCGTGCCGCAGCGCGGCGTTCATGGCGCGGTCGGCGGGCCCCTCGGGCCCGGGGAGCTCCAGGTCGGGCACCGCACCCGACCGGCCCGTGGCGACCACATCGGCCAAGTCCCGGACAGCGGCAGCGATTTCCGGGCGGCGCGAGGCGCGGCCGTGCAGATGGGCCGCTGCGGCCGCCTCGATCAGCGGGACGAGCACATTGAGCTGGGCGAGCAGCCGCACCATCGATGCGCTGCGGCCGTGGTAGTGGGCGCGCCGGGCGAGGATCAGGTCGTACGAGGCGTTGAGCGAGGCGGTCACGGCCTGGCGTCTGACGTCGTACGCGGTCGTGCCCGCGGCCGCGAGCAGCTCGGCGGCTGCACGGTAGGTCGCGGCGACCGCGGTCCGTTCCGGGGTCCGCGCCCGCAGCGGCCAGCCGAGCAGGGCGAGCATCAGCACGAAGAGCCCGCCGAGCGAGAGCAGCAGCGGAGCCTTCCACCAGGGCCCCGGCATCGGGAGGCCCGCGCCGACCACGGAGTTGAGCAGGAGCAGCAGCCCCGAGACGGACGCCACCGCGCCGATCGTGGAGATCATCCCGGAGACCAGCGCGACCAGCGTGAGGACGGCCACCGCGATCCAGCCGTCGCCGTACACGAGGGTGCCGAGCATGACGCCGATCGCGCCGAAGCACTGCGGCACGGCGATGTTGAGGATCCGCATCCGGTACGCGTCGGCGGTGTCGCCGATGACGCCCGAGAGCGCCCCCATGGCGACCAGCGCCCCGTACCCGGGCTGTCCGACGGCGAGGCCGACGGCCAGCGGCGCGGCCAGGGCGATGCTCGCGCGGACCACGGCGGCCCAGGGGATCGGCGCCGACTGCGGGCGCAGCCCCCGGATCAGCCACTCCGGTGGCGAGATCAGCGGCTGCTTCCTCTGTGCGTCTGCGCTGCCGCTGACCGTGTCACCCATGCCAACAAAATACGGCCTGGTGTGCGGATTTCCTCCGCCGCGTACGCCTGCGCCCATGCCGGCGCCCGTGCCCGCGCCCCTGCCTCTGCTCATGCCCGTGCGTGTGTCCGTGCTGATGCCGGTGCCCGGTGCGGCGTCCTGTTACGCCGTACGAGTTGCCGGGACGCGGCTTCGGGTGTGCGCTGGGAGGAGGCGAGCGGAAGGAATCTGCCATGGCCACACCCACGACACTCCGCGGACACCGGCCGGCCCACCGGCGCCCGGCGGCGCACCGGCGCCTCCCGGCAGCGGCCGTGGCGGTGCCGGTCGTCCTCGGCATCGTCTACGCCCTCTACACGGCGTTCATCCTCAGCTCCACCTCGCCCGGCCACCCCTTCAGCACCGCCAAGATCGTGCTCAGCATCGTCTCGGGCCTGGTGCTCGCCGTGCTGGCCTTCGGGTTCGGCCGCATCCAGCACGCGCTGCCGCGCGAGGCGAGGGCCGCCGGGTACGGCGTACTCATCGGCGGAGCGATGGGGTTCCTGTACTCGATGACCGGGTCGAGCGTGCTGTCGTCGTCGTTCATCGGCGCGGGGTTCGGCATCGGCGCCCTGGTCACGACGTTCTACCTCTTCTACACGCACGAGGACTGAGCCCGGCCCGTACGTCCTGGGCGTCCCCGGTCCGTACGTCCTACACCTCGGCGGGCCGGCGCGGGGTCCCGTCGTCCGCTGCCAGCTCCACCAGCGCCAGCGCGACGAGCACGGACAGGGCGATCCCCACCGCGACGCCCGCGGTGGGCCGGTCCCAGACCAGGTAGACGGCGAGCGCGACGGTCACCACCGTCGCGTTCAGCCAGGTCCTGGCGCGCAGCACCCAGAGCCCGGCGCGCCCGGTGCGCAGGCCCATGGCGTCGCGTACGGCGCCGATGGTGCCCCGCCACACCGTCCGCACCCGCACCGCGACCCGTCCGGAGCCGCCCAGCCAGGCGGCGAGCGCCAGCACGGCGCCGACGACGGCGATCATGCGCACCGCCGTTCGCAGGAAGGCCGTCAGCGCGTTGATGACAGCGGCCGCCGCGGGTTCCGGGATGTCGGCCGGCAGCCGGTCCAGATACAGGCTGCGGAAGACGGCGAGCGCCAGGCCGAGCAGCAGGGCACCGGCAGCCACCGCCAGGCCCGCGGTGACCAGGGCGCGTCGTCTGCGCACCGCGAGGAGAACGCCGCCCGCCGCCAGCAGCACGGTCACCATCGGCAGCCAGAGCCCGCCGATCCGCAGCAGCCGGAAGGCGGTGCGCGCCCGGCCGACGGCCTGCGAGTCCAGCACCGTGTACCGGGTGTGCACCGTCGGGATCTTCGACGCGATGGTCAGCCCGCTGTCCGTGAGCTGCTTCTTCGCGGCGTCCGTCACGGGCGCCAGATCGATCGTGAGCGCGCTGCCCCGGTCGCTGGTCAGGGCCTTCTCGGCGGCCGTGTGCGCGGTCCTGTTGAGCTGGGCCCAGACATCCGTGAACGCGTCGCTGTCGACGAACCCCGCGACCGCGCTGTGCACGAGCTCCTTGAGTCCGGAGGCGATCGGCTTGTTCAGCGCGCCGATGGCCAGCTCGATCTCGGCCCGCTCGGCGGGCCCGACCGACTTGAGCAGCGCGTCGACACTGACGTACTTCACGATGGCCTCCGTCGCCCGGTCGGTCACGGCGGACTGCACGGCCGGGTCGGAGGCCAGCGGCCGCATCAGCGCGACATACCGGTCGGTGTCACCCACCACGTCGCGCGTCCAGACGGCGACGGCGGAGACCGGGGTGAGGATCCCGGCGACCACGATCAGCAGGACGGCGAAGAACGACCGCACCCGGCGGCCGGGCGGGTACCTCTCCGGCGGACGCCCCTCCGGCCGTGGTCCCTCCGGCGCGGCGGGCCCGGGCCGTAGCCCGCCGAGTCCGCCCGCGCCGTCGTCCGTCACGTATCCAGGGGATGCCACCGGCCGGGAGCCCGCACTCCGGACGGCGCCATTCGGCCATTTCCGCCGCACGTCCGGTACGCCCCGCGCTACCAGGCCTGGAGCCCTCTCGTCCGGATCAGGCCGGATCCTGCACTAGCCGTTTCCTTGGTCGCCGAGCGCTGAGACGATGGCCGGAAAACGGGAGGAACACATGGCAGAGGTCTTCATGCGCCGCCTGACCAGATGGCAGGCCGAACAGCAGCGGGAGGCCGTCGCGGACACCTATGTCGAGGCATACCGGGGTCCGCGTGGGGAGGAGTTCCACGACCGTCAGCACTTCCTGGAGCGCTTCGCCGAGGACATGCAGCGCCCGGGCTTCGACATGATGGTCGCCGACGGCCCGTCGCTGGCCGGATGTGCGTACGGATACGTCCTGGAGCGCGACGGCGGCCTCTGGCAGGGCTTCCGCGGCGGACTCCCGGTGGACATCGAGGAACTGACCGCGTCGGGGCAGGTGTTCGTGCTGGCCGAGCTGATGGTGCAGCCGTCCTACCGGCGGCAGCGGATCGCCACCCGCCTCGTCGACCAGTTGCTGGTGCGTTCGCGGGCGGCGCTGATCGCGGCCCTGGTGGAACCTTCGAACGAACCGGCCAGGGGCGCGATGCGGGGATGGGGCTGGACCCGCTTCGGCGACGTGCGGCCGCGTGAGCAGCAGGACCCACTGGAGCTGCCGGAGCCGTCGCAGTTGCAGCCGGAGCACACGTACGAGGCATGGAGCCGCGCCATCGTGCACGCGGGCAGCGCGGGGTAGGGGGCGGGCGAAGGAGAGTGGGGAAGGGGATTCGAGCAGGTGAGAGACCCTAGAGCCAGCCGTTGCGGCGGAACCCCCGGTACATGATCAGGCAGGCGGCCGCGATCACCGCCATGGCCAGGGGATAGCCGTACTCCCAGTGCTTCTCCGGCATGTGGTCGAAGTTCATGCCGTACACCCCGCACACCATGGTCGGCACGGCGACTATGGACGCCCACGCGGTGATCTTCCGCATGTCCTCGTTCTGCTCGATGCCCACCTGCGCCAGATGCGCCTGGAGTATGGAGTCGAGCAGTGCGTCGTACGCGGTGGTCTGCTCCGCGATCCGGGTGAGCCGGCCCGCCACGTCGCGGAAGTACGTCCTGATGTCCTGGGTCATCAGCGGCAGCGGCTGCCGGGTGAGCAGCTTCTCCAGCGGGCGGCAGAGCGGGACCACCGCCCGCCTGAACTCCATCAGCTCCCGCTTGAGCACGTAGATCCGCCCGGCGTCACCGCTCGCGGCCTGCTGCGAGAAGACCGTGGACTCGACGGCGTCGATGTCGTCCTGCACGGCGTCGGCGACACAGGCGTACTGCTCGACGACGCGGTCGGCGATGGCGTGCAGCACGGCGGCCGGGCCCTTGGCGAGCTGACCGGGGTCCGCCTCCAGGGCCTCGCGCAGCGGGCCGAGCGAGCCGTGCCGGCCGCGCCTGACGGTGAGGACGAAGTCGGCGCCCGTGAAGACGACCAGCTCTCCGGTGTCGACGATCTCGCTGGTGGTGGTCAGCTCCTGGTGCTCGACGTAACCGACGGTCTTGAGCACGGTGAAGAGTGTGTCGCCATAGGTGTCGATCTTCGGGCGCGGATGCGGGCGCAGCGCGTCCTCGATGGCGAGCCGGTGCAGCCCGAACAGTTCCCCGAGCGTGGCGAGTTCCGTCTGCTCCGGCTCGTGCAGCCCGATCCAGACGAAGCCGCTGCCCTCCGCTCTGACCCGGCGCAGTGCCTCGTCCGCCGGGCAGTCGCCCGGCTGCCGGACACCGTCGCGGTAGACCACGCAGTTCACGACCGCGCTGCCGAGCGGGGAGCGGGCGGGGTGGCTGAGATCGACCGTGGGGTGGTGGGGACGCCGCACGGCACGGCTCAGGGTGCGGAACATCGGCATGGGGGCTGCTCCTTCGGCGGACCGCGGGCCAGTGTGCCACCGCCGGTCCGCGCAGCTGAGGGCCGGTACCGCTCAAGGATCCGGGGGCGCCGCTCCGACCAGCCCGCAGTGGCGGCTACAGCCCAGCGACGACGTACAGCCCCGGGAGAACTACAGCCCCGGGACGAGCTGACGAGCTGACGAGCTACAGCCCCGCTGCGGCGGCTGCCTCGCGGAACACCGCCTCCAGCATCGGCCGCGTCAGCAGCCCGGTGTTCACATTGCGCCGGCTCGGGTGGTAGCAGCCGAAGAGCCGCAGCTCGTCGCGGCCGTCCGTACCGGCGAGCACCACCTGCGCGCCGTGGCCGAACACCGGCCGCGGCCGGGGCAGCCGCCAGCCCGCATCGGCGAGTACGGGCAGCAGGGCCTGCCAGCCGAAGCCGCCGAGCACCACCACCGCGCGCAGCCCGGGGCGCAGCAGCGCCAGCTCCGCGGCGAGCCAGGGCCGGCAGGTGTCGCGCTCCTCGGTGGTGGGCTTGTTCTGCGGCGGCGCACAGTGCACCGGGGCGGCCATCCGTACTCCGCGCAGGGTGAGCCCGTCGTCGGCGGCGGTGGCGGTCGGCTGCGATGCGAGGCCGACGGCGTGCAGCCCCGCGACCAGGAAGTCGCCCGCCGGGTCGCCGGTGAACATCCGCCCGGTCCGGTTCCCGCCGTGCGCCGCGGGTGCCAGCCCCACCACGGCCAGCGCGGCTTCGGCGGGGCCGAAGCCGGGAACGGGCCGCCCCCAGTACTCCTGGTCCCGGTACGCCGCCCGCTTCTCCACGGCCACCTGCTCCCGCCAGGTCACCAGCCGGGGACAGGCACGGCAGTCGACCACCTGGGCGTCCAGCGCGCCGAGTGTGGCGCAGCCGGGCGCCCGGCGGGCAGGGAAGGACCGGTCGTCGGCCCCCGGCTGCGGCTCTGAAGCTCTGGACTGCGACGGCTTCGTGGGCTGCGACGGCTTCCTGGACTCGGACGACGTCCTGGACTGCGACGACGCACTGGACTCCGGTGACTCGGCCATCCGGCCACGGTACGGGGCGGACGCACAAGGCTCCCGGCGGCGCGGAAAACCTGTCGCCCGGCCGGGACGCGCGCCGATAACCTCGCGAGGCCCCAATCAACGGGCCCGGAAGCAACGGGCCCGGAAGAGTTCAGAGCAGCTCAGAGAAATCAGCGAAAGAGGAAGACGATGCGGCAGTTCCACGGATTCATCAGGCCGTCCCTCTCTTCCACCCCCACTGAGGACCTCTGTGCACGACGCCATCCTGAATCCCGGAACGACCCTGAACCTGGGCGTGCTCGCCCACATCGACGCCGGTAAGACCAGCCTCACCGAACGGCTGCTGCTCGACAACGGCGCCATCTCCGAACTCGGCAGCGTCGACGCCGGCAGTACGCAGACGGACACCGGCGAGATCGAGCGCGAGCGTGGCATCACCATCCGTTCGGCGGTGGCGCCCTTCGCCGTCAGAGGCGCCGGTGGGATGCAGATCAACCTGGTGGACACCCCGGGCCATCCCGACTTCATCGCCGAGGTCGAGCGGGCGCTGTCCGTGCTCGACGGCGCGGTTCTCGTGCTGTCCGCCGTCGAAGGCGTACAGGCGCAGACCTGTGTCCTGCTGAGGTCGCTGCGCCGGCTGCGGCTGCCGACGCTGCTCTTCGTCAACAAGATCGACCGCACGGGTGCGCGCTCCGACAGCCTGCTGGCCGACATCCGCGCCCGGCTCACCCCGGACATCCTCGCCATGAGTGCGGTACGGGACGCGGGAACGGCAGCCGCCCGTACGGCCGTACGGCCCCTGGAGCAGCCCGGGTTCCGCAGGGCGGCCGCCGAGGCGCTGGCCGAACACGACGAGGCCCTGCTGGCCCGGCTGGTGGCGGGCGAGCTGCCGCCGGCCGACGACGTACGGGCCCGGCTGACCCGGCAGTGCGGGGCCGGGCTGCTGCACCCGGTCTTCTTCGGCTCGGCCCTGACCGGCGAGGGCATCGCCGCACTCACGGACGGCATCACCACGCTGCTGCGCCCGCAGCGGACCACCCCGGAGGCCCCCGCAGCCGCCCCGCGCGGCACGGTCTTCGCCGTCGAGCGCACGGGCGCAGGCGAGAAGGTCGCCTACCTCAGGCTGTTCTCGGGAGAGGTACGCGAACGGCAGCGCATCACCTACTGGCAGCGTGAACCCGGCGGGAAACAGACCGAGTTCAGCGGCCGGATCACCGGACTCGACGTCGTAACCGCCCCCGTCGTGTCCGTCCCGGGCGTCCCCGGCGTCCCTGGCGTCCCCGGTGCCCCTCGTGCGCACGGCGCCGCGGGCGGGAAGCCCGGCCGGCGGCTGACGGCGGGCAGCATCGGCCGGGTGCGCGGTCTGCCCGGCATCCGGGTCGGGGACCGGGTGGGCGCGCCCGGTGACCGGCCGGAGCAGTACCACTTCTCGCCGCCGAGCCTGGAGACGGTCGTACGGGCGGGTGGCCCCGGGCAGGAGGCGCGGCTGCACGCGGCCCTGCTGGCGCTGGCGGACGAGGACCCGCTGATCCGTACCCGGGCTGCGGGCGGCGGCGCGACCTCCGTGCTGCTCTACGGGGCGGTGCAGCAGGAGGTGCTCGCGGCGCGGCTGGAGCGGGACTTCGGCCTGAAGGTGGTGTTCGAGCCGGTCCGCCCGGTGTACTTCGAGCGGCCGGCCGGCCGGGGTGAGGCGGTCACCGAGATCGACCCGCACGGCGCCAACGACTTCCTGGCGACGGTGGGCCTGCGCGTCGAACCGGCCCCGCGCGGCGCCGGTGTCATCTTCGCGCGCGAGACCGAGTGGGGTGTGCTGCCCCGCGCCTTCCACCGCGCCATCGAGGAGTCCGCGCTGCGGACCCTGCAACAGGGCCTGTACGGCTGGGAGGTGACCGACTGCACGGTCACGCTCACCCGGACCGGTTATGTGGCGCCGCTCACCGTCGCCGCGCACTTCCGGCAGCTCACGCCGCTGGTCCTGATGCGGGCGCTGAAACGCGCGGGCAGCCGGGTCTTCGAGCCGTGCCAGACGCTGGAGGCGGAGATTCCGGTGGACGCGCTCAACGCTGTCGTCGGCTGTCTCGTCCCGCTCGGGGCCGAGGTCACGGGCTCCACCGAGGCCGGCCCGTCCTGGCTGGTCACGGCGGAACTGCCGGTCAGGCGGGTGCAGGAGTTCCAGAGGGCGCTGCCGGGACTGACCCGCGGGGAGGGAGCGGTATGGTCCCGCCCGGGGCAGGACCGACCGGTACGCGGCCCGGTGCCGAACCGGCCGCGCACCGACGGAAATCCCCTGAACCGGGAGGAGTACATGAGGTTCCTCGCCGACCGCAGCCTCGCCGACCGCGGCCTCGCCGACTGAGGTACGGGCCGGGGGCGGGGGGCGTACAGGGACGGCACCGTACGCCCCCGCCTTCCTCCCCCGCGCCCCCCCGCCTCAGCCGAGCGGCTTGTCCAGGACCGCCTTGCGGTGGCTGAACGTCTCCAGCGAGTACCGGCCGTGGTAGCGGCCCATCCCGCTCTCCCCCACCCCGCCGAACGGCAGCTCGGGCACGGTGAGATGGGCCACCGGCAGGCCGAAGCCGAGGCCGCCCGACGAGGTCTCCGTGGTGAGCCGGTCGCGGGTCAGCACCGAGTCCGTGAACGCGTACAGCGCCAGCGGCTTGTCCCGGTCGTTGATGAACGTGATGGCCTCGTCGAGCCCGTCGACCTCCACGATGGGCAGGATCGGGCCGAAGATCTCCTCGCCCATGACCGGTGACTCCGGCCGGACTTCGGCGAGCACGGTGGGCGCGAGGTAGCGCTGCGCACGGTCGCTGTCGCCGCCGACCACGACCCGGCCCGAGCCGAGCAGACCGGTCAGCCGGTCGAAGTGGCGTTCGTTGATGATCCTGCCGTAGTCGTCGGATGTGGCCGGGTCGGCGCCGAACAGCTCCCGTACGGCCGAGGTCAGCGCGGGCTCCAGCTCGCGGGCGGTCGCGGGGTCGGTGAGGACGTAGTCCGGGGCGACGCAGGTCTGGCCCGCGTTGAGGAACTTGGTCGACGCGAGCCGGGCGGCCACCGCCGCGAGGTCCGTGCCCCGGTCGACGAACGCCGGTGACTTGCCGCCCAGTTCCAGGGAGACCGGCGTCAGATGCTCGGCGGCGGCCCGCATCACGATGCGGCCCACGGCGCCGTTGCCGGTGTAGAAGATGTGGTCGAAGTGCTCGGCGAGCAGGGCGGTGGTCTCCGGCACGGCGCCCTCGACCACGGTCACCGCGTCGCGGTCGAGATAGCGCGGCAGCAACTCGGCGACCGCCCGCGAGGTGGCGGGGGCCACCTCACTGGGCTTGGCGACGACGCAGTTGCCCGCGGCGAGCGCCCCGGCGACCGGGGCGAGGAGCAGCTGAAGCGGGTAGTTCCACGGGGCGATCACCAGGACGACGCCCAGCGGATCCAGCACGGTCCAGGCGCTTGCCGTACCGAGGTGCTCCGGTACGTCGACGGGCTCGGGCCGCAGCCAGCCCTCCAGCCGCTCCAGGGTGTGGTCGATCTCGCGCACGGTGAAGTCGATCTCCGTACGGAACGCTTCGCGCTCGCTCTTGCCCAGGTCGGCGTGGAGCGCGGCGGCCAGCTCCTGGCGGTGTCCGGTCAGCATCGCCCGCAGGCCGTGCAGCTGTTCGGTGCGCCAGGACAGGGTCTTGGTCCGGCCGGTACGGAAGGTGGCACGCAGCCTGGCGACGGCTTCGGCGGGCTTCTCGGTGGGCTGCACGGATGCTCCTCGGTTGGGTTCGGAAGGCCGTTCAAGTATTTGCATGTCCCCAAAGGAGGGCGGCCTCCCGGTTCCCGTTCGGACCGGAATGCACGCCTCGGGCAACGGTTCCTCATTCGTTCGGGTACGCGTTGTGGCATTCGGTCGCAGCGGACGGGGCCTGCGCACACCTCTTGCCCAAGGCTCAGGGGGACACCCGTGCTGTCCGGCGCGGGGAAGGAGATGGGACGCGATGGGTACCGATCACATCGACACCGGGTTGCTGAAGGAGCTGACCGAGCAGTCGCAGGATTTGAACAGCGACGCGCTCCGGGTGACGAACTCCGCTCTGGCGGATTTCGCCGAAACGGCCGAATCTTCGAGCCGCCGCTGGTGGCAGCGCCGGGGCACTCTGCTGGGGGCCGCGGGTGCGGCGACCCTGCTGGGCGCCGGACGCGCGGCGGCAGCGTCGAGCACCGACGTCATGGCACTCCAGACGGCCGCTTCGATCGAGAACCTGGCGGTGAGCGTCTATCACACCGCCGCCGGGCTGCCGTTCATCAAGACCGGCAACAAGACCGTGCTGGCCTTCATCACGAAGACGGCGCAGCAGCACACGGCGCACGCCCAGGCGTTCAACGCCGCCGCCCAGAAGGCGGGCGGCAAGGAGCAGACGGGTACGGACCCGAAGTACGCGGCGGTCGTCAAGAAGACCCTGCCGACGATCAAGAACTCGGCGGACGTGGTCAAGCTGGCCATCACGCTGGAGGACGTCGCGGCGCAGACGTACACCAAGAACATCGGGCAGGTCCACGACACCAGCCTGCGGCAGCTCTTCGCCTCGGTCGCGCCGGTGGAGGCCCAGCACCGCGCCACGCTGCTCGCCGTGCAGGCCCTGCTGGCCGACGGGGACACGAACCTCATCGCGATCCCCACGGACGTCGCGAAGCTTCCCGCCAGCATCGGCAGTGTCGGCTTCCCGGACGCCTTCTACCCCACCAAGATGGCTTCTCCGGTCAGTGAAGGGGCCGTGAAATGAGCAGCACCAAGGGCAGCTGGGAGCTGCCGATCAGCGAGGGCGAGTTGTCCCG
The DNA here is from genome assembly GCF_036014215.1 of Streptomyces sp. NBC_00440. Lineage (NCBI taxonomy): Bacteria > Bacillati > Actinomycetota > Actinomycetes > Kitasatosporales > Streptomycetaceae > Streptomyces > Streptomyces sp. NBC_00440. The sequence continues at coordinate 4,260,762 of NZ_CP107921.1, forward strand.
TCTGACGAGCGAGATGGACGAGGCCCACCGGGCGACCCTGCCCGTCATGGCCGCGTCCGCCCGTGACCTGTCGGCGGAGCTCAAGGACCTGGGGACCTCCGGTCCCGATCCGGTCCAGGAAGAGCGTTCGCACCTGGCGCGCCGCCGCTTCCTGACCGGCGCAGGTGCGTCGGCGGCCATGCTGGCGCTCGCCGCGTGCGGCGGGAAGACGTCCACCACGCCGACCGGGGCGGGCGCTTCCGCGTCCACGTCGGCCAGTGCTTCGGCGTCCTCGTCGGGCGGGGCCTCCAAGTACACCGGCGACCTGAAGGTCGTCGCGCTGTCGGTGGCCCTGGAGAACCAGGCCGTCGCCGCCTACCAGGCGGCTCTCAAGGCGGCCAACGCGGGCAAGCTCGGGAAGGTGCCGCCGGCGATCGCGACGTTCATCCAGACCGCGATGGCGCAGCACAAGGACCACGCCGACGCGTGGAACGGCGTGCTCTCCAGCGCGGGCAAGCCCAAGATCACCGATGTGCCGCTCTCCGACCAGCCCGCTGTCACCAAGGCGCTCGGCCAGGTCAAGGACGTCACGGGGGTGGCCAAACTGGCGCTCCAGCTGGAGGACCAGGCCACGGAGACCTATGTGTTCGCGACGTACAACGTCAAGAGCCTGGGCGGGGTCAACACGGCGGCGACCATCGCTCCGGTCGAGGCCATGCACGCGGCGATCCTGCACTACGTGCTGGGCCAGTACCCGGTGCCGGACGCCTTCATCGGTACGAAGAAGGCCGCCAGCCCCAGCCTGCTGACCGTCTGACGCCGTCCGCCCGACGGCCCGCAGCCCGTCCGACCACGGTCCGCCCGTCCCCTTCCGGCTCCCCGGCCAGGTGCGTAAACTCCCCCCACGCGCCTGGCCGGGGCCGGGGCGGCCGCCCCGACGAACACCGGAGGCACCATGCTCACCCGTAACCGCAGGCCGCGTGTGGCGGTCGCCGTAGCCGCGCTCTGCATGCTGACCGCTGTCACCAGTTGCTCGGACAGCGGATCGAAGTCCTCGTCGTCGACGTCCACCAAGCCCACGACCGCGGCGTCCACGGCGAGCGGCAGTGGCACCCAGATCACGATCAAGAACTTCAAGTTCACGCCCGCCGCCCTGACCGTCGCCCCGGGGACGAAGATCACGGTGACGAACAAGGACTCGACGACCCACACCCTGACGGCCACCGGCAAGAAGGCGTTCGACACGGGTGACATCGCCGCAGGGAAGACGGTCACCTTCAAGGCACCGTCCGCCAAGGGCAATTTCCCCTACATCTGCACGATCCACCAGTACATGAAGGGCACGCTGACGGTCAGCTGACCCGACAGCGATATCTGCCCCGTACGCCGTCACACATCCGCCTCGCCCTCACGTACCCGCTCACCGTGCCGGGAAGGGACCCCCCATGCCGTCCGATCCCTCACTCGCCGCGCCGCCGGACACCGGCAGTCCGGCCCGCCGGCCCCTGCGGGTGCTGCTCTGTGTGCTGGCCGCCGCCGGGCTGGCCGTCGACGCCTATGTGCACGCGAAGCTCGCCGACCGCTACGACCCCATTTCGGCGAGCATCAGCCAGGGCACGCTGTTCCGTATCGAGGCCGGGGTGGCCGGTCTTGCGGCGCTGCTCGTGCTGGTCTGGCGCCGCGCCGTGTCCGACGCGTTCGCCTGGCTGGTCGCCGCGGGCGGTCTGGCGCTGCTGCTCGTCTACCGGTACATCAACGTCGGCAAGCTCGGACCGGTGCCGAACATGTACGAGCCGGTCTGGTTCTGGGACAAGAAGCTCGTGGTGATCGCGCAGACCGTGACCATCGTGGCGACCAGCCTGCTGCTGCTCACCGGCTCCTACCGGCGCCGCTTCACCGCACGCCGCCGGACCCGTCGCCGGGTCGAGTGACAGCGGACGGCTCGGCCGCCGGTTCTGCGGATCGCGCGGATGCTTCGGCGGGCCGCGGGGGCTGCGCGGCCGACGGTCCCGGCCGGGCCGCGGTCCGTACCCAGCGCAGTGTCACCGCGCTGAGCAGCGCCACCGCGACCAGGCAGCCGCAGTAGAGCGTGAGGCCGTTCCACGCCCCCGCGGAGTACGCGATACCGCCCACGGAACCGCCGACCGCGCTGCCGATGTAGTAGAAGAACAGATAGACCGCGGCGCCCTGCACCCCCAGCACGGTGGACCGCCCGCCGACCCAGCCGCTGGCCACCGCGTGGGCCGCGAAGAAGCCCACGGTGAAGATCACCAGGCCGGGGATGACGGCGCCGAGCTGCGGTACGAGCATCACCGCGAGCCCCACGAGCGTCACGAGCAGTGCGGGCAGCAGCACACGGGGCCGGCCGAACCGGTCGACCAGCCGGCCCGCGGCGGCCGACGAGAACGAGCCCGCGGTGTACGCGATGAAGAGCAGCCCCGCCGTCGTCTGGGACAGGTTGAACGGCGCGTCGATCAGCCGGAATCCCAGGTAGTTGTAGACGGTGACGAACGCGGCCATCGCCACGAAGCCGATCAGATACAGCCTGAGCAGGGCGCTGTCCGGCAGCGCGCGGCCGATTGCGGACGCGAGCGCGCGCGGCCGGGCCTCCCGGCGTACGAAGCGTACGGACGCGGGCACCGTCAGATGGAAGACCACGGCGGAGACCGCGGCCACCGCGCCGACCGCGCCGATCGCCCAGCGCCAGCTGCCGGTCAGATCCAGCACCCCGTCCGCGACGAGCCGGCCCGCCATTCCGCCGATCCCGTTGCCCGCCACATAGAGCCCCATGGCCTGGCCGAGCGACTCACGGTGCACCTCCTCGGACAGATACGACATCGCCGTCGCCTGGAGCCCGGCGAGCGCGAGGCCCTGGAGCACCCGGAAGACCAGCAGCGTCGGGTAGTTGGGCGCGAAGGCCGCCGCGATACCGAGCAGCGCGGCCGCGCCCAGCGACAGGCTCATCATCCCCGTCCTGCTCCACGCGTCGGAGAGGGCGGTCAGCGGCACCACGGCGACGGCCATGGCCGCGGTGGAGACCGAGATGGTCAGCGACGAGGCCGCGGGGGACAGGCTGAAGTGGGAGGACAGGGCGGGCAGCAGGGCCTGGACGCAGTACAGCGTCATGAACGTGGTCATCCCGGCGGCGAAGAGCGCTCCGGTGGCCCGGCGGAAACCGGGTGTCCCCCGCGTGTGCGCGGCAGGCGATATGAGCGGGTCAGTCACCGGACGACGGTAGGCCGGGCGCCGTTCATGCGTCCAATGCATGGATGCCCGATATATGTTCCGTATATGGAACGCAAGGTATCCGGGGACCGCATGGATCGCACGGACCGCATGGACCGGACGGAACGCATTGACCGCATGGAACGGGCCGCTGCGCAGCACCTGCCGGCTCCGCTGCTGGGGATGTGCCCCGATCTCGTACGGTTCGTGACGGTGGCCGGGCTTGAGCATCTCTCCGCCGCGGCGAGCGAGCTGGGCACCCCGCAGTCGACCGTCAGCCGCAGCGTCGCCCGGCTGGAGGCGGCCGTCGGCACCCCGCTCTTCGACCGGGAGGGCCGGGGGCTGCGGCTGACCCGGCAGGGCCGCGCCTTCCTGGCCCGGGTGCAGCGGGGCCTGGAGGAGATCGCGACGGGCTGTGAGGAACTGCGGCTGGCCACCGACATGCCGGGCACCGTCGCCCTGGGCTTCCTGCCCGCGCTCGGTTCGGCCCCGGTGCCGCTGCTGGTCAGCTGGTTCCGGGACCGGCACCCGCAGGTCCGCTTCCAGCTGGTCCAGGACAACGCGCAGGGGCTGCTCGACCGGCTGCGGGCGGGCGAGGTCGATCTCTGCCTGACCTCACCGCTGCCCGACGAACCGGGCATCACCACCCTGCCTGCCGCCGCCGAGCCGCTGAGTCTCGTCGTCCCGGCCGGCCACCGGCTGGCCGGGCGGGGCAGGGTCCGGCTGGCCGAGGCGGAGCACGAGGACTTCGTGATGGCCGCATCCGGCTACGGTCTGCGCCGCCTGGTCAACAGCCTCTGTGCCGCCGCCGGTTTCCCGCCGCGCGTCGCGTTCGAGGGCGCCGAGATCGCCACCATCCGCGGCTTCGTCGCGGCGGGCCTCGGGGTCGCGGTGCTGCCTCCGTCACCGGTCCGGGTCTCCGGCCTCGTGGACCTGCCGCTCGACGACCCGGGGGCCTCCCGCACGGTCGGCCTGACCCGGGTGACGGCCCGCAACCCCACCCCGGTCGTCAGCGACTTCATCGACCTGGTGCTGAGCCGGGCCGAGGAGTGCTTCGGCGGCCCGGCGCCGGCCTGAGCCCGTCCCGTACGGCGCCTGGGCGCGTCCCGTACGGCTTCGGAGCCCGTCCCCGTACGGCCTGGGCGCGTCCCGTACGGCTTCGGAGCCGGGGGTTGCCAGCCGGGGGTTGCCAGCCGGGGGTTACCCCCACTCGCGGCGTCGTGCCAGTCGTATGGGCACAGTGATCAGGTTCAACAACCCTTGTCCCATGACCAGTTACGCCCATCAGGGCCTCGTCCGCACACTGTCCGCGACCGCCGTGGCCGCCGCTCTCACCGCCACCGCCGTCCCCGCCGCGCACGCCGGGACGGCGTCCACCGCCAAGTCCGCTCCGGTCCCCGCACTCACCTGGCGGGCCTGCGCCCAGCCCGGTGGCCCCGCCGGCCAGGAGTGCGCCGAGCTGCCCGTACCGCTCGACTACCACCGTCCGGACGGGCCGCAGCTCACCCTCGCGGTGTCCCGGCTGCGCAGCGACCGGCCGTCCGAGCGACGCGGGACGCTCATCGTGATCCCCGGGGGGCCCGGCGGGTCCGGGGTGCAGCGGCTGACGGAGAAGGGGACGGCGCTGCGCGGCCAGTTGGGCGGCGCGTACGACCTCGTCAGCCTCGATCCGCGCGGGGTGGGCGGCAGTACGCGGGCGAGCTGCGGGCTCGACGCGGCCGACCGGCATCTGGTGACGGTCCGGTCGTGGCCCGCGGCGGACGGCGGGATCGCCGAGAACACCGCGAGAGCCCGGCGGACCGCCGAGGCGTGTGCCCGCAACGGCGGCGCTGTCCTGCGCAGCCTGACCACGGCCAACGAGGTGCGCGACATCGACCGTTTCCGGCAGGCGCTGGGCGAGGAGAAGTTGTCGGCGTGGGGGGAGTCGTACGGGACGTACGTGGGCGCCGAGTACGCGCAGAAGTACCCGCAGCACACCGACCGCTGGGTCCTGGACAGCAACGACGACCCCGACCCGTCGCGCGTCGCCCGTGGCTGGCTGGCCAACATGGCGGTCGGCGTGGAGGACCGGATGCCCGACTTCGCGGCCTGGGCCGCCGATCCCGCCAGGGATGGCGACGGGCTGCGGCTGGCCCAACAGCCCGATGAGGTAAGGCCGTTGTTCCTCGCGCTGGCCGCGAAGCTGGACCGGGAGCCGAAGGAGACGACCACCCCGGGTGTCCCGCTCACCGGCACCCTGCTGCGGCAGGCGTTGCAGACCGCGGTCGAAAGCGACGACGCGTTTCCGCAGCTGGCCCAGCTGATCAAGGCCGCGCAGGACCCGGCCGCGACGCCCGTCCTGACGCCCGGTCTCTCCCAGGCCCTGCCCGACGAGGACGCGGCGGTGGCGATCGGGGTGATCTGCAACGACGTGCGCTGGCCGGACCCGGTCTCCTCGTACGGGCCCGCGGTGGCCGCCGACCGCGCCGCGCACCCGCTCACGGCGGGGATGCCGGTGAACATCACGCCCTGCACCTTCTGGAAGGACGCACCGGCCGCGCCGCCCGCCCGGATCACCGACCGGGGTCCGTCGGACATCCTGATGATCCAGAACCGCCGGGACCCCGACACCCCGTACTCCGGCGCCCTGAAGATGCGCGCCGCGCTCGGCGGCCGGGCCCGGCTGGTGACGGTCGACAGCGGCGGGCACGGCTCCTATCTGGGCACCGGGAACGCCTGCGGGGACCGCACCGTGACGCGGTTCCTCACCACCGGGCAGCGGCCGGAGCACGACACGGAGTGCGCGGACTGAGGATCGCCGCCCTGTCGCCTGCCCCGGTCGTGCCTGGCAGCTGTGTGCGTCAGTCGTGCGCGGCCAGCAGGTGGTCGAGGCGGGCGTCCGGGAAGGCCCGCTGGAAGGAGTTGGCCTGCCACTTGTCCGGGAAGAGCGCCAGCACCTCCTTGTCGCGGACCCGGGTCAGCGCCTCGCCCTGGACCAGCCGTGCGCTGTTCAGGGCCTCGCCGCCGGCCGCGTCCGTGGACCTGGCCAGGTGGTACGGCAGGAACTCCAGCCGTACGGGAGAGGAGAACTCGCCCGCCATCCGGTGTGTCACCACGTCGAACTGCATGGGCCCCACCGCCGCGAGCACCGGCGACTGGTCCCCGCGCCGGTCCGACACCAGCACCTGGACCACGCCCTCCTCGTCGAGCTGGGCGATCCCGCGCCGGAACTGCTTGGAGCGGCTGATGTCGACCGGGCGTACGGCGGCGAAGTGCTCCGGCGCGAAGGTCGGCATCGGCGGGAACATGGCGGGCGGCCCGTCGTACAGGGTGTCGCCCACCCGGAGCGCCGCCGCGTTGCCCAGGCCGACGACGTCGCCCGGGTAGGCGGTGTCGACCATGGAGCGGTCCTGGCCGAAGATGCTGTGCGCGTACTTGGTCGCGAAGGGCTTCCCGGTCGCGGCCCGGGTGACGGTCTCCCCCCGCTCGAAGACCCCCGAGCACACCCGCAGGAACGCGATGCGGTCCCGGTGCGAGGGGTCCATGTTCGCCTGGACCTTGAAGACGAGCCCGGAGAAGGGCGCGTCGACCGGGCGGGCGCCGCCGCCCTCCGTCTCGCGGGCGTGCGGTGCCGGGGCGAGATCGACGATGGCGTCGAGGAGCAGCCGTACACCGATGTTGGAGACCGCAGCACCGAAGAAGACCGGCGTCGACGTGGCGCCCAGGAACGACTCCGCGTCGAACTCGGCGCCCTCGGCCTGGAGCAGCTGGAGCTCCTCGGTGGCCTGCTCCCAGCGGTCGCCCTCCTCGGTGGCCGCCTGCTCGGCCGTGATGAGCTCCTCCTCGGCCTGGTGGGCTCCGCCGGGCGTGCGGGTGTAGCGCAGCATCTGCTCGGGCGAGCGCGCGTCGATCAGGCCGCGCATCTCACCGGCCTCGCCGACCGGCCAGGTCACCGGGGTGGGCCGGACGCGCAGCTCGCGCTCGATCTCGTCCAGCAGCTCCAGGGCCTCCCGGCCCGGCCGGTCCCACTTGTTGACGAAGGTGATCACCGGGATACGGCGGTGCCGGCAGACGTCGAAGAGCTTGCGGGTCTGCTCTTCGAGCCCCTTGGCCGCGTCGATGAGCATCACCGCGCAGTCGACCGCCGCGAGCACCCGGTAGGTGTCCTCGGAGAAGTCCGCGTGGCCGGGGGTGTCGAGGAGGTTGAGGACATGGCCGCGGTGGTCGAACTGGAGCACCGCCGACGTCACGGAGATACCGCGCGCCTTCTCCATCTCCATCCAGTCGGACGCGACCGCGCGCCGTCCCGACTTTCCGTGCACGGCGCCCGCCTCGGTGATGGCGTGCGCGTGCAGGGCCAGGGCCTCGGTGATCGTCGACTTGCCCGCGTCGGGGTGGCTGATGACCGCGAAGGTCCGCCGCCTGGCGGCCTCGCCCGCCACCCCGCTCACACCGGCTCCGCCGGGGGAGTCCCCATTGCCCGCGGAAGTCCCGTACGTCTGCACCCTCGCCACCAGTCCCTCGTCCGTCCGAACCACCAGTGTGCGGCAAGCCGCCACCCGGCCGGGACCGGAGTCCGGTGCGGGACGGCCGGGGCCGCCCGCTGTGGGACCCTCCAGGGGCGCCTGGAAGGGCCGTGGCCCCCCTGGCCGTGGACATGAACGTCATGCGCGATATGAGCAAGGACAGCGGGATGAGCGCACGTTTCGAGGAAATCGACTGGCAGCCCACTCCCATGGGCGACATCAGTCTGCGGCGCAGGCGGGACCCGGCGTCGGGCGACGACGTGTACGAGGTGAAGCTCGGGGACGAGTTCCTGATGTCGAGCCTCTTCACCCTGGGTGAGACCGAGCTCACCCGGCTCGGCCTGGCGGACCTGCCCGGCACACCGCTGGATGTCGCCGTGGGCGGTCTCGGCCTCGGATACACGGCGCGGGCCGCGCTGGACGACCCGCGGGTGGCTTCGCTGCTGGTGGTCGACACCCTGGGCGAGGTCATCGACTGGCACCGGCGCGGTCTGGTCCCGCTGGGCGCCGGGCTGGCGTCGGACGACCGCTGCCGACTGGTCAGGGGCGACTTCTTCGCGCTGGCCGCCGGCCCGGACGGCCTGGACCCCGAGGCACCGGGCCGCCGCTTCCACGCCATCCTGCTGGACGTCGACCACTCACCGCGCCATGTCCTGCACCCCAGCCACGCGGCGCTCTACGGCCCGTCCGGGCTGCGCGCCCTCGCCGGCCTGCTGCACCCCGGCGGGGCCTTCGCCCTGTGGTCGAACGACCCGCCGGACGCGGAGTTCGGCGCCGTACTCGCTGAGGTCTTCGCGCATACGGAGGCGCACGTGGTCACCTTCGGCAACCCCCTCCAGGGGGGAACGTCGACCAACACGGTCTATGTGGGGCGCAGGGACAGCGATACGGAGGCTTAGCAACGGGGGTCCGCTCTGCCGGGGAAGCCCGGTGTGGTGTGCGTGCGGCCGTCGGTGGTGATGGTGAGCGCCTCGTATCCGTCGAGGCCCGCCAGCCAGGCGGGCGCCGCCTCGCCCATGGCGAAGGCGGCCGTCGCGTACGCGTCGGTCAGGGCCAGACCCGGTCCGGTCACGGTGACCGACGCGTAGGGGCCGGTCACCGGTGCGCCGGTGTACGGGTCGAGGATGTGGCCGCCGCGCTCGGCCGTGCCGGAGGTGGCGACGGCCAGGTCGCGGCCGGTGACCGTGGCCGCCGGCCGGCCGGGGCGCAGCGGGTCGGCGATGCCGATGCGCCACGGGGTGCCGGGAGAGGACTCGCCGCGCAGCCGGATGTCGCCGCCGCCGTTGACGCAGGTGTTGTACGCGCCCGCCTCCCACAGGGTCCGTGAGGCGGCCTCGGCAGCCCAGCCCTTGACCAGGCCGGAGGGGTCGAGCGTGCCGTCCGCGACGGTGCTGAACCAGCCTTCGCTCAACCGGAAGGCCTTCGAGCACAGTTGGAAGACCTCAAGGACGTCGGGCGGGCAGTCCGCGACCGTGGTCTCACCGCGGCCCAGCCGGCTGATGGCACTGTCCGGGCGGTAGGTGGAGAAGACCTCGTCGACCTCGTGCAGTCCGCGGACCGCCCGCGCCAGCGCCCGGTGGATCGCGGTGGTGGCCGGGTCGCGGATGTCGAAGGAGAACACCGTGCCCATGACGTGGACGATATGGCGCAGTACCGGGCGGCGGCTGCTGCCGGGCATGTTGTTGCCGGGTATGTCGCTGTCAGTCATGTCGTTGTCAGCCATGTCGTTGTCAGGCACCGGACTTGTCCAGTGCGCTCTGCAGGGACTGCATATAGCCCTGGCTGGTGTAACTGGCCCCCGATACGGCGTCGATGTGCGCGCTGTTGGCGCCCACGGCCTCCTGCGTGAGGCGGGGCAGGGCGTACGAGGCGATCTGCTGGTCCCTGCCGTTCTGGTCGGGCGCCCGGAGGATCCGTACCCCGGTCAGGCGGCCCCCGGTGACGGTGGCAGCCACCTGGACGGTGCCGTACTGCGTGTCGACCGGGTCACCGGTGTACGTACCGGTGGCGCCCGTCTTGGCCGTCCCACCCGTCTTGGCCGTCCCGCCCGTCTTGGCCGTCCCACCGGTCTTGGCCGTCCCGCCCGTCGTACCTGCCGCACTCGGCGAACTGGCCTGTGGGGCCGCGCTCTTGGAGGTGCGTGGTGCGACGCCCGCCAGGGCGGGTGACTGGTGCGGCTTGAGTGACAGCAGCGCGACGACCAGGGCGCAGGACCCGGCGCTGACCAGGAGGGTCCGGCGCATGGCAGTTCTCCTCATTGATCCTGATCCCCTCAGAAGGCGAACGATTCGTGGTGGATGCGGCGCCCCGGGACCCCCGCTTCCCGCAGCGACCGGACCGCGGTCTCCGTCATTCCGGGCGGCCCGCACAGATACACGTCGTGCTCGGCCAGACCGGGGACCAGCCGGGCCAGCGCCTCCGCGGTGAGCGGGACGGAAAGGTGGGCGGGCTCGTCGACGACGTAGTGGACGACGGCGTGCCGGTGCGCGGCTATCGCGTCGAGCTCGGAGCGCAGGGCCAGATCCTCGGCCCGCCGGGCGAGATAGACGAGGGTCACCCGGCCCGGCAGCGTCTCGAACAGGGTCCGCAGCGGGGTGATGCCCACGCCCGCCCCCAGGAGCAGCACCTTCGCGCTGGTGCGGCGGTCCGCGGTGAAAGCGCCGTACGGGCCCTCCGCCCAGACCCGGGTGCCGGGTGCCAGCCGCGCGAGGGCGGCGCTGTGTCCGCCCGCGGCCTTCACGGTGATGCGCAGCGAGCCGGAGTGGGCGGGTGCGGAGAGGGAGTACGGGTTGGCCGTCCACCACAGGCCCGGCGTGAGGAACCGCCAGCGGAGGAACTGGCCTGGCTGAGCGGCGAGTTCGTCCAGCCGGGCACCGGTCAGGTAGACGGAGACGACGCCCGGCGCCTCGGGCCGCACGGCGGTGACGCGCAGCCGGTGCCGGAGCCCACGGCGTACGGGCACGGCGAACCGGAACCAGACGAGCAGCGCGGCGACACCGAGGTACAGGGCGTACCAGGCGATCTGTGCCGGGCGGTTGGCGACGAAGTCGGCGCCGTTGGAGAGCTGGTGGCCGAAGGTGAGGAAGACGGCCAGATAGGTGGCGAAGTGGAGGTAGTGCCAGGTCTCGTAGCTCATCCTGCGCCGGGCGGCGCGGGCGGAGAGGATGCCGGTCACCACGAAGAGCAGGAATCCGGCGGTGCCCTTGAGGAGATCGGGGTAGTGCAGGACCAGGGTGGACGTCTGGCTCACGACGTCCGTGTGGGAGGCCAGCGAGTAACCCCAGATGATCATCAGGGTGTGGGTGAGTGCGAGCGACACCGTGAACCGCCCGCCCGTGGCGTGCCAGCGGGCCAGCCTGTCCGTGCCGATGCTGCGGTCCAGGGCGGGTATCCGGGCCATCAGGGCCAGCAGGACAGCCAGGGCGTACCCGGCGAGCAGGCCGGTGATCCGGCCCGCGTTGGTCAGCCACCCCGACAGCCCGACGACGGCGTTCGTGTCGCTCCACCACATGGCGAGCACGCCGGCGGCTCCGGCCCAGATCAGCAGGGGCGCCAGGACGGGGAGGACGCTGCGCCGTGCGCGCCGGTGGCGCAGACCGTGGCGCACGCCGCCGTCGGCGGTGGCGGTGCCGGTGCCGGTATGGGTGTCGTCGAAGGTGGTGGCCATGTCCCTCCTCGGTCGGTTCGCTCCGGTCGCCGGACGCGTAGGCCGGTCGGACGGGCCAGACTGGCAGCGGATTCTCTGCGTACCTTCTGAAGCGGCCCCCGAGGCGGGCGGCGGAGCCGGAATCCCTGGGGACACGGAGCCGGATTCATAGGGAACACAGAGGGAACCCGCCCCGCGCGCGGCCCGGCTGCGGGGCATCCTGGGAGGACCATGAACAGCGACGACGTCCCGCGGACCGGCCCGGCCACCCCCGCCGGGTCCGCACCGCACGGCCCCGACCAGCCGGTACTGCGGCGCCCGGACGGAGCGGCGGTCCGCGTCCTGGTCGTGGACGACGAGCCGGACCTGACCGACGTGCTGACCGGGGCCCTGGGCTCGGAGGGGTGGGACGTGCGCAGCGCCGCCGACGGCGCGTCCGCGCTCGCCGCGGCCGATGACTTCCGCCCCGACGCGGTGGTCCTCGACTGGATGCTCCCCGACATGGACGGACTGCACGTCCTGCATGAGCTGCGCGCCCGTCTCACCGGGGTCTGTGTGCTCTTCCTGACCGCACGCGACGCGGTCGAGGACCGGATCGCGGGCCTCACGGCGGGCGGCGACGACTACGTCACCAAACCGTTCAGCCTGGAAGAGGTGCTGGCCAGGCTGCGCGGGCTGCTGCGCCGCGCGGGAATGGCCGCGGAGCCCGAGGGGAACTGGCTGACGGTCGGAGACCTCAGGATGGACGAGGACGCCAGGGAGGTCAGGCGCGGCCACGACAGCATCGACCTCTCACGCACCGAGTTCGAGCTGCTGCGGTTCCTGCTGCGCAATCCGCGCAGGGTGCTGTCCAAGGAGCAGATCCTCGACCGCGTCTGGGCGTACGACTTCGGCGGCCGTGCGCACATCGTCGAGCTGTACATCAGCTATCTGCGCAAGAAGATCGACGCGGGCCGGGCCCCGATGATCCACACGGTGCGGGGAGTCGGCTACGTACTCAAGCCGGACCAGTCGTGAGACGGCTGCCCCCGCACACCCTGCGCGGCCAGCTCACCGCCGGGCTCGTCGTCCTGCTCGCGGTGGCCTGCGCGGCCGTCGGCATCACCACCGCCCTCGCACTGCAGGGTTTCCTCGTGGGCCGGCTCGACCAGCAGCTCACCGCGTCCGGGGGCCGGTTCGCGGCCAGCCTCGAACACGAGAAGCACCCCGACGCGGACAACCGCCCCGACACCCGGGGCCAGGCCGAGGGCACGTTCGGCGCGCGGCTGCTGAAGGGGACGGCCACCAGCGCGGCCGTGGTGCACGACGAGGCCGACCGCCCGGTCCCGCTGACCGCCGCCGACCGCCGTACGCTCGCGGCCCTGCCCGCCGACGGCACCGGCCACAGCATCCGTCTGCACACCCTCCACCGCTACCGGGCCGCCGCCACCCGCGGCGACGACGGGGACGTCCTGGTCACCGGGCTGCCGCTGCACCCCGTCGAGGAGACGGTCCACCGGCTCGAAGCCGTGGAGGCCGCCGTGTTCGTGGCCGCCCTGCTGGCGACGGGCGTGGCGGGCGCCCTGTGGGTGCGGGTCTCGCTGCGCCCCCTGCGCCGGGTGACCACCCGCGCCGCCGCGGTCGCCCGGCTGCCGCTCGCCAGCGGCGAGGTGGCCATGCCCGAGCCGCTGGCCGTCACCGATCCGCGTACCGAGGTCGGCCAGGTCAAGACCGCGCTCAACCAGATGCTCGGGCACATCGGGAACGCGCTCGCCCAGCGCCAGGCGGGCGAGGAACGGCTGCGGCACTTCGCGGCGGACGCGAGCCACGAACTGCGCACCCCGGTCGCCAACGTACGCGGCCACTCCGAACTCGCCCTCCGGCACCGGGGCCCCGTACCCCCCGAGGTGCGGCACGCACTGGAGCGCATCCACTCCGAGTCCCACCGGATGACCCGCCTCGTCGACGACCTGCTGCTCCTCGCCCGGCTGGACGCGGGCCGCCCGCTGGAGCGCGAACAGGTCGATCTCACCCGGCTGGTACTCGACGCGACGGACGACGCACGGGCCGCGGGCCCCGGCCACCGCTGGCTGCTCGACCTGCCGGAGGAGCCCGTCACGCTCACCGGCGACACCCACCGGCTCCAGCAGGCGTTCGGCAACCTCCTGGCCAACGCGCGCACGCACACCCCGCCGGGCACCGAGGTGACCGTACGGCTCAGCACGGTGGAGGCGGGCATCGAGCTGAGCGTGCACGACACCGGCCCGGGCATTCCCGAAGAGCTCAGGCCCGAGGTGTTCGGCCGCTTCGTCCGCGCCGACCACAGCCGCTCCCGCACGACGGGAAGCACGACCGGCAGCACCGGCCTCGGCCTGGCCATCGTCCATGCGGTGGTCACCGCACACGGCGGCACGGTCGACGTCAGCAGCAGCCCCGGTGACACCACGTTCCGGGTGGTCCTGCCCACCCGGCCCGACACCACCGGAGTCACGCAGACTGGTCCCGCAGCGCATTGACGAGGGGGACCACATGAGAGAACAGCCCGCACAGCCCGGCGGGACGCCCCCGCCCGACGGGACGCAACAGCCCGACCGGCCGAAGAGGCCCTTCCTGTACGTGGTGGTCTGCGCGTCCGGCATCGCGGGCGGGGTGGGCCGACTGATCACGGCCGCGCAGGAGCGGGGTTGGGACGTCGGCGTCGTCGCCACCCCGCAGGGGCTCGGCTTCATCGACGCGGACGCGGTGGTGGCACAGACCGGCTACCCGATCAGGTCCGCCTGGCGCGCTCCCGGCGACCCGCGCCCGCTGCCGCCGGCGGACGCCGTCGCGGTGGCGCCCGCCACGTTCAACACGATCAACAAATGGGCGGCCGGTATCTCGGACACCCTGGCGCTCGGCATCCTCTGCGAGGCCTACGGCGCGGGCATCCCCACCGTCGTACTGCCCTGCCTGAACGCGGCCCAGGCCGCCCACCCCGCGTACCGCCGGAGCGTCGACGCACTGCGTGACATGGGCGTCCTGTTCAGTGCGTACGATCCGGGTCCGCCCGGGGCCACGAAAGCCACCTCCGGGTTCCGCTGGACCGAGGCCCTGGAGCTGCTCGGCGGTCCCTGAAGCGCTGCCGCCGGAGCGCGCCATGCGGTGGCGGGTCAGGTGCGGCCGTAACGGACGGTGTGGTCGGCGAACTCCAGGGCCATGTCCGCAGTGACGGTGGGCCGGGTGCGGCTGATGGTGCGGAGGTAGTCGTCGGTGGTGGGCCGGGCCCTCTCTCCGGTGTCGAGGGTGCGCTCGAAGACGGCCTGGGCGACCGTACGGGCGGCCTGCTTGATGTCGGCCGGAGTGAATCCGTCGCTGGCGTCGGCCAGCACGGACATGTCGGTCTCGCCCCCGGCCTTGGCGGTGTACCCGGCCCACAGCGCCTTGCGGGCCTCATGGTCGGGCGGTCCGACGGGCAGGACGTAATCGAACCGCCCATGGCGCAGGAACGCCGGATCGAGAGCGGCGACGGCGTTGGTGGCGCAGATGAGCAGCCTGCCCTCGCGCCGGCGGAAGCGCACGATCGCCTTGAGGAGTTCGTTGACGACGCCGATCGCTGCGGGGTCGGCGCGATTGCGCGCACTGGCGACCTCCTCCACCTCGTCGATGAAGACCAGCGCATGGTCGAGCCGGCCGATCTCGTCGAAGCGGCGGCCCAGCCCGTTCGCCAGCCCGTCCTCCAGCGCGAGCCGGGAGGGAAAGAGCTCCACGAACGGCCAGCCGAGCCGGCCCGCCACGGCCTTGGCGAAGGTGCTCTTTCCGGTGCCCGGCGGCCCGAACAGCACAACGGCCTGCGGGGGTTCGACGCCGTGCTGCTCGGCCACGTCGGGGTTGGCCAGCGGGAGCACCAGCCGGCGCTCGATGAGCCGTTTCTCGTCCACCATGCCCGTGAGCTGTTCCCACAGCCCGGTCGCGGGAGTCGTCGCGCCGAGCGAGGACAGGGCAGCGGAGCCCTGCGCCGTCGCCGAGCGCACCTTCTCGAAGTACGTCAGCCCGCGGTGCGGGCGGAACCCCGAGTTGCCGAGCGCCGTGGCACCGGTCTCCTCATCGGGCAGCACCGCTGCGATGATCCTGGATCCGGCAGCCTGCAACCGCTGCTCCAGGGCGGTGAGCAGCGCGGTGCCGAGCCCCAGATTGCGCCAGCCCGGATGCAGTGCGATGCGCAGCACCCACGCCCGGTCCCCGTCCACGCGGCCCACGGCGGCCCCCACGAGATGCCCGTCGGCCACCGCGACGACGCTGGGATTCTGCGCCTGCAGCGCGGCGACGGTCTCCGACAGACGGAAGACGGGCTGCTGATCGCTGGTCGTGCTGTCCCCGTCGAGGCGCACCACGGCTTCCAGATCGTCCGGAGTGAAGTCCCGTACGTGCCAGCCGCCCATGATCAAGCCCTCGGAGGTCGCGTTTGCTTTCCCGCGTGCTTCCATCATCGTCCGCGCGCCGCCCGATCGCCCGTTCTGGGCGGTTCCGGGCTGTTCCGGAACCGGGCGCACCCGGCCTCAGCGCCGGGACATGTACAGGTCGAGGGCCTTGTGCAGGAAGCGGTTGAGGGGGAAGTCCCACTCGCCCAGGTACTCGGCAGCGTGACCGCCGGTGCCGACCTTGAAGCGGAGCAGGCCGAGCAGGTGGTTGCTCTCCTCCAGGGTGTCGGTGATGCCCCGCAGGTCGTAGACGCCGGCACCGAGTGCGTGTGCGTCGGACATCATGCGCCACTGGATGGCGTTGTTCGGCTGGACTTCGCGCTTTCTGCCGGTGGACGCGCCGTAGGAGTACCAGACGTGCTCGCCGACCGTCAGCATCGTGGCGGCCGCGAGGACTTCACCCTCGTGGTGGGCCAGGTAGAGCCGCATCCGGTCGGGGTCCTCGGCGGTCAGTACGGTCCACATCCGCTGGAAGTACGCGAGCGGACGGGGGATGAACCGGTCCCGGGCGGCCGTCTCGACGTAGAGGTCGTAGAAGGCGGACAGGTCTGCGTACTCACCCCGTACGACCGTGACTCCGGCCTTCTCGGCCTTCTTGATGTTGCGCCGCCACTGCTGGTTGAGGCCCTTGTGCACCTCGTCCAGCGAGCGCCCCGCGAAAGGCACCTGGAACACGTAGCGCGGCTGGCCCGCCGCGAAACCGTCCTCGCCGCCCGGCTCGGTCTGCTGCCACCCCATCCCGCGCAGCCGGTCGGCGACGTCGAGGGCCCGGGGATCGTGCCAGGTCGGGGCGGCGTCCCGCAGCCGCCCGGCCGCCGGATCGGCGATGGCGGCCTTGACCGCATCGGTGTCCCAGAGCCGGGCGACCACGGGCGGCCCCATCTTCACCGAGAACGCCCCCTGCCGCTTCAGATGCGACAGCATCGGCTTCAGCCACCGCTCCAGATCGGCCGCGTGCCAGTCGATGACCGGGCCCTCGGGCAGATAGGCGAGGTAGCGCCTGAGTCTGGGCAGCGGTCTGAACAGCACCAGCCCCACTCCGACGAGCCGGCTGTCCGCCCGCTCGTCCGTCCCGTCGTCCGCCCGCTCGTCCGTCCAGCCGTCCGTCTCGAACCAACCCAGGCTCTCCGCCCGCCAGTCCGGCTTCACGTCCCCCCACGACGGCACCTGCATATGGCTCGCAGAAGGCCGGGCCCTGATGAAAGCCAGGTGTTCTTCGCGGGTGATGCTCTTCAGCCGAAGGCTCATGCGCAACGCTCCTCTGCCCGGGACGCCTCTCCCGAGGCGTACGGCCCGTCTGTCTCTCCGTACGCACCATGTCAAGGCCACGGACCCTGTGTCAGCGGGCGCCACGCCGCAGGGCCGGGCCCGGATCAGCGTCCGGCCCCCGTACCCGTTCCCCCGTACCGCCCTCCCGTGCGGCGAAGCGCCGGAAGAGCGGGTGGAGCAGTACGGCGGTGAGTGTGCCCGCCACCACGCCGCTGCCCAGGATCGTCCGGGCCCAGCCGGGGAAGCCCTGGTAGATGTCCGGTGCGACCACCGGCAGCAGGCCAGCGGTGAGGGACAGGGCGATCACCGTGGAGTCGGCCGTCGCGCCGGGGGCCGTGCGTCCCAGCATGGCGATGCCCATCGCCGCGATGATCCCGTAGATCACCAGCGATGATCCCCCGACGACCGGCGCCGGTATCCCGGCCGGCAGCCGCGACAGAGGCGCGAACAGGCCGACCACGACGAGCAGGGCACCCGCCCCCGCCGTGACGAAGCGGCTGCGGACTCCGGTCAGCCGGACGATTCCGATGTTCTCCGAGCTGGTCACCAGCAGCGACGTACCGAACAGCCCGCCGAGGAGCGAGACCAGCGCATCGGTCGATGCGACGCGCGGTACATCGCGTCCTGGGTCGGAGACCCGGCCCACCGTCTCGCTGTTCAGGACGGTCTGGCCGGTGATCTCCGCGAGGGTCGTGAGGCTGAAGACGAGCAGCGGCAGCGCGGCCACCACGTCGAAGTGCGGTGCTCCGTACGGAAGGAGGCGCGGGAGGGACAGACCGCCGCCGCCTCCGCCGGGGGGTGCGAAGTGGCCCAGGCCGGTCGTGACGGCGATGACGGTGCCGGCCCCCATCCCGAGCAGCACCGCGGTCTGCCGCCAGACCCCGCGGAGCAGCAGCAGGAGCAGCAGTGTGCAGCCGATCGTCGCGGCGGCCAGTACGACCGCCGACGGTGCGGCGTACCCGGCGGTCCCGGGCAGGCCGGTGATCAGCTGGGCGCCGACCCTGATCATGCCGATGCCGATCAGTAGCACGGTGACGCCCATGACCAGCGGCGGGAAGAGGCGCACGATCCTGGCGTAGAACGGCAGCACGGCACCCAGCAGCGCAGCCGCGAGGAGGACCGCCCCGGTCGCGGTGGCCGGGCCGTGGTCCTTGGCGGTCTGGAGGAACAGCGCCGTCGCCGCCCCGCCGGGCAGCATCACGAACGGCAGCCGCGCCCCGGCCTTCCACACCCCGAGCGACTGCAGAAGGGTCCCCGCGCCGCACAGCACGAGAGTGGCGCTGAGCAGGGACGCGGTGCGCCCGGGGCCGAGGCCGAGGGCCTGGCCGGTCAGGAACACCGTCGACACGGGCGAGGCCACCATGGCCAGGACGTGCTGCGCGGACAGCGGGGCCAGCCGGCGCAGCGGCAGCCGTTCGTCGACGGCGTCGAGGCGGCCGGGCGGGAGACCGGCGGTCGTCACGGGGTGGCCCCCGCGTCCAGCCAGGGCAGCTCGTCGGCGGAGTAACGGTACGCGCGGAAGACGGCGTTGGGCTCGGACGGGAACAGGCCGCGCACCTCGGACTCCCGGTATCCGCCGAAGTACG
Organism: Streptomyces sp. NBC_00440; assembly: GCF_036014215.1. Taxonomy (NCBI): domain Bacteria; kingdom Bacillati; phylum Actinomycetota; class Actinomycetes; order Kitasatosporales; family Streptomycetaceae; genus Streptomyces; species Streptomyces sp. NBC_00440. The sequence goes on from NZ_CP107921.1 coordinate 4,279,408, forward strand.
GGACGACGTACTCCCAGCACAGGTATCCGTCGGGCGTCACCTCGAAGAGCCGGCCCGAAGGGGAGTCCGTGACCAGGGTGTTGCCGCCCGCGAGGCGCTGCGCACTGCCCATGAACGGCGCGAAGAACGACTCCCGGGCCGGGTCGTGGTACTCCCACACGATCTTTCCCGACGACCGCTCGATCTCGATGACACGGGAGTACGGCACGTCCGATCCGGGCCGGAAGACTCCGTTGTCGAACACCAGCAGACCGCCGCCGGCCAGCTCGGTGGGCGCGTGCTGCTGCGAGACGGTGCCGGGGGCGGTCCGCCACAGGATCTCGCCGGTCTCGCGGCTGATGACGACGACGGCCGAGACGCTGCGCAGACTGGCCAGGATGGTGCCGTCGGCGAGCGGGGCGACGCTGTTGATCAGGGGCCAGTGCTCGCGCGCGTAGTCGGGGTGCAGCGGGTACTCCTCGCGGTCGAGGTGCTCGGAGGCCCGCCACGACCAGCGTACGGAGCCGTCCGCGCCGACTTCCCGGATCGTGTCCGCCCAGACCGTGCCGTCGGCCGCCTCCGAACCGGGCACTCCGCCCCGTACGGCGTCCGCGTCCGCGCCCCGCAGGGGTTCGAGCGCGGTGTAGAGGATGCGGCCGTCGCCGATGTGGTGGGCGTCGTGGTGCTGGAGCGGGTCCCGGTACTCGCGCAGCACGGTGCCGTCCGGGGCGGCTTCGAGCATCACGCCGCCCCGGTACTTGTGCCACATGGGGAAGAGCGCCGGCTCGCCGGGGAGCACGCCGTTGTAGGCGAGGTTCCCGTTGGCCAGGACGCGCGCGTGCCGGCCGGGCCGGTAGGGCAGCTTCCACTCGTGGACGACCGTGCCGTGCAGGTCGATCAGGTACACCTCGCCGGTGCCGGTGAGCGGGGCGAAGAGGGTGTAGCCGCCCGCGGAGGCGTCGGGGTCGAGAGCGATCAGGCCGGTGCCGCGGCGGCGGCGGGTGTTCTGGTCGACCGGTGACGTACGCGTACGAGCCGTTGACATAGGACCCCTCCATGAAACTTTCTTTGATGTGGTCAATCTCCTTAGAAGCTAGAGCCGGAGTGTTGCGGCGCTGTGAAGGGCGTACGAAGTCATCGGCAGGCTGCGAGATGATGAGAAGCGGCACAGCGGACCGGAGACGAGGGAGCACGACGTGACAGCCGAATCGCCCGCCCTCCGGATCGGACCGGGCATCCGCAGGCGGCGCAGGGCTCTGGACCTCACGCTCGCCGAGGTCGCCGCTCTCAGCGGTCTGTCGTCGCCTTTCCTCAGCCAGATCGAGAACAACCGGGCCCGCCCCAGCATGCGTTCGCTGCAACTCATCGCGGACGCGCTGGAGACGACTGCCGTACAGCTCCTGTCGGCCGCCGACTCCCCGCGCCGGGTGGACGTCGTACGGGCCGACGCAGACCCCGGCCTCGACGCGACGGCGCGCGTCCGCCCGCTGGTGCGCGGCCACCAGCAGATGCACGCACTGGAGTTCACCGGTGACCACGACGAGAGCCGCGAATTCGAGCACCGCAACGACGAGTTGATGTACGTCGCCGACGGCACGGCCGAAGTCGAGGCCGAAGGCCGTACGTACCAACTGGGCCGGGGCGACACGCTCTTCCTCACCGGCGGAGTGCGGCACCGCTGGCGGGCACGGGAGGAGGGCACGCGGGTGCTGCTCGTGGCCGTGGCCGACCACGTCGGGACCGGGCCTACGCCTCCCGGCCCACGGACGTGATGGACATGTCCGCGTAGCGGTCGCCCGCCACCTGGCCGGCGATCGGCTCAAGGCGCGCCAACTCGTCGTCCGTCAGCGTGATCCGGGTGGCCGCGGCGTTCTCCAGGAGGCGGCTGCGCTTGCGGGTCCCGGGGATCGGCACGACGGTCAGGCCGTGCGCCCGGGCCCGCTGCTGCACCCAGGCCAGCGCGATCTGCGCCGTGGTGGCGCCGCGGGCGGCCGCGATCTCGTGCAGCGGTGCCAGGAGAGCGGCGTTCGCCTTGGCGTTGTCGCCCGTGAAACGCGGCAGCAGCTGCCGGAAGTCGCTGCCGGAGAGGTCCTTGTCCGAACCGGTGATGGCACCGGTCAGCAGCCCCCTGCCGAGCGGCGAGTACGGCACGAAGGCCACCCCCAGCTCGGCGGCCGCGCCCACCGCGCTGCGCTCGACGTCCCGGCTGAAGACCGACCACTCCGACTGGAGGGCGGCGATCGGGTGCACGGCGTGCGCCTCGCGCAGCTCGGCGCCGGTGACCTCGCTCAGGCCGAGGTGCCTGACCTTGCCCTCCTGTACCAGTTCGGCCATGGCGCCGACGGAATCGGCGAACGGGACGGCGGGGTCGCGGCGGTGCATGTAGTAGAGGTCGATGACATCGACGTCCAGGCGGCGCAGGCTCGCCTCGACGGCCTTCCTGATGTACACCGGATCGTTCCGGATGGCCCGGTAGGCCGGGTCGTCGGCGCGGTACTCGAAGGCGAACTTGGTGGCCAGGGTGATCTCGTCACGGTGCGCGGCGACGAACGGCGCGAGGAACTCCTCGTTGGTGCCGGTGCCGTACATGTCGGCGGTGTCGATGAGGGTGACGCCCGCCTCGACGGTGGCCTCCAGGGCGTCGCGGGCCGCCGCGGCGTCCGTCTCCCCGTAGACGGCGCTGATGCCCATGGCGCCGAAACCCTGGACGCCGACGAGGGGGCCGCCGGTGCCCAGCTCGACCTTGCGTATCTCGCGGACCGGTTCGGTGGCGGTGGCGGTGGTGTTTGTCCCGATGGCGTTGCTCATGATGATGCTCAGGCCCTTTCCGACGCCGTGCCGGCGCCCGCATAAAATCGGATCTTGGAGTCCAGTACGGCGAGGGCGCCTTGCAAGTCCGCGATGCGCGCGACGACTTCCTGCCGGGTCTGCTCCAGAATCCGCTGCCGTTCCTGGTAGGTGACCTCGCCCCGGAGGACCAGCTCCGCGAAGCGGACCATGTCGGCGACCGGCATGCCGGTCAGCCGCAGTTTGCTCACGAAGGCGAGCCAGTCCAGGTCCCTGTTGTCGAAGCGGCGCTGGCCGGTGTGCGACCGCTCCACGCGCGGCATCAGACCGATCTGCTCGTACCAGCGCAGGGTGGGCGCGCTGAGCCCGGTGTACGCGACGACTTCGCTGATCGTGTAGCGGTCCTGGCCGTCGGGGAGCGGGTGGGCCGGTCCGACGGACAGGCAGTGGTCCACGGGTGGGGCCTTCACGGGGGTGCTCTCGGTCACCGTCATGACGGCCACGCTAGAACGTTCCAGTGCACTTGAAGCAAGCGCGTTGTGCGCAGGGCCTCTTGGAGCCTGCCGGTCCGGCGGACCGGACAGCAGCGGGCGGCCGGGTGCCACCGCGTCGGTATTCCTTCACGACACGTGGCACCCGGCCGCCCGCGGGTGCTGTCAGGGCGCTGTCTGTCAGGCGCCGCTGTGGCGGAGCATGTCCTCGCGCTCGACGACCTTCACGCGCTCGCGGCCCTCCGCGTCGCCCAGGCTCCGCTCGTGGCTGTCGAGCTGGTGCCAGCCGTCCCACGTGGTGTAGCGGACGCCGCGCTCCGCCAGGAAGACGGTGACGGCATCCGGGTCCGGCAGGCCGGCGCCGGGGAGGCGCCCGGCGGCGTGGTCGTCGAGGAGGCAGGCCACGGTCTCGTTGGCGTCGCCCTTGGTGTGGCCGATGAGCCCGATCGGGCCGCGCTTGATCCAGCCGGTGACATAGACGGCGGTCTGGTGGCTGCCGTCGGCGGCCAGCACGCGCCCGGCCTCGTGGGGAACGGTGCCGGAGGCCACGTCGAAGGGCAGCTTGGGCAGCTCGTCCGAGCGGTAACCCACCGCGCGGTAGACGGCCTGGACGTCCCAGTCGGTGAAGCGGCCGGTGCCGCGGACGTTGCCGGTGCCGTCCAGCTCGGTGCGCTCCGTACGCAGCCCGACCACGCGCCCGTCCTCGCCGATGATCTCCTCCGGGGACTCGAAGAAGTGCAGGAAAAGCTTGTGCGGGCGGTCCCCGGCGTCGCGGATGGCCCAGTTCTCCAGGGTGGAGGCGACCATGTTGGCCTGCTTGTCACCGCGGCGGGTGGCGATCGAGCCCTCGTCGTAGTCGATGTCCTCGGGGTTGACCACGACCTCGATGTTCGGCGAGTGGTCGAGCTCGCGCAGTTCCATCGGGCTGAACTTGGCCTGCGCGGGTCCGCGGCGGCCGAAGACATGGACCTCGACGGCCTTGTTCTGCTGCAGCCCGCTGTGGACGTTCGGCGGGATCTCGGTGGGCAGCAGCTCGTCGGCGGTCTTGGCCAGGATCCGGGCCACGTCCAGGGCGACGTTGCCCACCCCGAGCACGGCGACCTTCCCGGCCTCCAGCGGCCAGGTGCGCGGGACGTCGGGGTGGCCGTCGTACCAGGAGACGAAGTCCGCGGCGCCGAACGAGCCGTCCAGGGCTATCCCGGGAATGTCCAGGGCCCGGTCCGCCATCGCGCCGGTGGAGAAGACCACGGCGTCGTAGAAGCGGTGCAGGTCGTCCAGCGTGAGGTCGTTGGGGTAGTCCACATTGCCGAAGAGCCGTATCTGAGGCTTGTCCAGCACCTTGTGCAGCGCGGTGATGATGCCCTTGATCCGCGGGTGGTCCGGGGCGACCCCGTAGCGGATCAGCCCGAACGGTGCGGGCATCCGCTCGAACAGGTCGATGGAGACGCCCGGGGTCTGGGCGGCGTCGGACTTCAGCAGGGCGTCGGCGGCGTAGATACCGGCCGGGCCGGCACCGACGATCGCGACTCGGATGGGACGAGACATACGGGACGTTCCTCCAGGCAACGCGGACAGACGGGTCGACAGGCCCGCCAGGCGTGTCGTCCGAAAGCATATGGCACCAGGTGACAGAATCCCCTGGCTGCCCACGGTACGGTCCGCCGGTAAGCCGTCCCGCCCAGGAGGAACCCGTATGCAACCCAGCCCGGCCGAACGCACCGCGTCCGCCGGCCTGCGCGCCCGCAAGAAGCTCCGGACCCGCGACGCGCTCTGCCACGCGGCCCTCGACCTGTTCGGCTCCCGCGGCTTCGACGGCACCACGCTGGACGACATCGCGGCCGCGGCCGATGTGTCCAAACGCACGTTGCTGCGGTACTTCACGGGCAAGGAGGACGTGCTGCTCGCGGTGTTCCGGGAGCTGGCCGTACTCACCCTGCGCGAGCTGGACCGCAGGCCCCCGGAGGAGCCGCCGCTGGCCGCGCTGCGCGAAGCCACGCGCCGCGCCCTGACCGAGGTGACGCGGGCCGGTCCCGAGTACCGCTCCACGCCGGCCTGCCTCGCCGTACTGCACCTCGTGGCCGTCACACCCGGCCTGCTCGTCTCCCTCCACCGCGTCCTGCTGAGCGAGCAGGACGCACTCGCCGGGATCCTCGCCGCGCGGGAGCACCTCGCGGACCCGGCCGACCCGCGGCCCCAGCTCCTGGTGTCGATGCACGCCTGCGCCATGACGGTCGCCGTCCGCACCTGGCAGGCGAGCGGCAGCCGCGACCTCGACACCCTGCTGCACCTGATCGACCTGTGCCTCGACAACCTCAGCTCAGCGGCCGGAGGGCCGTGGGCGGGGTCACCGGTGGACCGGGGGCTGGCCGGGGTGTGACGGCGGTTGGCCGTACGTAACCACGCGACTACGGGACGACGTGATTACGGATCGATTCACCCGAATGGCCCCGCCCGGCTGGTGGCGGAAGCCGTGGAGGCGGAGTGTCGGGGCCACGCCGGAACGCCCGACTACCCGGCGAAGGAGGCTCTCATGGCTCAGTCCGCAGCCCCCTCCGGGGGGCCCACACCTCACCACACGCAGCCCGGCAGGGGCAGCGGCAGTGCCTGGGCGAGTGGTGGAACCCTGTTCGCCGGTGTGCTGCTGTTCGTGGACGGCGTGCTGGGTGTGCTCAACGGCGTGGTCGGCATCGCGAAGGACAGCGTCTACACACGGGTCGGCCACTACGCGTACGAGTTCAACCTGACCGCCTGGGGCTGGATCCATCTGGCCATCGGCGTGCTCCTCATCCTCACCGGCCTGGGCATTCTCCGGGGTGCCCCCTGGGCCCGCTGGCTCGGCGTCTTCATGGCCGGGATCAGCGTCATCGCGAACTTCATGTGGCTGCCGTACCAGCCGATCTGGGCGTTCATCGCCATCGCGATCGGCGTCTTCGTGATCTGGTCCCTCCTGACGGACCACCACGTCAGGGCGCCTGGTCGGTGAATTCCGGAAAGCCCAGGTTCCACGGAAAGCCCCGGGTCTGTGGCCCGGGGCTTTCCGGTGGGACCCGGGCTTTCCGGTGGAACCTGAACGACCGGCAGCGGCAGCGCCGGCATCAGCCGGTGGGGGCTGAGGGGCGGGTGTCCACGGGCAGCCGGTTCACCCTGCGCAAGCAAGCTCCGTGCCAGGTGAGTTCGTCCTCAGGGGCGGCAAGGCTCAGATGGGGGAACCGGCCGAAGAGCCCGACGAGGGCGTCGTGGACGAGGTGGCGTCCGAGCGCCGCGCCGAGGCAGTAGTGCGGCCCGTGTCCGAAGGACAGATGGCTGCCCGGCGACCGGCGGTGCGGATCGGCCCGCAGGGGGTCGGGCCAGACCGTGGGGTCGAGGTTGGCGGAGAGCAGGGAGGTGACGACCACGGCGCCTTGGGGCAAGGAGATGCCCGCGACGCGGCAGGGTTCCCGGGTGAATCGCCAACCGGTGTGCTGAAAGGGCGGGTTCAGCCGCAGGATCTCCTCGGTCAGCGCCCTCGTATGTTGTTCGGCGCTGTGGCTGAGACCGTGCCTGACGTCCGGGCGGCGCATGGCCAGGAGCGTGCCGGCCGGGATGACGGTGGTGAGCGAGTCGATGGTGCCGATGAGCAACATGCCGAGCATTCCGGCCATTTCGGCGTTGGTGAGTTCTCCCGCCCGGTTGGCGTGCAGCACGGCGGTAGCCGCGGTGGGGGTGGGGGAGTGGCGGGCGGCGCTGATGACCTGCAGCACGGTGCGGGAAAAGGCACGGTGCGCCGACCGGGCCGTCTCCGTCCCCGGAGCTGTCGCACTTGCGGCAAGAGCGGCCGTCACGGCTGCCGGGCGTAGCCCGGGCGGAATGCCGAGCACCTCGCCGACGGCGGCGCCTGCCAGCGGCAGGGCGAAATCGGCGACGATGTCGACGCGGTCGCGGCCGGCCAGGGACCGGAGGATCTGTGCGGCCTCGCACCGCAGCCCGGTGGCCGTCTCCGCTGCCGCTGCGGCGGTGAAGAAGGGGGCCACGATCCGGCGCATCCTGCGGTGGCGGTCCCCGGAGGCGGAGAGCAACTGTGGTGCGTGGGCGAAGAAGTCCTCCGGGTAGCGGCGGACGGGGAAGCCCTGCACGGGCCGGCCCACCTCGCTGACGTCATTGGTCAGCCGCGGATCGGTGAGTACGGCGCGGGACACGGCCGCGTCCGTCGCGGCCCAGGCGCGCAGACCCCCGGCGAGAGTGACGGGGCGCAGGGCGGGGCCGCCCGGTCCGGTGAGCCGGCCCACCGCCGTAACGAACCCGCCCTCGTTGAGAGTTGGGCACGCCAGGAGGGCCGGGGCACCGGAGGGGGCCGGGCGGTCCGAGGGCGTGGGGCAGGCCGAGGCGGCCGGGCCGTCCGAGGGGCCCGGGCCGTCCACGGGTGTTGAGCCGGCCGACAGGCCCGACGGGTCTGTCGTGGGCGTGGTGCGGGTCACGCGGTGGTGAAGATCAGGGCGGTGTTCTGCCCGCCGAAGCCGATGGAGGTACTCGCCACAGCGGCCATCCGCTGGTGCCGGGGCTCCTTGGTGACGATGTCGAGGTCGATGGCGGGGTCGTGCCGGTCCAGGTTTGCGGTGGGATGGATGGTCTGAGTGGTGAGACTCAGGACGCTGACCGCCGCCTCGATCGCACCGGCGCCTGCGATGGCGTGGCCGATGATGCTCTTGGTGGCGGTGACGGGCGGCGGCGTGTGGAAGACGGCGCGCAGGGCCTCGGCTTCGCTGATGTCGTTGGCGGGGGTCGATGTGGCGTGGGCGTTGACGTGACCGATGTCGGCAGGCGTGAGAGCTGCGTTGCTGAGAGCGGTGCGCAGGGCCTGTACGGTGCCGCGCCCCCCGGGGTGCGGGGTGGTCCAGTGGTGGGCGTCGCAGGTGGTGCCGTATCCGGCCAGATGGGCGCGGACGGGGGCGCGCCGAGCTCTGGCGTGGCGGGTCTCCTCCAGGATCAGGATGCCGGCGCCTTCGCCGAGGACGAAGCCGTCCCGGTCCGCGTCGAAGGGGCGGGAGGCTCCGGCGGGGTCGTGGCTACGGGTGGAGAGGGCGCCCATCCGCCAGAACGCTCCGGCGGCCAGACGTGAGGAGCCGGCGGATTCGCTGCCTCCGGCGATGACGATGTCGCACGTTCCGGAGACGATCAGGTCGCGGGCGAGACCGATGGCCGTGGCCCCGGATGCGCAGGCGGTGCTGACGGCGAAGTTGGGCCCGGTCGCCTGGCAGTCGATGGCGATCTCGGCGGGTGCCATGTTGGGCATGGAGCGGGGCACGTCGGTCGGCGACAACGCCCGGTAGGCGCCACGGGCCAGCTGCTCGTACTCCCGCAAGGCGGTGTCCTGACTGCTCCCGCCGACGCCGATCACGACCCCGACCCGGCTGCCGTCCCAGGTGGCGGGGTCGAGCCCGGAGTCCGCGAGGGCCTCCCGTGCGGTGAGGAGCGCGAGGTGTACGAACCTGTCGGTGCGCCAGACGATCCGGCGGCCGATGGCTCCGACGGCGTCGAACTCGGGGATCTGGCAGGAGAAGGCGACCGGCATCCCGTCCAGCCTCGGATCCGGTGCCGCAGTGGACGTGCCTTCGCACAAGCGGGCCCAGGTCGCGGTGGCCCCCACACCGGCGGGGGTGGTCATACCGAGACCGGTGACGGATACGGAGCGGGCGGTCATGACGTGGCGGGCATGGTCGCCAGCAGCCGCGAGAGCGCCTCGGCTGCCTGGGCCAGGGTCACACCGGGGCTGAAGGAGCCCTCGATCTCGGGGAATTGGAGTCCGTACCGGTCTTCGAGGATCACCACGGTCTCCGCCAGAGCCAGCGAGTCCATGTCCAGGTCCTCGAACGTGGTGGACGGTGTGATCTCGGCCGGGTCGATGCCGAAGTGGCCGCAGATGATGTCGGCGATCTGGTCCTGCATCGGAACGCTCATGCTTACTCCTGTGGTGGCAGACCGGTCAGCCGGCCGAGGTCGGCGGGCTGAGGACGGCGTCGAGATAGGAACTGTCGATGGACGCCGGGGGGTTGACCAGCCGACGGCGCTCCAGGTCCGCCAGGCTGCTGCGTTCGTAACGGCGGCGCAGCCCGAGGTAGGCGGTGGCCTCGGCCCCGTACTGGTCGACGGCGCGCTCCAGATCCGTGGGGTCCGGCCGCTCGGTGACCAGCTCCAGACGGAGCCGGGGAACGGACCTCTGCAGTGCGTCATTGACTCGTTCCACGGGCGTCTCGACGGGGTGCACGACGTGGTGGACGTGTGCCCCGGGCCCGGCCGGCGGGCGCCCTGCCAGCTGCAGCATGGCCAGAGCCGCGTCCTCGACCTGCAGCAGGTTGATACCGGCGTCGGGTGCACCCAGCAGACGGACCACCAGCTCCCCCGTACGGTCGGTCGCGGGGGAAGGCCCCGGCCCCCGCGGACCGTGCAGCGAATGCCGGAGGAACAGGGCGAGCTTGGCGGCCAGGACGGCGTAGGTGTGCTGCGGGGCGCGGGGCAGTGCCCGGCGCTCGCTCAGCAGCACACTGGGCCGGAAGACCGTGGCACACCGGCTGTTGTCGCGCGCCCAGTCGTGGACCAGTTTCTCGCCCCGGTATTTGGACTCCTCGTAGGGGGTGAGGAATCCATGGGCGCATTCCAACTGCCGTTCCGGGACGACGCCTTCCAGCTGTGCACCGGCCACGAATGCCGTGCTGATGTGAAACACCGGCGGTCTGCGGCTGCCGGCTGTCGCCAGGGTGAGAATCTGCCGGGTGCCTTCCACATTAGTGCGGTGCAGTTCCTCGGCGGCGCCATGGAGTTTGGTGAGCGCGGCACAGTGCCATACGGCGTCGACACTGTCGGCGATGGTACGGAATTCGCTTTCGGGCAGGCCCAGTTGTGGACCGTCGAGGCTGACCTGGACCGCACGTACCTGGCGGGGGATCCGTTCCACGGTCCCGGCGGGTGCCCCCGCCGATCGCAGGGCGCAGGCGAGGGAGGCCAGGGCCCGGTGCGGGGGCTTGCGCACCAGGGCAACCACCCGGGTGTCATACGGCAGCAGCCGCAACAGCAGGTGCGAGGCGAGGAATCCGGTGGCGCCGGTCAGGGCGATCGTGGAGCCGGCAGGCCTCTCGTACGGGAGTCCGGCGGCCTGGTCGGTCGATTGCACCGTGTCCGGCATGGCCCGTCTTCGCATTCTCTGTGGAGTGGCTTACGTACGCGGAATATTGAGAAGTCACGGAATCACGGATCGCGGAATCTCGAAATGCTGCCTGCTGCTCGCTGCCCGCTGTCTTCTGTCTTCTGTCTCACGAGATGCCCGAACCTATACCGGCAGGAAGACGCCGAAGCACCCGATATGGCCAAAGGGGCTGATCCGGGGCCCAGTTCCACTCCATCGAGGGAAGCAATCCGCTGCTTTGCATATTTGCTTCACTCCGGATCGCGGTAGACGCGAGCGGTGAGCAGAAAGCGGCCGTGCCCTGGACCGGCTGTGCATCGTTCCCTCCGTGGAATTACCCGCCCGCAGCGGGCGAGCGGCCAGGCGGTCGAGCGGTCGGCACCGGTACGCAACGGTGCAGCCGGGGCCGCTCGAACTGAATGAGAGACGCATGGGCGCGCGAGACACAGGGGCACCGCATTCACCGGGGCCGGCGCCCCACGGCCCCGGTCGACTGCTCGCTGCGACAGGGCGCGTCGCCGTCCGACGGCGGCGCGCCGTGCTACTGCTCGCTGCGGCGCTGACGCTGCTCTTCGCCCTGGCCGGATACGACGTCGGCGGGCGGCTGGTGAACGGTGGCTTCGTCCCCGACTCCGCCCCCTCCGCCGTGACCCACAAGACCATGGAAGGCTTCGGCGGCGGTGCGCCCGACTTCGTTCTGCTGGCTCACACCCCGGGCGCGGTCGACGCGCCGCACGCCCGTCGCGACGGCCTGCGGCTCGTCTCCCGCTTGCTCGCCGACCGCCATGTCACGGATGTGGACTCCTACTGGACCGGCGCCGTTCGGCACGGCGCACCGGAAACGCCCGCAGCGGCAGTCACAGCGAGCGCGCTGACACAGCGGCTGCGTACGCGGGACGGCCATACCGCCGCAACCCTGGTACGCCTGCAGGGCAGCGCCACCGAAGTGCGTACCGCGGTGGACCGGCTGCTCCCCGAAGTCACCGGTCGCCAGGGGCCGTTGGACGTCCGGGCGACGGGGCAGGCCGCAGCACTCCGAGATCTCGAAGACCAGAGCGAACGAGACCTGCGCACCGCCGAACTCATCGCCACACCCGCCGTATTGCTCCTCCTGCTGTGGGCCTTCGGGAGTCTGTGGGCCGCGCTGCTGCCCCTGGCCGTCGGCGCGGTGGCCGTCGCAGGTGCCATGGCAGTGCTGCGCGCGCTGACCACAGTGACGGAGGTGTCGGTATTCGCGCTGAACCTCACTACCGCGGTGGGCCTGGCCATGGCTGTCGACTACAGCCTGTTCCTGGTCGCCCGCTACCGGGAGGAACGCGCTGCCGGCGTCCCTCACGACGCCGCGATCCAGCGGATGATGGCCACCGGCGGCCGCATCGTCGTGGTGTCAGCGGCGGTCGTCGGGTCCGCCCTGACAGGGCTGCTGCTCTTTCCGCTGTACTTCCTGCGTTCCCTTGCGTGGGCGGGTCTCGCGGTCGTGGCGCTGGCTGCTGTCGTCGCGCTCCTGGTGGTCCCGGCTGCGCTGTCCTGTCTGGGCGAAAAACGGGCCGGCGCGGACTGGTTCGCGCGCCGACGCCTGCGGGGGCCTGTGGAGGGCGGGCGATGGTATCGGCTGGCCACTTCGGTGATGCGGCGCCCCGTGGTGGTGAGCGTCGGCGGTCTGCTGGTCCTGACCGCGCTCGCGTTGCCGTTCCGCGGCGCCGTTTTCGGTCTCAGCGACGAGCGCGTCCTTCCCAGGACCGCGCCCGTGGCGAGCACGGCACGCGCCCTGCACGCCGGCTTTCCTGCGGTGTCGGGGTCCCCCATCGACGTACTGCTGCCGCACTGGCAGGCCGACTCCGCACATCGCCGACGTGAACTGGACGCCTACGCACGCCACCTGTCCGCCTTGCACGGGGCCGCCGACGTACGGACCGTCACGGGCATCTACGTGTCCGGTCGTTCTGTCGTGAGCTGCCCAGCGGCCCTCACCGATCGGGCCCTCACCGCCCCGGCCGCCCTCACCGCGCCGGCCGCAACCGATCCGGCCCTCACCCATCCGCTCGTACGACGGGCCACGTGCGCCGACCTCGCCGGCCGCCACCGCGCGGCGGCCGGGACCTGGGTGGCGCTGAGCGGCCCACCGGCGGCCTACAGCCCCGCCGGTACACGGCTGGCGAGCTCCGTACGCGTCACCCGGGCCCCGGCCGCCATCCGGCTCGCCGGGCCGGCGGCGGACCTGTCCGACATCAAAGCGGCCATCTCCCAACGGCTCCCCTACGCAGCCGCGCTGGTCATCCTCTGCACCCTGGCCCTCCTCGGGCTGTTCACGCGCAGCGTCTTCCTGCCCGTCAAGGCACTGCTGATGAACGTGTTCAGCCTCACGGCGACGGCGGGGGGCATGGTCTGGATCTTCCAGGAAGGCCATCTGCGGTCCTGGGTGGGGGAGTTCACCGTCACCGGGACCACCGACCTGCTGACCCCGATGGTGGCGATCTGCCTGGCGTTCGGGCTCTCCATGGACTACGAGGTCCTCCTGCTGTCCCGTATCGGGGAGGCCCACGCCCGCACCCGCGACACGGTCCGCGCGACAGCGGCCGGACTACAGGCGGCCGCACCCCTGTTCACGGCCTCCGCCGCCGTCGTCATCGCCGTACTGCTCGCGCTCGCCTCCGCCGACATCACCGTGATCAAGCTCATCGGTGTCACCGTCGCGCTCTCCCTGCTCATCGACACCTTGCTGATCCGGCCCCTGCTGGTCCCCGCGGTCATGGCCCTGGCCGGAACCGTCAACTGGTGGTCACCGAGCGGCTTCCGGCGTCGCTACCCCGCCCCGCCGGCTGCCGTCTCCCCCGTACCGCACCCGGCCGCGCCTCCACCACCCGCACCTTCCGAACCCCTCGCGGGCGGTCAAGGAGGGGCGGGCGCTCAGCAAGGCTCGGGTGATGAACAAGGCTCGGGTCATCAACAAGGCCAGGGTCATCAACAAGGCTCGGGCGCTCAGCAGGGCTCCCGCGCTCAGCAGGGAGAAGGGCGGCGATGAACCGGCAGACCCCGCCCCCCTTCACCGCCACCGGACTCCTCGGCGGTCCGCTGCCCGCCGCGGCTCAGCAGGCCATGGCCGTCAGCGGCACCGGACCCGTCAGCGACGTACGCAGTCTGATGACCGGCCGGCCGGCCGCCACGATCCCCCACTCCACGCCCGCAGACGTCCTTACGGCGATCACCACGGCCGCGGAGGCCCGGCAGGCCTGGTCACGGTCCCCGGCCGCCTGCCGCCGCACCGCCCTGACCGGCCTGCACACCTGGATCACCCGGAACCGTACGTACCTCAGTGATCTCCTGGCCCACGGTTCGGGCTTGTACGGCGCCGACGCCACGGCCGAGTTGCGCGACGCCCGGCGCACGATGCGGGACAACCGCGCGCGCCTCCATCCCCTCGCCCCCTTCGTCCGTCGGCAGCCCCAGCAACCACCCGAAACCGTCGCCACACACGCCGAGGACTGCAGGCCCCTCGTATCGCTGCTCGAAGCCGCGGTGCCCGCCCTCCTGAACGGCAACGCCGTCATCAGCCATGTCTCCCCACGCACCGCGGTGTTCGCCGCCCGACTGTGCGCAGCGGCAACGGCTTCCGGCCTGCCCCGGGGAGTCTGGCAACTGGTCGTCGCCCCCACCGGATCCCTCACCGCCGCGGTGCTCGACGAGCATGTGGACGCCGTTGTCCCACGGTGCTGCCCGGCGACCACCATCGCGGGCACGCACCGGCCCGGCATGTTCATCGTCCGTCACGACGCCAACCTGCGAACGGCCGTCACGCAAGCTCGCCACGCCTGCTTCGACCGAGCCGGCCGAGGCTGCACGGCCGCCCCGCTCGTAGTCGCTCACGACAAGCATCACGACGCACTCCTGCGCGGGCTCACCGCAACAGCCGCTCAGCTGCCGGCGGGTGCGATGTCCTCTCTCCCGGGGAGCCGCGACAGCGAGAACTTCACTCGCTTCGTGCGGCGCATCTCCGCCGACGGACCATTCCGCCCGGTCCTCACCGGCACCCCCCGACCGGACATCTCCCCCTACCTGCACGAGGCGGTCGTCGCCACCGCTGCCCTCGACCCGGACCTGCCGGGAGCCGTCCCGCCGGGCCCGCTTGCGGTCGTGATGCGCTACACACACTGGTCCGACGTCCTGGCACTCGCCCGCCACACGGGCCGCCACGCCACTGTGATCACCCATGCCCGTTCCACGTACCTGGCAGGCCAGTTCGCCTGCCTCGCCGCCAACGACATCCACCTCAACCGCCACCCCCGCCACTGCCGGACGACCGACCGCCGGCTTGGTCGGTGAGTAGCGATCCATGTGAAGGCGGAAATTACGAGGTGGGGTTGCCGCGCCCCCACCGCCTCATCGGACCGCGTACCCGTCCCAGAGCGGGCCGCCGGCCCGGTCGAGCACCTCTGTCACGGTCGCGGCGAAGGCGTTCGTGTCCCCGGCGACCGCCTGCGCGGCGGCCTCGGTCAGCGCTCGGTGCAGTCCGGGGTCGGCCGCGGCCAGCCGCCGCGACAGCCACTTGCCCCCGCCGAGCCAGTGCCCGCCGGCCAGCAGGACCAGCTCGGACGCGCGCTGCAACATGTGCGCGACCAGGTGCACCTGCTCGGCAGGGTCCGCGCAGCCGCGCAGGTCGTCGAGCAGGTCGGTCAGGATGTACCGCTGGTAGTCCCGTTCACGGTCCGAGAGCGGTGGCGGTCCCGCAGCCCAGCGCTTTCGCGCCTCGGCCTGGAGCGAAGCGCCCAGCCCGTCCCTGTCGACGAGAAGCATCCCGTCGGAACACATGGCGAGCAGCGGTGAACTCCGCTTCGCGGTCTCCCGATCGGCGAAGCGCTGCCAGTCGGCCCGGGTCTGTACGAACAGCTCCACCGGCCAGCCGCGGTACAGCAGGTTCTCGCGGAGGGGTGCGGGCGGTCCGTCCAGGAGGACGACGATGTCCAGGTCGGAGGTGGGTGTCCGGCGGTCGGTCAGCACACTGCCGGCGAGGAAGGCTGCCCGGGCGCCGGGGAACCGTTCCCGCACGAGTTCACGGGCGGTGAGTACGGGGTCGTCCATGGGGGGACCCTACGGACACCCTTTCCCCCGGCACAGCGAATTGTTCACACGACGCGGTGGCACAGCGGGCGGGAGGAGCGAAGCGGCGTCGCCCATCGCCTCCGAGGAATCCTTTTGCGCGTGCCGTCGTCCGGATGATGAGCTGGGACAGTGACCAATCACCATGAAGCGGAGGCTGTCCGACCGTCGACCCTCGCTTGGGTGAGACGGCACCTGGAGGCCGGCGAACGGATCGTCAGAGCCGAAGCGCTGCACGGGGGCATCACTGCCGACGTACGGAAGCTGACCATCGGTACGCGGGACGGAGGCACCCGCGATCTGGTGCTGCGGACCTTCGTCAACGTGGAGCACGCGGAGGACTGGCTGAACAGGGAGGCCGGAGCCCTGGCCCTGCTCGCGGGGAGCAGCGTGCCGGCTCCTGGACTGGTCGCGGTTGACCCGACCGCCGCGCATTGCGAGTTTCCGTCGCTCCTGAGGACCCATCTGCTGGGACGGACAGTCCTCGACGATGAGGGAGTGGAGACGCGCGTTCCGCTGCTGGCCCGTCAACTCGCGTCGATCCATGCGCTGCGCCCCGCCGAACGGCCTCCCACGTATGTGGCGTTGACGACCGCGGACACCGTCGTGACTCCGAAGGGCGCCGACGCGGCGGCATGGGCCGCGGCGATCGACGTGATCCGCAGACCTGTGCCCGCCTATCAAGGGCGCTTCCTGCACCGGGACTTCCAGCCCGGCAACGTGCTGTTCGACGCCTTGCCCTCAAGGCCGGCGGCTGCCCGGATCACGGGGGTCGTCGACTGGGCAGGGGCTTCCTGGGGCCCGGCCGATCTCGATGTGGCGCACTGTTCCACCACTCTCGCGCTGCTGCACGGCCCGGCGTGGGGTCTGCGGTTCGCCGAGGCGTACGAGGAGGCCGGTGGGGTGCTGGCAGCGGCTGCGGGCGAGCGGCTGTACTGGCTGGTACGGGACGGGCTGGCGTCCTCGGAAGAAGTGCGGCAGGTGTCGCAGTCATGGCGTGAGTCAGGGAGGACGGAGCTGACGACGCGGCTCGTCGAGGAGCGGCTGAACGCCTATGTCACCGCCCTGATGGATGCACGGGACTGAGCCGAAGCAGCTCGGGGCGCTGGCGCGGTCGCGAGTGCCGATACCGGCGGCCACGCCGGGGAGCGAGCTCGTCATCGTCCCCGGAGTCCCTTACAGCTCGAAGAGTCCGGCCGCGTTGTCGTGGCAGACCGCTCGCAGCCAGTCGCGCCCCAGGTCCAGACGCTCCAGGGCGTGGAGCTGGTGCAGGTAGGGGTAGGGCACGTTGGGGAAGTCGGTGCCGAGCAGGATGCGGTCGCCCAGGTCGGCGAGACGCGCCAGGTCCCGCGGCGGAAACGGCATGAATCCTTCGGTGAAGTCGGTGAACGTCATCGTCGTGTCCAGCCGTACCTGGTCGTACCGCTCGGCGAGATCGAGGAACTCCGCGTACTCGGGCATGCCCATGTGCGCGACGATCAGCCGGAGTCCCGGATGGCGTTCCAGGACGCGCGCGACCGGTTCAGGACCGGTGTACTTGCCGGGCGCGGGTCCGGAACCGCAGTGCATGACCACCGGGATGCCTGCCTCGGCCAGCAGCCCCCAGACCGGCCCGAGACGTTCATCGGCCGGGTCATAGGCGCCCACCTGTATGTGAGCCTTGAACACGCGGGCCCCCGCTTCGACGGCCTCGCGGACGTATGCCTCGACGCCCGGCTCGGGATACAAAGTGGCCGTGTGCAGGCAGTCAGGGGTGCGGTGGGCGAAGCCGGCCGCCCACTCGTTCAGCCACTGGGCCATGGCGGGCTTGTGGGGATAGACCATCGCGGTGAAGGCCCGCACCCCGAAGTCCCGCAGGACGGCCACACGTTCCGCCTCCTGCTTGCGGTAGGCGATGGGCCATGCCAATCCGCCGATCATCGGCCCGCTGGTGTCGAAGTAGTCCCAGACCTTGTGCAGGACGCGCTCAGGCATGAAGTGGGTATGGACGTCGATCAACCCGGGGAGGCCGAGCCCGCCCCAGAAACGACGGATCTCACCGGCTTCATCGGCGACGTCCATGGGAGTGGAACTCACCTGGTATCACCCTTCTCGAACAGACACGTCACCGGCGGGCGCGTTCACGCGGATCAGTGTCTGCCGGTCGAAGCTGCCCCGGACGCGCAGGCGGGCCCTGGTCCGCCCCGGCACCTGAGGCGGCCGACGGGGCGGACCACACCGTACCGGCGCAGGCCCTGCGCGGACCAGACCGGGCCGGCGCAGGTCTTACGCGGAGCAGACCGGACCGGACTGGACCGGCGAGAGGGTTCCTATGCGGACCGGACCGGAGAATCGGCGCGAGTCCTACGCCGTTGCGACGGCATCCAGTTTTCCCGCCTTTGCCTCCTCCAGCAGGGAGCCGAACTGATCCGCGCTCATTTCCACCCGCTGTCCGAAGTCGTCCGTGATCACGACCCTGCGCTCCACGGCTGCCGTCTCGTCGACGAACAACTGGGGACAGCCGCAGTTGCAGTTGCCGCAGAACGTCGCCACGGGCTCCGGAGAACTGTTTCCGGTCATCGGTCCTCACTCTCCTCTCGGTGGATCGCTGTAGGGGCTACCGGGACGGTCTCCCGTTCCCACGCAGGTGGAATACCCGGGGCCGGACACCTGGAAGCGGTCGTGGCACCCCGCTCGGAGGCACGGGCCGGCCACCCCGTGCGCCCGATGCTCCCGCCCGGGCGGAACCCGCCGGAACCGAACGGCGCAGCCGGCCGACTACCTCTGGAGGCATCTGCCACCAGGTGCTCCGCGCCTTGTTGGGGATGCCATCCGACAGCATCCGTCGGGCACGAGAAGACGGCGAACATGTCGGACTTGACCGGAGCGAGTGCCACGGCTGGATGCGAGGATGAGCCCACCATGACTGGGGACGTACTGGGACGCGCGGTGCGGGCCGCGATGTTCGCTGCTGTCTGCCTGCTGTGTGCGGTCACCGGTCACGTCCTCATGTCCGGCGTCCCGTTGGCCTGGTGGACGGTTGCCGGCGGGTTCGCCGGAACGGCCGTCGGTTCCTGGGCCCTTGCCCGCAAAGAGCGTGGCATCACGGCAGTCACCTCGGCGGCGGTCGGTATGCAGGCCGCACTCCATGCCGGTTTCTCCCTGGCCCAGGCCGCCACTCACCCCGCCATGGCGGGCGGATCCTCCTTCGCCCGCGAATGGAGCGCGTTCCTGCTGTGCGGGAACACCGGGGATCTCTCCGAGTCCGCGGCCACCCGCATGGTGAGGGCCGCGGGGCTGGGCGGGCACCTGCGTCAACCGCCTCCCGGGATGGGCCACATGGACATGCCTGGCGTGGTCGTGCCCGGCGCCCGGAGCCACGTACACCACGTCATGCAGACCATGACCCACGGCGCCGGCATGCCCGCCGGGCACCACATGGGGAACATGTCGCCGTCCGGAATGCTGGCAGCCCACCTGCTGGCCGCTCTGCTGAGCGGCCTGTGGCTCGCCCACGGAGAACGTGCGGCCTTCCGTACCGGACGAGCTGTGGCCGGCTGGCTCGCAGCACCTCTCCGGCCCCTCGTCCTGGCCACCCCGGTACCGGTACCGGACCGCCCGCGGATCTGCTGCGGCAGCGAAGTCCGCACCCCGCGACAGCTGCTGCTCTCCCACGTCATCACGTCCAGAGGACCGCCTCGCGGGATCGCTGTCATCTGACAGCCGGCTTCCCGACGGCGGCGCGGACATGCCGCCTCCCGGGCATCGGCCCTCGACAGGGCCGTACCAGCTCACCGGCGTGCCGCAGTGTGCCGCGCCGGACGATCCCGTATCCCGTATCCCTTATCCCGTGAAGGACATGAGGCGATGACCCCTGCCCTGCCCCCACCCATCCGTCCGCGCCGGGCGCTGCACTCCGTCGCGACCGACGAGACCACGACCCGGCTCGCTCTCGCGGCCCGCGACGGAGACCCCGAGTCCGTGGAGGAGTTCATCCGCGCACTGCGCCTCGACGTCTGGCGCTACGTGGCCTACCTCAGCGCGGAGCCCCAGTCGGCCGACGATCTGACCCAGGAGACCTTCCTGCGCGCCCTGCGCAGCCTGCCCGGTTTTGAGGGCCGCTCGTCCGCGCGTACCTGGCTTCTGTCCATCGCCCGGCGCACCGTCGTGGACAGCTTCCGCCGCGCCGCCGCCCGGCCGGCGGTCTCCCGCCGCGAGGACTGGCAGTCCGCGGCTGAGCAGTCCCAGCCGGGTGGACTGCCGGGATTCGACGACGGCATCGCGCTGGCGGAACTGCTGGCGACAGTCCCGGAGGACGGCCGCAGAGCGTTCGTGCTCACCCAACTGGTCGGACTGCCCTATGCCGAAGCCGCCCTCGTCATCGGCTGCCCGATCGGAACGGTGCGCTCCCGGGTGGCTCGCGCCCGCAGCACCCTGCTTCAGCTGATCACCGAGTCCGACGATCCCGCCGGACCGCCTCCCCGCGATCCGGTTCAGGTCATACGGATGCCGGCTGTCGCCTGACAACGGCGTACGGAGGGGATGGGCCGCCCTGACAGATCTGGACGGCCGAGAGGCCCGGGCCGACGGCCCGGGCCTCTCGGCCGGGATGCAGTGCTCTCAGCGCTCTCAGCGCTCTCAGCCTTCTCCTCGCGCCGCCGCCTCCTGCAAGTACGCGGAGATCATGGCGAGGTCATTGCCGATATCCAGCACACCGTTGACGTCGGTTGTCGGGGTGGAGGCGCCGTTCACGCCCGCGAAGAAGACGTCGAAGCGGCCGTTGCCCTTGTCCAGGTAGCCGGCGATCGTGATGGCGCCGACGGCCAGGCGGTTGTTGAGCGCATCCAGCCCGACGGCGGCGCCGGTCTTGGCGAACACCTTCCCGCGGGCGGCGCAGTGGGTGCAGTTGTCGGCCAGCAGGCCGTCGACGCCGAGGATGGGCAGCGCATTCCGGAAGACCTTGGCCTCGGGGGTGTGCTGCCAGTACGTCAGCAACTGCACCACGGCCTTGGGCGTGGTGCGGTCGGCGGGGTTCCCGCCCCGGCCGTCCAGGAGCTGGACCTGTTTGCGGTCGACGCCCGCGCGATCCAGGAAGCCGGCCAGCACCGGGAAGCCGTCCATGCAGTGCTTGCTGCCGGTCGCGACGGCCATCAGACAGATGGCGAGGTTGCCGCCCAGGTTGTGGCTGACCTTGAAGATGAGCTTGGCGTACTGGGAGAACGGCGGCGAGGTGTAAAGAGCCACGCGCGGGCGGCCCTTGTACGAGCCGGGGAGTTGCCCGACCGGGTTGGCACCGGTCGGCTTCGCCGTCACCTTCACCCCGGCCCGCCCCAGCGCCTCGATCAGCGCGGTGCGTCCGAAGGCCGCCGGATCGGCGATGGGCGACACCTTCAGAGCCGGTTCGGAGCCGGCCGCGACGGTGCCGGAAAGCCGGATCCGGGTGCCGTTGTCGGAGGTCGTCACCTGGATGTCCGTCGGCTGCCCCGCCGCCACGGTCTTCACCGACGACGTGACGCGGTACGGGGCGACTTTCGGCCGCCAGTCCAGTTGTGCGGGCGCGCCGGGGTGGGCCCCGGGGGTGGTCAGCAGGTCGATGAGATTGTCGTTGACCATCAGCGGCGTCGGTTCGGGGATGAAGGTCGGCTCGGGCTGGAAGAGCCGGTCGTCGACGACCACGTTCCCATTGACGCGGGTGATGCCGGATTTCCGTACCTGCTGCGCGAGCTTGTTGATCCCGGCGAGCGGGTTCTCCGGAGTGAGCGTGGCGCCGGGGAAGTCGTTGGCGTACGTGTGGTCGAGGTCGGTGTAGTCGACCGTGCCGTCGGGGCGGGTCCTGCCGCCCATGGTCAGGTCGCCCTGGGCGACGAGGCCGAGGTTGCCGTTCAGCGTGGTTCCGCGGCGCTCGCCGACCGCGTAGACCGGCGTCTTGAAGCGGTGGCCGCCGCCGAGGGTGTCCCACTCTCCGGAGGTGCCGAACAGCTTGGCCACCGACCCGGGGATGAAGAACTGTTCGGCGAACCGGCTGTGGATGACCCGTCCGTTGTCCGGGTCCTGCTGGAGCAGGCCCCACTGGGCGTTGGGGTAGTCCGGCTTCCGCATGATCTCCGTGATCCGCGGATCGAGCCGGCCGGAACCGCCGTGGTCGGGCGACGAGGCCGCCTGGGCTGCCCCGCCCGAAGTCAGGGCCAGGAGCAGCAGGGCACAACATCCGGCGCCAAAGCGATGCCGAAGGGACCCGGAATTCTCTCCACGCACTGCGATACGCACTGTTCGTCCCGATGGTTTCCTGTCCATGGCGTCAGGTATGGACCCCGATGGGCGCCGGAGACGGGCGGCGCGAATGGTTGTCACCCGAACGGCACGGCGCATTCGTCGAAAGGCGCAGCGAACGCCCGGTCGACACGGCCGGTCGGCGACAGCGGCCGCGCTTCAGTCTCAAGGGGCCTGCCCTCAGCGGCTCGGACAGCGCGCCCCAAGGTGCGCGACCGCACCGGCGACAGAGTCGGGGTGTCGGAGTCAGGGTGCCTCCTGTCTGAGCCATCTGCCCGGGCGGGGCGAGGACCGACGCCAGGGCCGCCGCCGTCATCCGTGAGGTCAATACGCCTGTGACAGAACGAAGACGTCGCGGAGGACGGCCTGTAACCCGGTGCGAGATAGAAATACTTCAGTCCGCACGCACCGACCGCACTCTTTCTGGGGGAACACCGTGAAGTACACCCGCATCACTGCTCTCGCCGCCATCAGCCTCGCCGCCACCCTCTCGCTCACCGCCTGCGGCAACGACGCCTCCGGAAAGAACGCGTCGTCCCAGGGTTCCTCGTCCTCGGCTTCCTCCTCGGACGGTGGCTCGAAGTCGGAGAGCGGCACGGGCTCGGCCTCTTCGACCTCTTCGTCTTCTTCCTCCTCGGGCGGCAGCTCGAAGTCGGAGGGCGGCTCGGGCTCCGGTGAGGACACCAAGGCCGGCGCCGCGAACGGCGCGACGACGACCGGCAGCAAGGTCACGTTCTGCAAGACGGAGGATCTGGCCATCGACGCCCAGGACTCCTCGCCCGACGCGACCACCGGCACGATCGACATCACCATGATGAACCGGGGTTCGACCACCTGCTCGGCGTCGGGCTTCGCCGGCGTCGACATCAAGGACTCCGACCACACCTCGGAGCCCATACCGCGCGGCCACGCCGTGCCGCGTATCACCACCCTGAAGCCCGGCGATGCCGCTGTCTTCAACCTCTCCTACACCATCGACCCCAGCGGCAACAGCCTCACGCACCCGACCAACATCGAGGTGACGCCCCCGAACGAGACCCACACCGTGAGCCTGAAGTGGCCTGCGGGCGCTGGGCAGATCAAGGGCAGCTACGCCGACGTCGAGGTCTACCCCACGCACACGACCAACTAGAGGTAGTGCCAGCGGCCAGCGGCCAGCGGCCAGCGGCCAGCGGCCAGCGGCCAGCGGCAAGCAGCCAGCTCTGCGGCAACGTCCCGCCGGCTCACGCCCCTACGCAGCACGTGGACAATGCCCCGCCGGGCCGGTCCCCTCGTAGGACACGATCCAAGACTGCGACGAGTACTTGTCGCTTCGTTGTTCCGGGCATCAAATGACCGCCCGTAGTCACTTACGGGCCGGGTCACGGGGCGGCAGCCCGCCGGACACAGGCCCTTCGCAGCCGGAAGTGCGCACCCGATTACCTGTGCAGTGCCACAGGACACACGTCTCTGCACCGGGTCGCGAACACCCGCCGCACGCCACCCCTTCGGGCGCCAGGCCATTTACCTTCCCCACCTGGTCCTGTCCTCTCACGCCGCGATTCCTTGGCGGGGAACGCGCGCGAGGACGCGGACCAGGAGTGGCTCTACGACGATGCGATGGACGGGATCGATGAAAATCCCGTCGCGGAGGGTCTCGGCATCGCGCGGCGGATCTCGGCATCGCGCCCATGCCGGTCGGACCGTGGTTCACGCCCTCCGACGACCGCCGGTACGTCCATCCGTATGCCGCCGACGCGCCCGCAGCCGAGATGAACTGAGCGCCACAAGAGGCGAGGGCTTTGGAGCTTCGGTTCTGTAGAGCCGTTGTCTGTAGAGCAGTTGACAGGGGCGCACCTCTGTCGCGTGCGCACGGTCTTCAGCTCGAACGACCCCGCGCCGTCGCAGGGAACGGGTTTCGCCCCGCGCCGACCTCGGCCAGGAACTCCTTGCAGCGGGTGCCGTTGCGGCTGTTGCCGCCGTTCTTCCCCGCCGGATCGTGCCGGTCATATCCGAGCTGATCGGCGATCTCGCCCCCCAGGGACGAGTCCAGCAGCCGCTTGGCCGGCTGCTGCCAGAGCTCGGCCTGGGCGCCCGCAGTGTGACGCAGGTCTCATGATGTGCGTGCAGCAAACGGGACCGCTTTCCCGTCGAGGAGGGGTGACAGGAAGGGATGGGGATGTGGACCTGGCAACCGAGCACGATGTCCGTATCGGAATCAGCAAGTCCGGACCGGCGGAGTCGCAGTACGACTTCCACGGCTTTGTCGTCGCCCGGTCGGCCGTACTGTTCCGAGGTGCCCTCGTCCTGACGGGGAATCACGAGGCCGCGGAGGACCTGGTCCAGGAGACCCTGGAGCGGGCCTGCCGCAAGTGGCGCACCATCGCCGCCAAGGACTCTCCGGAGGCGTACGTGCGGCGGATCATGGTGAACCTGGCCAACGACCGGTGGCGGAGGTTCCGCCGCATGGTCCCGCATCAGGACGGCGACCGTGCCGCCCCCGGGGACCAGTACGGGCGAGTGGACACGAGGGACCAGTTGGTCCGGGCGCTCCAGGGTCTGCCGATGCGCATGCGGACGGTCGTGGTGCTGCGGTATTTCCATGAGTTGTCGGATGACGAGATAGCGGCTGACCTGAAGATCTCGCCAGGCACCGTGCGGTCCCAGCTCGCTCGCGGTATGGACAAGCTCAGAGGCCAGTTCCCCGCACTCTCCAGCCCTTCAACACCGCAGCCGACGGAGGGAGTCCAATGAGTTCACACGATTCGCCGCCGTCCGGCTGCACATCCTTCGAGATGGAACTGGTGAATGCCATGAACGACTTCGTGAACACCACCCCGACGCCGCACTTCGATACGGCCACCATCGCGCGCGGGGCTCGTCGCAAGCGGGCCACGGCCATCGCGGGCATCGCCACCGCCCTCGTCGTGGCCGGTGCGGGCACCGCCCTGGCGGTCGGCGCCGTCGGCAGCGGTTCGGACACCGCGCGGCCGGCCGCCGCTGCCGCCGCCGACAGCACCACCTTGCTTGTCCGCACCAGCGACGGCGGGACCGCCACGGAGCGGCTGGCCGGCGTGAGTTCGGCGAGGGCCAGGGTGTCGCTCGTCCACTTCGGCCTCACACCCAAGTTCACCCGGGTCCAGAAGGCCGACTGCACGAAGCCGGAGGACGCAGTGGTCTCGCTCTCGCCGCATGCCCCGACGGTCGTGCACGCGGGCGACA
Organism: Streptomyces sp. NBC_00440; assembly: GCF_036014215.1. Classification (NCBI taxonomy): domain Bacteria; kingdom Bacillati; phylum Actinomycetota; class Actinomycetes; order Kitasatosporales; family Streptomycetaceae; genus Streptomyces; species Streptomyces sp. NBC_00440. The sequence continues at coordinate 4,304,365 of NZ_CP107921.1, forward strand.
CGGTCCTCGTAACCACCTGCTACCGCTGACCCCGGCGGAACCGGCCTGACCGAGCCGGGCCGACCGGACAGAGGCAGGACAGAGGGTGGTGGCCCCGTCGGAACCGGGGCCACCACCCCCCTGCATTCCACCACGCGTCGCCCCTGGGACGGAGTGCGTCAGCATCGAGGTGGAAGGACCGGACGCGTTCGGGGGCCAGGTCCAGCGCGCCCGAGGCGAGGGGCCGGCCTCCGTGCGATCACCAGTCTTCATGCGGAGCCTCCAACTCCTGGAGCCGTCCCCGATTTTGTCGGCACGCGTGTACTAACGCTTTTCGGGCCGGCCGTCGTACTCCTCGCGGGTGGTGCGGACATCCTCGATGTGCTGCACGGACCACTCCGTGAGCGCTTTCAGGGAGCCTCGCAGCGTCTGGCCGAGCGGCGGCGTCGGGGCGTACTCCACGCGGATCGGCGCCTCCGGGTACACCGTTCGCAGGATCACGGGCTCAGATCGTGCGGCTCCTGTTCGTACTCCGCGATGTCCATGGCCCCAGCAGAGTTGGGGCTTGCGGCACTAAGCGCTGCCAGGCATCGAGCAACCTGGCCCCTTGAGCGGTCTGGACGACAGAGAAGCCCCAGGGCGCTGACCTGGGGCTAAGTAAGGGAGTGAGTGACGGCAATCGAACCCGCGCTCTGAGCTTGGGAATCACCGGCCCTTTGCTTGCACCGGCAAGCTGACCAGGAGGAGACAGATGCCAGGGTGAACCCTAAGGGCTCACCCTGGCACCCGTGGGTCCCCGCCCAGTCGGGCACGGACATTTCTGATCCGTAGATCTAGCCGGATCGGTCGGGGATGGCTATTTCGGCTGCTACCGAGCCCTGGAGGGGCACTACCGGACGCGGGCGATTGCCGGGGTTGTGGTATCTGGCTGCTGTACCGCAGGATCCAGACGGGGGTGTGACCATGGAACGGCATGAGCTCGAATCGCTGTTGGTCGGTGATGACGAGGCGTCAACGATAGCTCTTGCCACCCTCCGCAGCGGCGCCACCTACTGGGTGGGAGACCGAGCACAACACGCAGGCCAGCATGCCGGAGTCTTCAAGGGCCGACTTCAGCGCATGCGGAAACACGGACTCGAACCTCTTTGGCTGGAACGAGCAGTTCAGCTCGTCCGCGAGCATGGCCGGCCAGTGCGCACAGGGCTGATCGATTCTGCCGATCGGGCATGGACCACGCTGTTCTTCCTCACCGAGGACGGCAGCGCACTAGTGGCCTGCGCCGGCTGGCCGCTGCCACTGGTTGCCAGAGAGCCACCGCTTTAGCAGCGGGGTGGGGTGAGTTGGGGGCTGACCTGCGGATGCCTACTTCGGCGTCCACTGGCTATGGCCGTTGCTGATCGCTACGGTTTCCCGCGAGTTCCCGCCCGATATGGCGCGGTTGTGGCACAGGGACTTCTGCGATCCGAAGTTATCCCAGTCTCGGGGAATGGCCTTCGTGTGCCCGTGCGAGCCGAGACCCTGTACTCGGCAAGTCACTCAACCGTTCTGGGGGATGTATGTCTGGCAACGTTCTATCCGAAGCAGCGCTAGCTGTGTCGATTGTGGCATTCGGGCTGTCGTTGGTCGCCACGCTGGCTCAGAGGCGGAGGGCCAACATGGAGATTGCTCGTGCACTCCACGTTGACTTGACCTCGGGTGTTGTGGCGGAAGCGCGCAGGCCCCTTGGTGAACTCGCGTTCGCAGTCAGAAGTGACTGGGAAGCCGAGGATGACGCGAACCCTGAGCAGGTGCTGATCCGGAGCGGTGTGGACGCGGCGGAGTTGCGACATCACTACTTCGTCTTGCTGTGGTGCTTCGAGCGAATTTGGCATGGTTACCAGGTGATTAACCGCGACCGTGTGCTTGGCCTCGGGGCAGACAAAGAGTTCGCGAGCATGCTGGGGTGGCATGTGCGGAACTGGTCCGAAGACTTGCCCGCGATCAAGCAGGCCCTGGAGACGAAAGTGGGCAAGATCCATGACGGCGACTCTGCTCGGGCGCTTGCTGAGCTGGGGGACGCAGTGTTGACAGATGCGGACATCAGAATGATGCGAAGCAGGCTGGGACAGATGAGTTTGCAGCCCATAGGCGGACCTGCGTGGTGGCATGGGTAGAGCAGGCGCTGAGCCCACCACCGTACGAACGACCTTGACGCCCTGGGCGCGGCTGCTCGGCTTTGCCTGGGTCGGAGGTGGTCGGGATGGAAGCCTTCACCACGCTCGCCACGACATACCGGCACTCGCGGACGCGGCTCCCCTCGTTGCTCAGGTAGACGGCTTTGGCGAACGAGCTGGGCCCCGTTGGCGGCTGATGGTCTTCCTCGGTGCCTATGGACCGATGCGGCCAGAGGAACAAGCGGAACTGCGTCGCAAGGATGTGGACGTGGATGGAGTAGCCATCCGTATTCGTTTGGCTGCGCCTGAGCTGACCACAGGGCACCGTGCGCTTGGGGGCACCAAGTCGCAAGCGGGTAAGCGCCTCGTGGTGCTGCGGCGGCATCTCGACTGGTACGCCGAGAAAGGACCGGACGGGCTGCTGTTCGTCGGGGAGAAGGACAAGCCGTTCCGGCGCTCCACCTTCGGGCGGAAGCGGCGCAAGGCGCGTGCTCATGTTGGTCTCCCGGACGATTTCCGGTTCTACGATCTGCGTCATACCGGGCACACTCTGACGACCCGATCGGGTGCCACGCTGAAGGACACGATGGCGCGTGCCGGTCAGTCCTCGGAACGGGCCGCGCTGATCTATCAGCACTCCGACCAGGAGCGGCAGAAAGAGGTGGCCTCGGGCCTGGACTCGATGGTCAGGCGGGAACGCCAGAAGGGCGCTACCGGTACCGAGGATCATCGATCGGGCACGCAACGGGCACGAGAGTCTTAGACTGGTCTGGACAACACAAAGGCCCGGGCTGGGGATCACGTCCCTGACCTGGGCCTTGGCTGGTGGAGCGAGTGACGGGAATCGAACCCGCGCTCTGAGCTTGGGAATCACCCGGGGCTTGAGCCGGGTCGTGTCCGCTGACCTGCGGAAACAGTCGCGGGGCGGTGCTTTTTAAAGGCCCGCCGGGCACCTTAGTGACCGCTGTTTACCGCCCCTCCTGGCACGTTATGGCACGCGGCGCGGCATCGCGTGCGTGTCATGTGGTGAGGCGTGGCAACCCGCCATCGGCTCCCGGCGAGTGAATTACCGGCGAACCGCCGGAGTTCCTCGCCGCGGCCCTGCTGACCGGAGTACGGAAGCTTCCGCTCAGCCTTGACCGTTGACTGACCGAGGTGTTCCGTGCCACGAGGCGCGAAGCCACAAGGCTGCTGTGATCACGCATGGAGCAGGGGGGTGGATGTGATCTTCGCCAGCGATGTGTACGAGAAGAGTCGTCCGTGACTGATGATATGTACATCGCATGATGAGTCAGTGGCCCGGCGCCTGATCAGAAGGGTGGGCCGCTGACAAGCGCTGGGACAGAATATCAGTCGTCCAGTATCTGCCTGCAAAGTTGCGTGAAGGCGTCCAGTGCCTCATAGCTGCTTTCCTTGTGTCGCAACACCTCCGGTATGCCCACTGACATGTGGGCTGTGCGCATATATTGGCCCTCATTTGTAGCGATGGCGAGGGATAAGCTGTTCGCCCACACTCGCACGGCTCCTACGAGTTCCAGTGCTGCGGAATCGGATCTTGCTGGCCCTTCCAAAGCAACCAGACTCATCGGAGCGTCCAGCTTGGGTGCTAGCTCGCAGAACTGTTCCATAAGATCGCTAGCATTCGGCTCATCGTCTTCGTAGGCGTCCGTGGCTCTGCTGCCTACCCTGATCGCCTCAGAGGTTTGGCTCACAAGTTGGCTGTAGGCATCACGGCGCTGCTGACGACGCCAGTGCTCGTGCTGACTCTGCCGTTGTTCCCTACCTGCGAGCCGTGTAGACCCCAAGGTGCCCACGACACCGATGAGGCCGCCCACAAGTACACCTACTAAGCCCGCTGTGCCTTGGTCCATGGCGCCAGTAAAGATGAGTTCATCGGCCTGCGGGTGCCCTTCGGGGCATAGGTGAGGGTGGCGGGCCGATGCTTGATGAACTTGCGGTGCCCCCCCTTTGGTCCCGTCCGCGGGCGACAGAGGGCACGTACTGTCTCCAGTACGTGCCCTCTGGTTTGCTATTTTACAGCTGTCAGAGTCGCGGGATTTGAACCTAAACCTCTTCGTCCCGAATGAGGTTCGAGTAAGATTGATGCCTGCCAATTTTGCAAATTTGCAGGCCAGGGGGATTGTCTGAGTTGGTGCGGCGGTGCCTCGATCGGACTTCGAAGGGAGAACATCTCCCAGATTTCTCCCAGGCGTGGAGGGCTGCTGCATTCTGGGTGCGTCTTGGCAACGATTGCTGGCGCGAGTTTGCAGGTTCTGTCGGGTTCACGTTGGGAGATCGGGGAACACCGGTGCGGTCATGGTGGCTCGGTTGCCTCTGTGGAGTCCTCCGGGAGATGGCCGTACAGGCGGTACCCCATCTCGTCAGGGTGCCGAGTGACGCGGGCCAGCCGCCAGGCTGCCTCGTACGACATACGTCCGTGGTTCTGGGTATGGAGCCGCACCGCCAGCAGGCTGGTGACCGGGTCGAGAAACCAGCGCAGGAGCATCACCTTCACTGGAACTCGCCGGCTATGGCGGTGAGGGCGCGGGAGGCGTCCTCACCGCCGAATGCCTCTACGGTGCCTGCGAGTAGGACGAGTAGTTCCTTGCATCCTTCGGGGGTCAACTTGCTGACGAAATCGTGTATCACCTGAGCGACAACGACCCACCGCTGTCCGGGCTGCCACTGTCTGACTGTGCGGACCAGATCTTCGAGATCCGTACCGGCTGGCGGTCCGCCGAGGCGGGGCCAGTTCTCGGCTGAGCCTTCCAGAGCGGTGTAGAGCCGGGCGGCGGCGGGGCTGGCGAGGATGTGATCTCGCAGGAAGTCCTCGCGTGCTTTGGCCTGGCGACGGGCCAGCTCGTCCAGCTCTAGTTCGCGGCGCAGCAGCTCTTCCTGACGACGGTGGTTCTGCTGCAGCTGTTCCGCGGCGAACGCGGCCTTCCGGGTTGATTCGTCCACTTCGATGCTCACGGTGGCGCCCACGACGATTACGCCCACGCCTCCGAGGGGCAGGGCTTCGGCGAGTGCGGTGCCAATGTCCTGCTCGGCGGCGTCAGGACGGAGGACATCGCAGGCGGCGGCCGCCTCATCGATCACGGCTCTGACGAGCTGCCCGACTGCGTACGGGGACCCAGGGATGTGGGTGTCGTCCTGGCGCCGCCAGGTCGCTCGGACATGTGCGCAGAAGTGGAGCGTTGGGTCCGCGCTACGTGGCCGGTCTGAGAAAGTGGAGACCCAGGTGGCGCCGCCCGGCTGGGAGGCGCCTTTGGGGGTGGGGCGGCGCTTCATGCGGCCTCGTGCTCCTCTGACTTGTCTGCCTCGGGGTGTTCCTGCAGCAGAAGCTTCTGGACCTTGGCCAGATCGGCGTCGAGGAGGGAGGAGAGTTCGAGCTTCAGGTTTGCCCGGTCGGGCGAATACGGGCGGTTTTCACCCTGGACCCACACTTGTGAGCAGGTACGCAGGGCCTCACGCAGGGTCGGGCCTTCAGGGCCGCGGACGTCCACGGCCCGCCGAAGGGTGTCGAGGACGATCTGCCGTAGAGGGGGTCGCTCAAGGGCCGCATCGAGCCACAGGAAGATGGCCCGGTCGAGTTCGCGATCCCCCGCTGCTCCGGTCGCCTGACGCAGGAGAGTGCGCCACCCGGTGACAAGGCCGGCGATTGGAGGGCGGAAGTCTTCCTCTTCGTCGGTGTCCGGGCTGGTGTCACTGTGGAGCACCAGCGGCACTCGGTCGGCTTCTGGTGCAGACGACGCGGCGAGAGCCGTGAACGTTCGGTGGCCGACAGTGTCCCGGATCTTCTCGTCACCGCACCAATCGACGACGTACCCGAAGAGCGTCTTCCGGATGGAGGTGTCCGCCCACAGCACCCGGATCGCTTCGCGCAGGCTGTCCACGACCTCCGTCAGCCCGCTGTTGGCCACGTTCTTGAGACGGCGTAGCGCCTTCCCAGTGTGACGCCGCCCGAACTGTCCGGTGCAGACCTCGACGACCGCCTGTTGGAGTGAGGGCTCTTTGCGCTTGGCCCATGACAGCAACAGGGAGTGCACGTACGGAGCGCTGGCTGCGTGAATCGCTGCGTTGTCGAGCAACTTGACAGCCAAGGGCCACAACTCCTTGTCCGTGCCGTGGGCGTACCAAGCCGTGACGATCTCCTCTAATGGTTCTTGTCTGCGATGGCGCACGGCCCAGCGCAGCGCGAACTCACTGATGCGGCCTGCCAAGGCACGGCGGGCGTCCTTGGTGATGGTCTCCAGGGCCTCCTTGTTCGTTCCTGTGTCGTCGAAGGGGACCTGGGCGAGCCACTTCAAGAAGGAGGTGCGGGCCAGCGGGCGATCGTTCCAGAAGTACTCGATCGCGGCGTCGTCCCAGTGCGCGCGGTTGAAATGGAGGGTCCCGTCTTCCTCGCGCCGCGCATCGATGGCCTTGGTCATGGCGATCACCCCCGGAGCCTGTTGCCCGTGGACGGGGACAGGGGTGTCGCGTTTGTCGAGGGTGTCGGTCAATTCGGCGGCTTTGGCATACACATGGCCCACCGGGTCGCCGCGCAGGACCGCTGCGGTCAGGAGGAAGTTCCGTTCGAAGCTGGTCCGGACGCGGTTTTCTGGTTCGTGCCACTCGTAGAGGGCGTCCTCCCAGTTGCTGAGGACGGCCTCGACATTGGCGATCTGTTCGTCGAGGGAGCGGCGCCGCTCGGCAGAAGCCTGCTGCGCCGAATCGCGGGCTACGTCAGAGACGTCATCGGCCGCGAGGCGCTCGGCCTTCCGGTGCTCATCGAGCATGAGGGGAGTGACGTTCAAGATGTCCGTGGGAGTCATGCCGCCGATGAGGCGGCGTATGCCGGTGCTGCCGAGCCAGGCACTGACCGGGAACGCTGGCTCCTGTGCCAGCAGCCAGCGTGTGGCGATGTCGTGGGGGTGGATCTCGCCCAGATCCGGCGCGGCACTCGGCGGTGCACCGTGGCTGATTCGTCGCCACTGTTCCGGGCGGGTCAGGACGATGAGTCGGTTGTCCCGTCGGGCCAGCTGCTCACCGAGCTTTCCCAGGCCGGAACCGAATGTGTCGGCTACCTGGAAGCCGTCTTCGTCTGGCGGGAGTTCGAGCAGGAAGCCGCATCGGCGGTCATGAGGCAGGCGTCGCGCGGGGAAGTGCTGGGAGCCGCCGAAGGAGAGTGGGCGTGCTTCTGTGATCAAGCCTTCTTCCACGAGCTGGTCGAGAAGGGAGTATGCAGTCGTGGTTCTGCTGCTGTTCGGCGGGCGGTTGATAACCAGTACGGAACCCGAAGGCCGGAGGCTCTCAAGGGCCTGGGTGAAGGGGCTACTGGTCCGGTCTGTGTCCTCGGAGCGGGGCTTGGCATAAACCCTCCGGATCACTGCCAAGTATTCGGCGTCGATGGGCGCGTCTGCGTCCAGGGTCTGCTCGAACACGTATTTCGTGCCGATCATCTCGCCCAGGTTGATTAACGCGCGCTGGAGCGTGGCCGCCTGCCCGACGGCTTCGATCGCCTCGGGGGACGGTGGTGGCGTCCTGCCCTGCTCAGTTTCTCGCTGTGCTGCGGGTTCAGGGCTGTTCGGTGGGATGGCAGGGGCAGGGGGATACGACGGGAGCGCGGGTCCTGACTCTGAGCTCGCCGGCGCGGTCACTTCGGGGCGAGCGCGCGCTGCAGACTCGGTATTGGTCTCTGAGACTGCCGCGGGCGCGTCGGCGGAGGCGGCGGGGCCCTCCGTATGGTCGGTCTGGTCTTCGTTGCAGTACCGGTCGAGTAGCCGTGGAGGCACGCGCGAATCTTCGGCAGCGCTGTACGGGTTCCCGGTCGCCGGAACGGACTGCTGCCGGGCGAAGTCCTGCTCGTTGTCTAGGGTCATCGGTTGCGCCGCCTCTCAGCCGATGGTTCCGTCGATCTCGACGCCGACTTGTTCCGCCGCCGCCTCAATGACCCTCGCGGACTGGTCCACGCGCACGCGGCCCGTCCTGGAAATGTCCTGTGCGCGTACACCGACCTGGCTGCCGGTGAGCTGTTCCGCGCGCTGCGTGACGGAGACGCCGGGGCGCGAGGGCCGCTCCTCCTCGTCGCCGAAGGGCAGTTGCCGCCCGTAGATCTCCTCCAAGTCCAGGCGGAGTGCACCCAGTAGATCCCTGAGCCCCGGACCGTCTGCCTGCATCAGCGCCGGACGTGTCAGATACACCTGGAGTGCGCCGCGGGCCTCGGTGATGCGCTCGATCCGTGCAGAGGAAAGTTCAGCCGGTCGGACGGTCAACGGACCTACCTGGCCTTCGACGTGCTCCGGTTCCTCCACGGGAACCCGACCCGCACGTCGATCGAGGACCGCTCCGGCTCGGTCGAACAGGAACTTGACCGCCTCAGTGAGTGCGGTGCCGGCAAGCATGGGAAACGTCAGTGGATCCACGGATGTGCCCTCCCCGTTGATTGCGCGTCCCGCTGTGTACGCGGGCGCAAAACCTGACTGACGGTACGGTTGCTGTCACTCAGAGAGAAGGGCTGTTCCGGTCGCTCACGGTGATGTCCCGAATGCGCCTGGCGTTCATGTGTGCGATGCCCTTGACGTGGGCGTGGTTCGATAGTGCTCGGCCGATATGCATATGGCAGACGCACTTCCGGCCGGAATCATGTGGAATGGCCCGCACGCGAGCTGCTTGGCGTGGCCGAAACGCAGAAAAGGAGCGTCCTTCACCTACATCGGCAGCAGCAGCTCAGAGATCAGAGAGGAGCTGTACAGCGAGTGCCGCGAAGCTGTCCAAGGGCATCGGGAAGGTCTTCGACGCGATGCTCTCCTGCCCCTCCTACCAGGTGACATTGGGCAGCACTGTCATCGACATGGGCACTCAGGAGTCGGCCGCGCCGAACTCGGCGACGGGCAGTGGAGCCAACTGCTCGCCTTCTCCGCAGGCGGGTGGCGCAGCGTCGTCAAGCAGACGGCGATCCGCGCCGGCAGCATCCTGGTGGTCGTCTATGGTGCTCCTGGCCTGGTTGAGACCCATCTGGCGAAGGCTGTCGACAAGGCTCACCCCACAAGGTGCGCATGCCCGCCATGCCACCTTCGCGTCAGTCGCAGGCCAGTCCGTGGAAGGTATTGCGGATGTCCGTCAGAGGTTGGCGGTCGCGGGTGTAGTAGAGCTTGTTGGTCAGGAGCACCGCCCGTCGCCGTTGACGCGGCGAGATCCACATGCCGCCGCGCCCGGCATCGCCCCCGCCGATGACGTCTGAGTCCACTACGGCTTCACCGGCACCTCGGGCTACGGGGCGCAGGTGTTCGTCGGCCCTGCGGCAGCGCTGCATGGGTAACCCATCCGTACAGGGCGTTGCGCGGCGCATTACCCTGCCGAGCATGATTCGCGCTGTGGTGTTCGATGTCGGTGAGTGCCTTGTGGACGAGACCCGTGAGTATGGGACCTGGGCGGACTGGCTGGGAGTGCCGCGGCATACTTTCGCGGCGATGTTCGGGGCGGTCGTCGCGCAGGGGCGGGATTACCGTGAGACGTTCCAGGAGTTCCGGCCGGGGTTCGACCTGGCCGAGGAGCGGGACAGGCGAGCCGAGGCCGGCAAGCCGGAGTGGTTCGGCGAGGACGACCTCTATCCCGATGTGCGGCCGACCCTGGCTGGGCTGCGCGAGGCCGGTCTCTGGGTCGGCATCGCCGGCAATCAGACCGTGCGGGCCGGCGGTCTGTTGCGTGGGCTGGATCTGCCGTCCGATCTCATCGCTACCAGCGACGACTGGGGTGCGTCGAAGCCTGATGTGAAGTTCTTCGAGCATGTCATCGAGGCGACGCCTGCCGAGCCGGGCGAGATTCTGTACGTCGGCGACCGGCTCGACAACGACATTCGCCCGGCCGTGCAGGCCGGGCTGCTGACAGCGCTGATCCGTCGGGGCCCCTGGGGCACGATCCAGCAGCGTGATCCGGAGGCCGACGCGATCACCACGATGCGGATCGACTCGCTGGCGGAGCTGCCGGGGAGGATCGCCAGGTTCAACGCTGGAGAGCGCTGACCGTCGTCCCCCAGTCGTAGAGCCGGTCGTCGAAGTCCCGGACACACTGCTCGTTCTGCCACGGAGCGAGCGTGCGCCGCACTTCGCGTACGCGGTCCATGCCTGTGGCGTACCAGGTGGCGGCGAGCTGGTCGAGGGCCTGGCCGGCGTAGTGGCATGCCTCCTGCGGATTGCCGTCGGCTGCTGCCACCGCGGCCAGGTCTCCGAGGACGACGGTGCGTTGCTTGGCGGACTCGGGCGGCAGGTCTTCGAGGACCTGCTGAAGGGTCTCGCGGGCCTGAGGGATGCGACCCGCTTTGAGCTGAGTGTTGCCCTTGAAGGCCGCCAGGCGGGCGGAGCCGAACCAGTCCATCCACACGGGAGTGGTGTGCTCGGAACCGGCGGTGAGGATGTCTTCGGCGTGGCTGATGAGGTTCAGGGCGGTGCGGGTGTTGCCGCAGCGGGTCTCGCACTCGGCTTCGACGGCGTCCAGCCAGGCGTGGAACTCGGCAGACGCGGGGCCGCGGCGGGCGTAGGTGCGGGCCGCCACCATCCGCTCCACTGCCGCCTCGCGTTCGCCTGCCCAGCCCGGGATGAAGGCCGTATGCGCGAGGATCGCGGATCCCAGAAGCGGATCATCCGCCTCGCCGGCGGCCTGGAGAGCGCGGAGCAACGTGTCACCGGCCTGGTCGGGTTGGCGGAGGTCGAAGAACTCAATGCGGCCTGCCAGCAGGTAGGACTCGGCGAGTGCGGCTGCGAGCCGGTGCCGGGCCGGTTCGACCGTCTCGGGCAGAAGCGCGCAGCCCAGCCGCGCGTGCTCCAGAACCGCGGGGTGGAGAGTGGCCGGCGCGACCGACCAGTACAGGTACCGATGGGAACGGGTCACGGCTTCGAAGTTGGCTCCGACGCTGATCGGTTGTGTGATTGCGACGGATTGGGTGGGCACCGTGGCCAGGCGCGTGCCGGGCATGGAACGGGCCGTCGAGGTTGGGCGGGTCTGACCACCCGAATGTTGTCCTGAGCCCCAGGGAGCGGTGAAGCCGAGATCTTCGGCCTCCTGACCCAGCAGATGGGTGAGCACGCGACGGATGTCCGGCTGGGGCCACGGCGGATTGTCGGACTCCCACCGCCGGACCTGGCGGACACCAACGGCCAGTCCCCGGATGCCGAGCTGCGGTGCGTCGCTCGTGATGGCGTCCGCGAGGGCCTGCTGCGAGTTGTAGCCAGCCGCCACCCGGGCGGCTTTGAGGCGAGTGTTGCCTATGGGACGGGACATGACTCCTCCGTGGTATCGGAACCTCACCTGAGGCTCTCACGCTACGTCCCCTTCGCGGCACCAACTCATCAACCAGGTGAATGGAAGCCCTCTTGGAGTCCTCTGAGTGACCCTTTGAAGTCCTCGAAGGGGACGTAAGGTCTCGCGAGGATGACACCTCCGCACATTCAAGCCTCAGTGCTCAGTGAGGAGTTGTCCCTTCGTGTCACAAGAGACCCCGGAACCACCCACGATGCGCACGGTAGGAAGCTGCGAGATCCAGGGCGCCGGATTCCGCTGGGACGCCGTACGCGTGCCTCGAAGCCTCGGGGCGCGTGTGCTGGTCGCTCTCGGTTCTCGTAGCGGTGCTGTGATCGAAGATCCGCGTGAACCGGCCCTCTACTGGTTCGTACGGACGGGCACCGCGGCCGTCTGGGACGTGCCTGACACGCGACCACTCGGCCTGTCCCAGCACCTTGTCGTCCCTCCACCGCATCGCATGCGCGGGCCTGGTCCCCACTGGCGGATCTGTCCCGAGAACGGCCAGATGTTGACGGACGCCCAGGTCCTTCACGCGGCAGTCGAAGGCGTGACAGCTCCTCTCCGAGCACCAGTTACGGAGACGACATGACCACTTCCCTGCACTCGGGCCCCTCACGGCAGCGATTCGGCGCGTCGGCCGCGGCCCCACCTGCAGGCCGTGACCTCCTCGGCATGGTTCTCGGCGTCATATGGGCCCCCGGCTCGATCGTCGCCGTGTGCGGGCTTGCCTACCTGACCCAGCACAGCCCGGCGCCGGTGCAGACGGGCAGCGCAGCCGCGTCCGTCCCTGACTCGGCTATCAGTTCCTGACCCGGTCAGTACAGGGGCCAGTCGACCGGGCCCACCTCAGCCAGATCTCTCCCTCCAGGCCACCGGCTTGCCATGCCGAAGGAGCAACGTCACATGTTCCAGCACCGCGCTTTACAAAACGTCAGCGATGACGTTCCCATCCATGTCTCGATGGACCGGACACTGCGCGTCAAAGTCATCGACGCATGCGGCATGACGTGCACGTTCTGCCATAACGAGGGAACTCCGGTCAGCGCCGACAACCACCCGCGCTGGCCCGAACGTTTCACCCCGACAGGCCCCTCGGGGAGGACCTCCCTTTACGTTGCCACCAACGGCGCCCGCTTCACCAGCGCCCCCGTCATCCCGGACGAGGCGTTCCGCGCTGCCCTCACTCAACTCCGCGACGCACTGGACTTCGACGAGGTCCACCTCACCGGCGGGGAACCGACCCTGCACCCCAAGCTGCCGCAGATCGTCGCTCTGGCACGGCAGGCCGGCTACTCGGCCAGTGTCACCTCGAACGGCGAGAACGGTGTGAGGTCCTTGCCCGGCTGTGCGGACGCCGGACTTCGGCACGTCAACTTCTCGATCTTCGGCACCACCCCCGACGAGCTCACGCAGGTTCAGAACACACGGTTCAGCGTCCGGGCGCTGGCAACCCGCAAGATCGAAGCGCTGGAGGACTCGATCCGCGTCGCTGTGGCCCTCGGCATCGGAGTGCGGGCAAACGTCGTCATCCCCGATCACACCCACGTGCAGAGGGTCCACCGGCTGCTGGAGAAGTACTCGCCGAGGCTATCCGTGCGGATACTGACGTCGCTGGCTGATGGTGATGCGTCTCTTGACGCCGTTGATCTTCTCCTGGCCGAGCTTGGTGCTGTTCCGCAGGAGATCCGGCTGATCGCAGGTACGTCAGGCTTCCGCATCGCCTATCGGCTTCCGTCAGGCCGGCAGCTCGTGGTGAAGCACATCCGTTCCTTGCGGCTGCCCGATACGTGTGCCGACTGCAGGTTCAACAACAGCGTTGACTGTCAGGAGGGTTACTACGGGGTTCGGCTCTATCGCGACCCGGACGGCACCTTCCACGTCGGCGTGTGTATTCAGCGCATGGACCTGTGTCTGCCCGTGGAAGAGTTCGTGGGCAGCGACGCGTGCGCCGAGATCAGGAAGATGCGCGAGCAGGACCTGCACGACCTGACCGCGTAGATAACGAAACAAACGAGAGCGAGGATGCTGTGGCCCAGCACGAATACGAAGCCAAGTTCCTGGAGATCGACGTGGACGCGGTACGCGACCACCTGCGATCGGCCGGGGCCGAGCGGGCCTTCGGCAAGACCATGTTCACCCGTCTGATCTTCGAGAACGACGCCGTCCAGGGCGAGCAGTGGCTGCGCCTGCGGGACGAGGGCGGCAAGACCACCCTCACGCTCAAGCAGGTCACCGACGCCACCCACATCAACGGCACCACCGAGATCGAGATCGAGGTGAACGACCTGGAGCGGACCACGGAACTCCTCGCGGCCCTGGGCCTGCGCCAGGTGCGGTACCAGCAGAACTACCGCGAGGAATGGCAGCTCGACGGCGTCACCTACGACTTCGACACCTGGCCGGACCTCCCCACCTTCCTGGAGATCGAGAGCACCTCCGAAGAGGCCGTACGCAAGGCGGTGGCCTCGCTCGGACTCGACTACACCGAGGCCCGCTTCGGCAGTATCGATCTGATCTACAAGAGCGAGCGGGACCGGGACATTCTCGCTGAACCCACTCTGCTCTTCGGCTGACACCTTGCTCCCTGGCCAGCTGTCGCATCCGGTGCTCGCCTGTGACTCGCCAGTCGAGCACCGGAACTCGCAACGCTAAGGCCCCGCATTGATCATCGGGAGACGCGCAGTCGCAGTCGGTGCCCCCGACGCGAGCAGGGAGAAGGTTGTGATCCTCCACGCACGGCCCGTGTCGAAAATGGCCCAGACAACAAACAAGGCCCTGGTCTCCGACCAGGGCCTTCGTCATGGAGCGAGTGACGGGAATCGAACCCGCGCTCTGAGCTTGGGAAGCTCATGTTCTACCATTAAACTACACTCGCGCAGCGATCTTCCCGGAGGGAATCGCATCGCGTTTACTCTACCTCATGGCCAGCCGCACCCGGTGCCGCGTCCCGGAGCTGTGAGCCGTGTCGGCGCCCGCCGTCTCCCCGGGTGTTTCCGGCTTGCCCCATGTGTTGCCCCCGCCCCGCCCCGCCCTTCCCGGTTACCCCGTGTTGGGGGGTGGGGGACCGTCCGTACAGTCGTCCGGTTTGGGTGGTTTCGGGCTTGCTTTCGGGTGGGGATCCCGCTGCCCGGTGCGGAAGTTGGGGCGTACCGTGGCCGATCGGAGTGCCGGTTGGAGCGGTGTCCTGTACATCCCCTAATGTGGTGTTTTCTCTCGTCCGCGCTTGATGGGGAAGGGACTTGATGGATCCGATGGAGCGCACCGTCGTCCGCTGTGCCGAAGGGCACGTGTTCAGTACTGCCTCGTTCCCGTTGCAGCAGCTCGGGACCGACCGGATCGGGCCCGGGCGGCTCATTCGGTGTCCGCGCTGTGCGCGGTTGCGGCATGCCGTGCCGGTGGGGCTGGAGCAGCAGTAGCAGCAGGATCGGCAGCAGGGGCAGAGGCAGGAGCCGGCCCGCTGCGGGAGCAGTAGCGACAAGATCAGCTGGGGCGGGAGGAGTGGCCCCGGTCGCCGTTTCGGGCGGGTGCGTCGTCCGTGGTGCGGGGTGTGCGGGTCGGCCGATTGGGGCGGGGCCGCACGGTCCCCGTATCCTCGGGGCGTGCTTCTCTCAGACAAGGACATCCGGGCCGAGATCGACGCCGGGCGCGTGCGCATCGATCCGTACGACGAATACATGGTGCAGCCCTCCAGCATCGACGTGCGGCTCGACCGCTACTTCCGGGTGTTCGAGAACCACAGGTATCCGCACATCGACCCCGCGGTCGAGCAGGCGGATCTGACGCGCAAGGTCGAGCCGGACGGGGACGAGGCGTTCATCCTGCACCCCGGTGAGTTCGTGCTCGCCTCCACCTACGAGGTCGTCACGCTGCCCGACGATCTCGCGTCCCGTCTCGAAGGCAAGTCCAGCCTCGGGCGGCTCGGGCTCGTCACGCACTCGACCGCCGGGTTCATCGACCCGGGTTTCTCGGGGCATGTCACGCTCGAACTGTCGAACGTCGCGACGCTCCCCATGAAGCTCTGGCCCGGGATGAAGATCGGGCAGCTCTGCATGTTCCGGCTCACCTCGCCGGCCGAGCACCCGTACGGCAGTGAGCGGTACGGGTCGCGCTACCAGGGGCAGCGCGGGCCGACCGCCTCGCGGTCCTTCCTCAATTTCCATCGGACCCAGGTGTGATATCCAGCCATGAGTGACGTACGCGAGAACCTGACATACGACGGCTTCGGGAACGCGGTGCGCGAGCTCGCGCAGACCATCGCCGACGACGGCTATGAGCCGGACATCGTGCTCAGCATCGCGCGCGGCGGCGTATTCGTGGCCGGCGCGCTCGCCTATGCCCTGGACTGTAAGAACATTCATCTGGTGAACGTCGAGTTCTACACCGGTGTAGGGACCACGTTGGAGATGCCGGTCATGCTGGCGCCCGTGCCCAACGCAATCGATTTCTCGGCCAAAAAGGTGCTCATCACCGATGATGTCGCCGACACCGGGAAGACCCTCAAACTGGTCCACGACTTCTGTGTCGGCGCCGTCGCCGAGGTGCGCAGTGCCGTGATCTACGAGAAGTCGCACTCGCTGGTGAAATGCGAGTACGTGTGGAAGCGCACCGACGAGTGGATCAACTTCCCCTGGAGCGTCGAGCCGCCCGTCGTGCGGCGCGAGGGCCAGGTGCTGGACGCCTGATGCCGCAATCGTAAATGCGGGGGAACGGTGAAGGATTCGGGTGCTGACCGGCACTTGAATCCTCTCGGTGGGGCTCTCCGTGCCCCTCTCCGTCTCTGTTCTGTCTCCGTTCTGTACCTGTTGCTCGTTGCGCAATGGACTCGCTATTCCACCGGCGGGCCGCTCTGGGCTCCGAGTTGCGCGGGGTTTGTCCGGCTTTCTGGCTTGATGCGGCCGGGATGCCGTGCGGTTCGCGGAGGGAATACGCCCCATCGGTCCGGGAGTTCATCGGACTGTCGTCTCCGATCGCCCCGGGTGTGTAACGGGTCGGTTAGAGACGTGTGAGAGGCTTTCCGGTCGGTGGTCGCCTTAATACCGGGCTGTCCGTCTCGTGCCGATCTCGTGTAGGCCCACGAATGCGGACACACCATCAGCCACAGGAGTGCGGACTCCGTTGATTCCGCCGGATCACGGTGTGACGCATCATGGTGTTCTGCGAGAACGTGAGGGGTTGGCCATGCGGACGTCATTAGATTCGACGGGACCTGAAGCCAGGATCCCGGTCGCCATTCACGCGTCCGACCCGCTCTCGCTGGCAGGAGCTACCACTCAGCTACGCCAGCAGCCGGCCATCGAGCTGGTCGACGAGGCGAGCGGACGGCCGGGAACGGTGGCGGTCCTGCTGGCGGACGCGCTGGACGAGCCGACCCTGTCGCAGTTGCGGCGGCTGGTACGGATCGACGGCACCCGGGCGGTCCTCGTGGCCGGTCTGATCCGCGAGGCTGAACTGCTTCAGGTCATTGAGAGCGGCGTCGCGGCCATAGTCTGGCGGCACGAGGCCACCGGGCACCGGCTCCTGCAGGCAGTCATCGCTGCCTCAAGGGGCGAGGGAGACCTCCCGTCCGATCTGCTCGGGCGGTTGATATCCCAGGTCGGTGCCCTTCAGCGCAAAGCCACCAGCTCACCGGGGGCCCCCGCTTCGGGGCTCTCCTCGCGTGAGCTGGAGGTGCTGCAACTGGTGGCCGAAGGCATGGACACGGCTGAGGTCGCGCGCAAGCTCTCGTACTCGGAACGCACTGTCAAGAACGTGATGCACGGCCTCACGACCCGGCTGCACCTTCGCAATCGGGCCCATGCCGTCGCTTATGCCTTCAGGGAGGGCTATATCTGACCATGGCGGGACGGGTCCCGGTTCCGGCACTCAGCCGGCCGGGTGCCCTGCCGGTCATTCCGCCGGTCCTCAAGGGCACGCCGTACTGCCCCTGAGGGCCAGCGGCGTTGTACCCGGACCGTCCCTCCCACGCCTGGGGTGTTGATGCACCCCAGGTGCAGGATGGCGGTGCGGACCCGCGACCCGGAGCGGGTGACGCCTGTGACACCGGCACCAGTGAAGGGCGCGACAGTGATCCACGAGGTGGACGAGGTCCTGAAGGGGCTGCTGTCCGGCGGCGCCCTGGCGGGGACCGGAGTCGACATCGCCTTCGAGGCGCCGACCCGCGACTGGGCGGCCCGGCGCAACTCACCGACGATCGACGCCTATCTGTACGACATCCGCGAGGACGTCAAGCGGCGTGAACGCGGCGCCATCGCGATCAAGGACGAGCGTGGCGTGGTGCTGAAGCGGCGCCAGCCGCCGCGTTGGTTCCGGCTCTCGTATCTCGTCACGGCCTGGACCAAGCAGCCCCAGGACGAGCACCGGATGCTCTCCGCCGTACTGGCCACGCTGCTGCCCCGCGAGGTGCTGCCGCCGGAGGAGCTGACCGGGGCGCTGGCCGAGCTCGGGCTCACCGTGCCCATGACGATCGCCGGGCTGCAGACCGACGCGCGGTCGTTCGCCGAGATCTGGTCCGCGCTGGGCGGCGAGCTCAAGCCGTCACTGGACCTGGTCGTGACCGCGCCCTTCCCGGCGTTCCCCGAGTACGAGGTCGGGCCGCCGGTCACCGAGGGCGCCGGGGTACGGGTCCGCGGTACGGACGGCACCCTCGACGACTCGCAGCAACGGGATCACCAGCCGCGCCACTTCGCCCGGACCAGCGCACGCCGCCGACCGGGCGTCGCAGGCGGGGCAGGCGCCGCAGGCGGGGCCACGGGTACGGCCACCGATACGAGTACGGGCACGGGAGCGCAGGCGGAGTGACGTCGGACACCGAACTCGGCCGCGAAGCCGGACCGGAAGCCGGCGGCCGTGCAGCCGGGCTGCGTCGCGGCACCGGCACCGGCACCGATGGGACGGCCGACGCGCTGATCGCCCGGCTGGGGCTGCTGCGTGAGCGGGTCGCGGAGCTGGTGGAGTCGCGCAGCGCCACCGACCCGACCGCCGCCGATCCGCTGCGCGGGCTGTATCTCTCCGACGAGGCCGTCCAGCATCTCCTCGGGGCCCGTGACAGGGCCGGGGCCGTTCCCCGCGTGGGTACTACCGGCGTTGGTACTGATGCGAGCGGTGACGAGAGCGGAGACGGGGGCAGCACCCCCGGCCCCCGCGCCTCCGGTGGCGTCGACCGGCTGCGCCGCCTCACCCGCAGGCTCGGGCTCGGCCCGCTGGACGAGGCGATCCTGCTGCTGGCCCTCGCCCCCGACCTCGACCGCACCTTCGAGCCGTTGTTCGGCTACCTCAACGACGACGTCAGCCGTCGCCGGGCGACCGTCGGGACGGCCATCGAACTGTGCGGCCTGCCCGTGCACGATGCCGGCGCCCGTGCCCGCTTCCACCCCTCCGCGCCGCTGCCCGCCCTGGGACTCATACAGGTCGAGGAGGCCGAACGCCCCTTCCTCAGCCGGTCGTTGCGGGTACCGGACCGGGTCACCGCGCATCTGCTCGGCGACGACACCCCGGACGCCGCGCTCGCCGGACAGGTCACGCTGCTGGCGCCCCGCCCCGTGGAATCCGCCCCGCCGGGCGGCCCGCTCGTCGAGCAGCTGGCCGAGCGGCTGACCGCCGGGCGGCTGACGGTGTACCTCCGCGAGCAGCGGGACGGCGACGGCCTCTCCTGCGCCACCGCCGCACTGGCCGCCGCCGGTCTGGAGGCCCTGCACTTCAACCCGGGCCAGGGCTCCTCCGGGGACACCGCTGCGGCGGATCCGGCTGCTCCGTACCCGGCCCCGGGCGAGCGCGGCACACCGGAGTTCCTCTCCGATCTGCTGCGCGAGGCGCGGCTGCGTGGGTGCCCCATCGTGGTGGCACCGGTACCGGAGAGACCGGGGCCGCTGCTCCGGGCGCTGATGGCACAAGGCATTTCACAGGGCAGCACTTCACAAGCCGGCACCTCACAAGGGGTCTCCGTGCTGGTGGCCGGCGGGCGTCCGTACGATCCTGACTGGTGCGGCCGCGACCCACTGGTCGTCGACGCCCCCCGGCAGCGCTCCGGCGATCTCGATGTCTGGTCGGCGGCGCTCGGGCTGGCGGACGGGCCGGGCTCGCTCGGCTTCGATCTGGCGCCCGTCGTCGCCCCGTACCGGCTGGGCGGCGACCGTATCCGCCGTACCGCGCGCGCCGCGCTGGACCTCGCCGCCTTCGACGGCACTGAGTTGTCCGCCGCGCATCTGCGGCTCGCCGCCCGGCAGCAGTCCGCTTCGGGGCTTGAGCAGCACGCCCGCCGGATCAGGCCCGACGTGGGCTGGGACGATCTGGTGCTGCCCGACCGGCCGCTGGCGCAGCTGCATGAACTGGCCCTGCGGGCACGCCACCGCGACCGGGTGCTCGGCGACTGGCGGCTGAGTGCCGGCGGTGGGCGCGGGCGGGGCGCGCTGGCGCTGTTCGCGGGTGAGTCGGGGACCGGCAAGACGCTGTCCGCCGAGGTGGTCGCCGCCGAACTCGGCCTCGATCTCTACGTCGTGCAGCTCTCGTCGGTGGTCGACAAGTACATCGGTGAGACCGAGAAGAACCTGGAACGGATCTTCGCCGAGGCGGACCGTACGGACGCCGTGCTGCTCTTCGACGAGGCCGACGCCGTCTTCGGCAAGCGCTCGCAGGTGACCAGTTCGAACGACCGCTACGCGAACCTGGAGAGCGCCTATCTGCTCCAGCGCCTGGAGTCCTTCGACGGGATCGTGCTGCTCACCACCAATCTGCGGGGCAACATCGACGAGGCGTTCACCCGGCGCCTGGACCTGATCGTCGATTTCCCGTTCCCGGACGCCGCCCAGCGGCTGGCGCTGTGGCAGCACAGCCTGACGCATGTGCCGTGCGCGGACGACATCGATCCGGACCCCTGCGCCAAGGAGTTCGAGCTGGCGGGCGGTTCGATCCGCAGCGCCGTGGTCACCGCCGCGTATGCGGCCGCGGGCCGGAACTCGCCGGTCACCTCGGACGATCTGCTGGCGGGCGCGCAGCGCGAGTACCGCAAGGCCGGGCGGCTGGTCCTGGACGACGGCGGCTGGTGAAGCGGTGAACGGTGGCGGGCGGCGGGTTCTCACCCGCCGTCCGCTCATTCGTCACCCGCCGCTCACGGTGCCGCCCGGCTCCGGACAGGACCGGACGGAACCGGATGGGATCACGAGTCCTTGGGGATCTGGATGAAGGACCATTCATGGGCATCCGGGATGTCGCACTGCCCGATCATGAGCTCGTTGTCGTCGTTGGTGCCCTGCTGGTTGTCCGGGCCGTTCTGAGTCGTCTTCAGGCAGAGGTCGTTGCTCGCGTAGTTGCGGATCAAGTAGTGATCGTCGCGCTGCTTGTCGAGCCACCACAGCTGGTTGTCGGCCTTGGTGCCGTCGCAGGTGAACTCGGCGAGCCCGGTTCCGGCCGGCCTGGGGCCCATGTCCCCCAGGTCCATGCAGAGGCGGTCCTTGATGTTGCGCATCTGGAACAGGCTGTTGTTGTTCGGGCCGCCGTGCGGGTAGCGCACCTCCAGGTCCCAGATCTGGTTGTCCGCGTCCGTGGGGTTGCAGTCGTTCTCGATGACCCAGCCGTTGATCTGGCCCTTGTCCCGCCCGGGGAGTTCGGCGCAGAGCTTGGTCCCATCGTTCTTGATCAGCACGTGCTTGGCGTTCGCCGGGTCGGGCTTCTTCTTGGGAGCGCCTCCGCCGCCGCCTCCGCCGCCTCCGCTGCCGCCGCCGCTGTTGCCGGTGTCCGGGTTCGGAGCTGACGGCGTGGGCGGCGGGGGCACGCTGGCCGCGGGCGTCGGGAGGCTCTGTGTGGGGGTGGGGGCGGGGATGTCGCCGGCTTGTTCGACCTTGGCGGTGGCGCGGGTGGCGACGGTGGGTTTGTGGGTGAACCAGGCCATGATGAAGACGATGGCGATGGCCATGAAGATGGCGAAGACGGTGGCGAGCCAGCGGGGGAGTACTCCGCGTTGGACGTAGGTGCCGTCGACGTCGAGGGGTTTGGTGCCGGAGCGCTGGATGGCGAGTTTGTAGGGGCGGTCCTGTTTGCGGCCGAACCAGATGATCTGGCGGGGGCGGAGGGTGGCGCGTACGAAGGCGGCGCGGCCGGGTTCGATCTGGACGTTGGCCGGGAGGATCTCGTACGAGAGCTGGTCGCCGTTCTCGCTGCCGTTGATCGATGCGGTGAGCTTGGTGTTGCCGAGGTTGTCGATCGCGAGCTTGGGGCGTCCGCGGAAGCGTCCCTTGACGGTGTGGGGTACGAGTTCTGCGCGGACTTCGGAGAACGGGGTGATGGTGACGTTGCCCTCGGGGACGGTGGTCGCCTCGGGGTGTTCGGTGGGGATGACCTGGACGCCGTACGGGTTGGGTCCGGCGATGGCGTCGGGGGTGCGCGGCGGGGCGAACGTGAGGTCCACGGTGCCGGTGGTGCCGGGGAAGAGTCGGATGGTCGGTGGTTCGACGGTCACGTACGGGGCGAGGTCACCGACGGGTACGCACCGGTACTCGTCGACGACGTCGCCCGTGTTGCGCAGCCGTAGCCGCACGGTGGCCGTACTGCCGGGGTCCACTGTGGTGGACGCCGGCTCCAGAGATGTCCAGATGCTCACGCGCCGGACACTAGTCAGCGTCATGACGTCGTGTCACCAGGCTGGGGGGCAGGGCGGTTGCCCCGGGCGGCCTTTCCGGCTGCCCTTCGTGTCGGTCACGGGCACCGGCCGGGGCTCCACGGGCACCGGTCGAGGCTCCCGGGGGCACCCGTGCTGGGCACGCGCCGGTGTCCGGGCGGACGTCCGCGGTCCGTACGGCCGGCCGACGGGTCACCGGGACAGCAACGGGTGACAACACGGCATCTGCCTGTAATCATCTGGCCGTTCACCCGTTGCCGCACCGTCACCGTGCGGGACCGCGCCACGGATCGGCGGTGGCCCCGCGAGCACCCGGCTGCCCATCGGGGCATTCGCCATGCCCTCGAATAGGTACCGGCGGACGTTTCGCCGCCGCTTCCGGTGTCGCAGGGTGGAGAGCAGGTCGTGTCTCGTACCCCGAGGAGAGCTGAGAATGCCGTCTTACCTGTCACCAGGTGTGTACGTGGAGGAGGTGGCCAGCGGCTCCCGTCCGATCGAGGGGGTGGGCACCTCGGTCGCCGCCTTTGTCGGTCTCGCGCCCGTTGGGCCGCTGAATGAGCCGACACTGGTGACCAACTGGACGCAGTACGTCGCGTCGTTCGGTGAGTTCACCGACGGCTATTTCCTGGCGCACTCGGTCTACGGTTTCTTCAACAACGGCGGCTCGGCCGCCTATGTGGTCCGCGTCGGTGGAGTCCCCGGTGGGGTTCCCGGCGAGGAGGAGCAGAGCCCCGCGGCCGTCACCGGCCGCCGTGCGCCGGCCGCGCTGCCGCCCGGCGAGCCGAAGCAGCTCGGCACCTTCGCGGTGTCGGCGATCGCGCCCGGCGAGAGTGGCTCCATCAGCGTCGAGGTCGCGGACTCCGAGGGGCCCGCAGACCGCTTCAAGCTGGTCGTCAAGGACGGCGAGAAGGTCGCGGAGACCTTCGACGTCTCGGCCAAGAAGGGCAACCGCAACTACGTTGTCACGCAGGTCAAGGAGCGCTCGAAGCTGATCCTCCTCCAGGAGGACGCCGCTGCCGCGCAGGTCGCGAGGCCGGAGAACCAGACGGTCGCGCTCGCCGCGCCGCCCGCCGCCCCGGCCACCCCGGCCCCGGTGGAGCAGCAGCAGCCCGAGCAGGTCCGCATCGGTGACTACCTCGGCGACTCCGCCGACCGGACCGGCTTCGGCGGTCTGGAAGCGGTCGACGAGATCTCGATGGTCGCGGTCCCCGACCTGATGGCCGCCTACCAGCGCGGCGCCATCGACCTGGAGGCCGTCAAGGCCGTCCAGCTCGGTCTGATCGCGCACTGCGAGCTGATGGGCGACCGGCTGGCCGTCATCGACCCGCCGCCCGGCCTCAACGCCCGCGAGATCCGTGTCTGGCGCCAGGACACCGCTGGTTACGACTCCAAGTACGCAGCCCTGTACTACCCGTGGATCAAGGTCTTCGACCCGGCGGGCGGCCAGACCAGGCTGATCCCGCCGAGCGGCCACGTCTCCGGCATCTGGGCCCGTAACGACTTCGAGCGCGGTGTGCACAAGGCGCCGGCCAACGAGGTCGTACGCGGCGCCGTGGACCTGGAGATGCAGATCACCCGCGGTGAGCAGGACCTGCTCAACCCGCTCGGCATCAACTGCATCCGGGCGTTCCCCGGCCGCGGTATCCGGATCTGGGGTGCGCGCACCCTCTCCTCCGACCCGGCCTGGCGCTACCTGAACGTCCGCCGGTACTTCAACTACCTGGAGGAGTCGATCCTCACAGGTACCCAGTGGGTCGTCTTCGAGCCGAACGACCAGGCTCTCTGGGCCAGGATCCGGCGGAACATCTCGGCCTTCATGGTGACCGAGTGGCGCAACGGCGCACTCTTCGGTGCTACGCCGGAGGACGCCTACTACGTGAAGTGCGACGCCGAGACCAACCCGCCGGAGTCGGTGGACCTCGGCCGTGTGATCTGCGAGATCGGTGTTTCACCGGTCAAGCCGGCCGAGTTCGTGATCTTCAGGCTGGCCCAGTTCTCCAGCGGTGGCGGAGAGCTGGAGGAGTAGCAGCGCCCGGACCCGGCGGCCAGGACCTGGCCGCCGGGTCCGGCCCGCGCACCACCGGGCGTCCGCCCGCCACGGCCATCACGGCCCGTGCGGGCGGCCCCGGTACCGGCACCACCGGCACTATCGACACCTCGGACAGCGCGAACAGAAGGAACAGCGTCCATGAGCCTCATGCCCGGCGATTCGCTCACTTCACATAATTTCGGTCTCCAGATCGACGGCGTCATGGTCGAGTACCTCCAGGAGGTCAACGGCCTGGACATGACGCAGGACGTCATCGAGTTCCAGCAGGTCTCTTCGAACGGCCAGCCCATCACCAAGAAGCTGCCCGGCGTGAAGAAGGCGGGGGAAGCCACGGTCGTCCGCGGCATGACCCAGTCCAAGTCCTTCAACGACTGGATCAACGCCTCCGTACGCGGCGACATGGGCTCGGCCCGTAAGAACGCCTCCATCATCGTGATGGACTACCAGAACAGCCCCGTGAAGCGTTACCACCTCCGCAACGCCTGGTGCAGCAAGGTCGCGGCCAGCACGGTGAAGGCCGGCGAAGCCTCGGCTCTCACCGAGACCGTCACGATCACCTACGAAGAAATGATCATGGAGTAATGCGCAGGGGAGCAGTTGCCCAGCCCGCACCGGCCGCCGCCACGGTCACCCCCGAGGCGGCGGCTCCGGTCGCGGTACCGGCCGCCGAACCACCTCCCGCACGACGGGAGTTGCGCACCGAGTTCGCCTTCGAGCTGCCGCGCGGCTACGTGGACGAAGCGGGGAACGTGCACCGTGAAGGTGTCATGCGCCTGGCCACCGCACGGGACGAGCTGATCCCGTTGCGGGACATACGGGTGCAGGAGAACCCCGCATATCTGTCGGTCGTCCTGCTCGGCCGGGTCATCACCCGGCTGGGCAGTGTGACGCATATGCACGACGGCGTGGTGGAGAACATGTTCGCCTCCGACCTCGCCTTCCTGCAGGACTTCTACCGTCAGGTCAACGCCGAGGGCCACACCAGGGCCGGCGTGACCTGTCCGCACTGTGAGCAGCCGTTCGAGGTCGAACTCGGCGGGGGCCGCCTGGGGGAATCGTGACGTACGCGACCGAACGTGTCCACGAGGAGATCGCGTACATCGCTTACCACTTCCACTGGAGCCTGGAGGACATCCTGGACCTCGAACACCGCGACCGGCGCCAGTATGCGGAGCAGATCGCCGCGCTCGTGACCCGCGCGTCGGCAGAGCGGTAAGGGGGCGGGGGCACCGTCATGGGATTCCTCGACAGGTTCCGGGGCCGTACGGACACGGGCTCGGGCACGTCTGCGCGTAACGCTCCGGCGCCCTCGGGCCCGGCGCCTGCCGCGCAGGCTTCTTCTGCGCCCACATCTTCTGCGCCCACTTCTTCTGCCCCGGCGGCGGCCGCGCCGGCCGTGGTGGCGGCTTCCGGGCGGGACTGGAACGGACTGCCCGAGATCCAGCGGGCGACCGGTCGCACGGCGGGGCACGCCGTGGCGACCGCCGACTTCGCCTCCCGGCTGGCCACTTGGCAGAACCCGTCCTTCTCCGGGTCGCTCTCGCACGCCGTGCTCGACGGCGCCCCCGGCGGGCTGCTCCGTGACGCCCTGACGCCCGCAGCCGCTCCCTCCGGGGCCGGCTTCGGGCTGCCCGCGCTGTCGCTGCCGGTCGCCCCGGCCGACGACGCCGCCGACCTCGCGGACGCGGGCCCCGGCCCGTACGAGGGCTCCGGTCTGCTGCCGGGCTCGCCGGTCCAGCGGGCGGTCGCCGCCGCACGCCCGGCCGGTCCCCGCGTCGCACCCGTACAGCAGGCGGCGAGCCGCCGGGCTCCGCTGACCAAGGCGGCTCCGCCTGCGGTGCAGCGACGGGTGCTGCCCGCTTCGGCCCGTCCGGTACAGGCGGGTGAGCCTCCCGCCAGGGAGGCGGAATCTCCGGCTCCGGCCGTGTCTGAGTCTTCGCGTGCTGTGCCTTCCAGGGCTGCTGTGCCCTCTGGGTCCTCTGCGTCTGCTGTGACTCCTCGGGGTGCCGCCGCCCCCGGGCGGTCCGGGAGCGTTCCGGGAAGCGCGGCAGCGCCGGGAGCACCGGTACGGCGGTCGGCGGGCGCGCCGCCCGCGCCTGCGCAGGCTCCCGTACGGCAGGCTCCCGTACGGCAGACTCCCGTGCAGCTGTCGAAGTCGCCGTCGAAGTCGCCGTCCCGGGCTGCTGGTTCGGCTCCTGCTGCGGCGCCGTCGGGTCCGGCGGGTCCTGTGTCGTCGGCCGCGCCGTCTGTGCCGTCTGTGCCGCCCGTTGGTCCTGTCGGGCCGGTTGCCGGGGGCGCGGTGCAGCGGAGTGTGTCCACGCCCGGTGGGTCCGGGGCCAGTGGTACGGAATCGGTCAGTGGTACGGAGCCGGAGCGCGCAGCCGTGGAACGTGCCGTGACGGAGCCTCCCGCAGGCGGGAGTTCCCCTGCCGGGAACACGCCGGTGACCGGGAACCCCGCAGCCGGAAGTGCCGTGCCGGACCGGGGTGTTCAGCGGTCCATGGCTCCTGAGCGTGCGGTACGGGCGCAGCAGGGCCCCGCTTCCGTTCAGCGCGCGGCGACGCAGGGAACCGGCCGGGCGTCCGCGCTCGGTGCGCCGGTACGGAGCAGTGCGGGGGCAGGCTCCGCAGCGCCCGAGACGCCGCAGCCGGTCCGCTCCAGCAGGCTCGGACCGCCCGCGTCGGCTCCGCAGCCGCAGCGCCCGACGCCGTCCGAAACCCCGGCCAACCGGGGTGCGGGGAGCGGTACTTCTCCGTCTGGTGGTACAGGGTCGGGCTCCACTACGCCGTCCGGCTCGTCCGGCGAGGCTTCCCAGTCCCAGTCCCAGTCCGGGTCGAAGGCTCAGCCCCCGGCCGGCTCGCCGTCCCCGTCCGCCCCCGTACAGAAGCGTGCGACCGGCAGCGGGACCGGTACCGGCAGTGCGTCCACTCCCGCCTCGCCGTCCTCCGCGCCCCGGCGCAGGCCGCTGCTCGGCGCGCCGATGGCCGGGCCGCCGGACGGGGCGCGGCCGGTCGCGGGAGAGGCGAAGGGACCAACTCCGTTGCAGCGTAAGAAGGAAGGCGCTCCGGGCGGCAAGGCTGCCCCGGCGCCCGTACAGCGGTCGGCCACGTCCTCGGCTGCCCCGGCTCCGGGTCGTCAGGATGCCGGATCCGCCGGGAGCGGTATGGGGCGCTCGGACGTCACCGCAGCGTCGGCACCAGCACCGGCACCCATGTCTGCACCGGCACAGGCACCTGCATCTGCACCGACGCCCACGTCTGCACCGACGCCCACGTCTTCGCCGACGCCCGCTTCCACGCCCCCGTCCATCGCGATGCCGGTCGGGCCGACCAGTGCTGATGCACCGTCAACTTCCGGGCCTGGCAACGATGTCGGTCCCGTAGCGGCTACTCCGGCCGTGCAGCGCGCCCCCGGCGGGCCGGCTCCCGCCCCCGCCGCGCCGCCCGAGCGGCGGGCCCCCCGCGCGTCCGCTCCCGCCGCACGGCCCCTGGCCCCCGCGCGCGCCGTACGGCCGCCGGTCGAGGCGTCGGGTGCCGTGCAGCGGAAGAGTGCTCCGGGTGCGGCCGCTCCGCTCCGCTCCGTCGCGCCAGAAACGCGAGTCCCGGACCTCCCGGTTCCGGGCCGCACAGCCACGGACCGCCCAGCCCCGGCCAGCACGGTTCCGGGCAGCACAGCTCCGGGCAGCACGGTTCCGGATCTCCCTGCCCCGGCTCTTCCCGCCCCGGCTCTCCTGGTGTCGGACGACCGGCCAATGCGCCCCATGGCCGGCAGCGCGCCGGTCATCCAGCGTTCCGCCGCGCCCGGCATGCCCGTACCGCACGCCATTCCGGAGGCGAGCAGCGCTCCGGCGCCGGGGCCGAACCGCGTCTCCGTGCCTGGGAGTTCCGCGGCAGTGCGTCCCGTGGTCCGGCCCGCCGGTTCGGGTGAGCCGGTGGTCCAGCGTCGCGCCGTGTCCCTGCCTGGACCCGGTGGGGCCGCACCGCCGGCGAGCGGTGCCGGTACGGCCGGATCGGCCGATGTGCCCGCTACGACCCCGGTGGCGCGCCCCGTTCAGCGCTCGGCCGACCTGTCGGGGCCGGTGCCTTCGGCGGCTCTTCCCGGTGGTCCGGCCGCCCAGCAGGCTGCCGCGCCCCCGGTGCCGCTGCACATTCAGCGTGCGTCGGTCCCGGGCTCCGTGGCTCCCGTGCCGCAGGGCCCGGCCCCGGCCTCCTTCCGCCAGGAAGGTGCTTCGATGCGTGGCGACGGCCTCCCGTCCAGCGGCCTCCCGTCCAGCGGTGTCGCGCAGGCCTTCTCGGCCCTGCCGGTGCAGCTCTCGGCCGCTCCACAGGGCGCACCGTCCGCACCCACGGCCCCGGTCACGCCCGCACCGCCGGCCCCGCTCACGGCCCGGACCACGCTGCCGGTCCCGGGGGCCGCACCGGCGCCGGACACCGCAGGGCGCCCGACCGCACCCGTCGTCGCCCTCGGCCGCACGGCTTCCGGGCCCGCGTCCGCGGCGCTACCGGTGGTGCAGCGGGCCAACCCGCCGGGGTCGAAGCCTCCCCTGCTGGTCAAGCCGCCGACCCCCGCGGCCCCGCAGCTCTCGACCGTCAACGTCACGTCCCACAGCACACCGGGCGGCGGTGGCAGCGGCAACGGCAGCAGCGGCAACGGCGGTGGGGGCGCACCCCCGCCCCCGTACACCGAGCACGCCGACAGCCCCCCGCCGTACAGTGCCGTAGCGCCGAACCTCAACAATGGTCCCCGCTGCGACGGTTCCACCGAGGCGACCGGGAACAGGTTCGATGCCAGGGAACTGTCCGACGGCCAGGTGGATGAGCTCACCCACCGGCTGATGGGCCCGCTCACCCGGCTGCTGAGGACGGAGCTGCGCATGGACCGCGAACGGATCGGCAGACTCCGGGACCCCCGGCGCTGACGGCGAGCAACCGCACAGCACCGCACCACAACCGCACAGCACCGGACAACAACCTCACAGCACCGCACCACCGGCCGGGCCCGCACCACCCGGCCACCGCAGTACCGCACCACCCGCACCGACCCGCAGGAAGGAAAGCCGCACCCGATGCCCCAGGACCAGGATCCCGGCTCCACCATCTTCTTCAGCCTGTCCATCGACGGAGAGAGCCTGGGCACGTTCAACGGCTGCGAAGGGCTCTCCTCCCAGGTGGAGATCGAGCAGCGGCAGGAGGGCGGCAACAACGGCTTCGTCTGGCAGCTGCCGTCCCGGGTCACGTTCTCCAACATCACGCTGACGCGCCCGCTCACCCCGGACACCTCGAAGGTCGCGGCCTGGATCTCCTCCATCACCACCGGGGTCACCCGGCCCACGGCGCAGATCTCCGCGCTGCGCGCCGACGGTTCGCTGGTCGCACGCTGGGGGCTCATCGATGTGCTGCCGGTGAGCTGGCGGGGTCCTTCGCTGAACCCGTCGAACCCCTCCGTGGCCGTCGAGACCCTGGAGATCACCCACCACGGATTCACGGACTAGGGGGCAGCGCAGATGGCGAGCACCGGAGGCAAGGGCGGTAAGGGCGGCGCGGGCAAGAGCCTGGTGCGTGCGACGCTCGCGATCCACCAGCCGCCCGTCGGCTACAGCACGACGCCCGGCGGGCTGATCCGCACGTTCAACTTCGACTTCAACCCGTCCCAGCTGGCGCTGAGCCGCCGCGCCCAGTGGAAGACGACGCCCACGGCGGCGGTACGCGACGGCGCGGTGCCGGAGTTCATGGGGCCCGAACCCCGCGAGATGACGGTCGAGGTGTTCCTGGACACCTCCGACGAGCCGGACAGCAACGACGTGCGGAAGAACGTCGAAGCGCTCTTCTCCTGCTGTGAGGTGACCTCGGCCAGCATCGCGGCGAAGCAGCCGTCGACACCGTGGGTGGTCTTCCAGTGGGGTGCGTTCTCCACCGCGCGCTTCACCGCGTACGTCAGCTCGGTCGACGCCACGTACAGCCTCTTCAGCACCACGGGCGTCCCGATCCGCGCCACCTGCCAGGTGCATCTGCACGAGATCCCGAGCAAGACCGCCGGGCAGAACCCCACGTCGGGCGCGCTCACCGCACGCCGGGTGCACCGGGTCGTCGCGGGTGACTCGCTCCAGTTCCTCGCCTGGCGCGAGTACGGTGATGCCACGGTCTGGCGCACCATCGCCGAGGCCAACGGCATCGACAACCCGGGGCAGTTGAGCCCGGGCACCGAACTCATGCTCCCTGCCGCCGAAGAGGTCGGCCACTGATGACCAAGATCGGCTACTCCAATGTCCTCCATGTCACCATCGGCGGGGCGCCGTTGACGAAGGAGCTCGCATCGCTGCTCGTCGCCGGGTGGATCGATTTCGGCGCGGGTGTGCCCGGTTCCTTCCAGCTCACCTTCCGCGACCCCAAGAAGAAGGTGCTCTCCGACTCCGGCGCCGACATTGGCAAGAAGATCGTCATCGCGCCGGTCGCCGACGGCCAGGGGGCCCAGTCCCCGCTGATCACCGGTGAGATCACCGGCCTGGAGATCGACTACGACGGCACCGGCACCATGACGGTCATCCGCGGCTACGACGGCGGCCACCGGATGCTGCGGCAGCGGCGGGTGGTCGGGTACCGGAACATGACGGCGTCCGACATCGCCCGCAAGCTCGCGGGGCAGGACAAGCTGAAGATCGGCAAGATCGACGCCACCAAGAGCATCTACGAGTACATCACCCAGGCCAACGTCACCGACTGGGACTTCCTGTGCCGGCTCGCCGACGAGAACGAGCGGGTGCTGTCCGTCGACTCCGAGGGCGAGTTCCAGTTCGCCAAGGCCGACAAGGCGTCCGGCGCCCCGCCGGTCAGCACGCCGAGCGAGAAGAGCCCGTACGTCCTGGAGGCCGGGGTCGACATCCTTCGCTGCCGCGCCGCGGTCACCTCCGCCGACCAGGTGGCCACCGCCGAGGCGCGCGGCTGGGACGTGACGGCCAAGCGCGACATCGTCGGCAAGTCGCCCGCCACGTCCAACCCGGGGATATCCATCGGCACCACGCCCGCGAAAGCCAGCAGCAAGTTCGGGCCCGCGACGATCGTCGAGACGGACACCCCGTACGACAAGCAGAGCGAGGTGAAGAACGCCGCTTCGGCCCTCGCCGACGACGTCACCGCGGCCTTCGCCGAGCTGGAGGTGACGGTCCGCGGCAACCCCAAGCTGCGGCCCGGCGTCCCGGTCGCGCTCGCCGATGTGGGCGACCCGTTCGAGGGCAAGTACACGGTGACCGCCGCCCGCCACTCGTTCGGTGACGGCCGGCACTACGAGACGTTCCTGACGGTCAGCGGCCGCCAGTGGCGTTCGCTGTACGGGCTCACATCGGGCGGGCAGAGCCCGTCGGCCCGGATGCCCAGCGTCGCCAACGCGCTGGTCACCGACATCAAGGACCCGTTGAAGCAGGGCCGGGTCAAGCTGCGCTTCCCGTGGCTCGACGACATGTACACCAGCGACTGGACCCGTACCGTGCAGTTCGGCGGGTTCAAGGGCGGCGGCATCATCGCGCCCGACGCCGGGGACGAGGTGCTGGTGGGCTTCGACCGCGGCGCCCTCGACCACCCGTTCGTGATCGGCGGCCTCTACAACGGCAAGGACAAGCCCAGCAGCAACGACGTCCAGCCGTACGACCGCACCAGCGGCCGGGCCACCCGCCACACGCTGGGCGACCGCAACCGCAACCGGGTCGACCTGCTCGACGAACGGGTGGGCGGCAAGCGCGGTGTCCGCATCAGCAGCGGCGACGACCGGCTGACCATCAACCTGGACCGCACCAAGACCGAGATCACCGTCGACAGCAAGGGCTCCGTCACCATCAAGGGCACCCGGTCGGTGTCCATCGAGGCGGGCAAGGACCTCTCGTTGAAGGCGGGCGGCAAGATCTCGATCAGGAGCGGCGGGATCCTCGACATGCAGGGGTCGATCATCAACACCAAGGCCATCGGTGCGTACAACGTCGAGGCCGGTGGCGAACTGGGCCTGAACGCCGTCGGTCTGACCACCATCTCCGGCGAGGGCACCGTCCAGATCAACGCGATCGCGGACATCGGCATCAAGGCCGTCAGGGTGGACCTGCTGGGCCTCGTCTTCGCCAACGACATTCCGGTGGTCTGACATGGCAGAGCAATTCGTCGGCACCGGCTGGGCGTTCCCGCTCCGCATCGGCCCCACCGGTGGCATCGCCATGGTCAGCGGGGAGCGCGAGGTCGAGGAGGCCATCCGGCTCGTCCTCGCCACCGCACCCGGCGAACGGCCGATGCGCCCCGACTTCGGCTGCGCCATCCACGACATGGTCTTCGCCCCGGTCAACGAGGCGACGGCCGGCCGGATCCAGCACGAGGTGTATGTGAGCCTCGACCGCTGGGAGCCGCGCATCGAGGTGGAGGACGTCGAGGTCAGCGCCGGGGACCAGCAGGGCGTGCTCTTCATCGACGTCCGGTACTCGATCCGCGGTACCAACAACCCGCGCAGCCTGGTCTTCCCGTTCTACACGATTCCCTCCCACGACGAGCCGTCCTCGGATGCGGGACCGGCCACCGAAAGCGAACGCTGATGGCACTGCCCTCTCCCCACCTCGACGACCGCCGCTTCCAGCAGTTCGTCGACGACGCCAAGCGCTACATCCAGCAGCGCGCCCCGGAGTGGACGGACCACAACGTGTCCGACCCGGGGGTGACGCTCGTCGAGACGGTCGCCCACATGGCCGACCAGATCGTGTACCGGCTCAACCGCGTCCCCGAGAAGAACCACCTCGCCTTCCTTGACCTGATCGGGATCACCCTCTTCCCGCCGTCGGCGGCGCGCACCGACGTCACCTTCTGGCTGTCGGCGCCGCTGGACGAGGCGGTGCGGCTGCCCGTGGGCACCGAGGTCGCCACCGCCCGTACGGAGAGCGAGGAGGCGGTCGTCTTCGCCACCGAGCGCGAACTCACCATATTCTCGTGCGAGTTGGCGTACCTGGTGATCCAGCGCAGTGGTGAGACCGCCGCCGACCGTACGGCCGAGCTGGCCGAGGGCAAGGACCTGCTCTGCTTCTCCGAGTCGCCGCAGCCCGGCGACTGCCTGATGTTCGGGCTCACCGCGGCCGTGCCGCACTGCGCCGTGGCGCTGACCCTCGACAGCCGCGTCGACGGTGTCGGTGTCGACCCCCGGCAGCCCCCGCTGGTCTGGGAGGCGTGGACCGAGGACGGCTGGACCGCCTGCGAGGTGGACCGGGACGGCACCGGCGGTCTCAACCGCCCCGGCGAGGTCGTCCTGCACATCCCCGGCGGCCACACCAGGTCCCGCAGCGGGCGCCGCGAGGCCGGCTGGCTGCGCTGCCGGGTCACCGAACCCGCCACCGGGCAGCCCTTCTACACGACGTCGCCCACCGTGCGGTCGGCCGAGGCGTTCACCATGGGCGGCACCACCGGCACCGTGCACGCGGAGACCGTGCGTGACGAGGCGCTGGGGGAGTCCACCGGACTGCCCGGCCAGCGGCTGCGGCTCGCCGCAGCCCCGGTCGTCGGTGACATACCGCCGCTGAACCTGCAGATCGCCGAGCGCGACGGCTGGACCGACTGGGACGTCGTCCCGCACTTCGCCGCGTCCGGCGCGGACGACCGGCACCTGACCCTCGACGCGGCCACCGGCGAGATCGCCTTCGGCCCCTCCGTACGCGAGGCCGACGGCACCCTGCGCCAGTACGGTGCGGTGCCGCCGAAGGGTGCCGTGATCCGCGCCCGCGCCTACCGCACCGGCGGCGGACGGGCCGGCAACGTCGCACGCGGCGCCGTGCAGGTGCTGCGCAACTCCGTCCCGTACGTCTCCGAGGTCATCAACCGCGAGGCCGCCAGGGGTGGCGTCGACGGGGAGACCGTCGAGGAGGCCAAGGCCCGCGCCCCGATCACGCTGCGCGCCCAGGACCGCGCGGTGACCCTGCGGGACTACGAGGAGCTGGCCCGGCGCGCGGCCCCGGAGACCGCCCGTATCACCTGCCTCGAAGGCGACTCCGACGAGCACGGCGCCCATGCCGTACGCGTCCTGGTCGTTCCGCAGGCGGTGCCGGACCCCGGCGGCTGGCTGCGCTTCGAGCAGCTCGTGCCCGGTGACGCGCTGCTGGAGCGGATCACCCGCTACCTGGACGAGCGCCGGCTGCTGGGCACCCGGCTGGCCGTGGGTCCGCCCTACTACCAGGGCATCACCGTGGTCGCGACCGTGCACGCGTTCCGCGGCGCCGACACCGACAAGGTCAGGCGGCAGGCGCACGAGGCGCTCTACCGGCACCTCGACCCGCTGACCGGCGGTGCCCACGGCACGGGGTGGCCGTTCGGGCGCCCGGTGCAGTCCGGCGAGATCTTCGCGGTCCTCCAGCGGGTGCCGGGCGTGGAGCTGGTGGACCAGGTGCTGCTGCACCCGGCCGACCCGCTGACCGGCAAGCGCGGCGACGCGACCGAGCGGATCGACCTCGAAGCCCCCGCGCTGGTCTTCTCGTTCGACCACCGGGTCCGGGTCATCGGGGACGGATCATGAGGGGCTCCGTCGACGGCCTGGGCTCATCGTCGCCGCTGGGCCTGATGCTCCCCGCGGTCTTCGCCGACGACGACCTCGCGCAGCGCTTCGTCGCCGGTCTCGACGAGGTGCTCGCCCCGATCCACAACGTGCTCGACTGCCTCGACTCCTACTTCACCCCGTCGCTGGCGCCCGTCGACTTCACCCACTGGCTCGCGGAGTGGGTCGGCGCCGAGACGGACGGCGCCGACCGCGTCGGCGGACCGGAGGGCGAAGCCGTACTCCGGGCCGCCGTGGCCGCCGCCGCCCATCTGCACCGCATCCGCGGCACCCGGCGTGGTCTCGCCGAGGCGGTCCGGCTGACGTTCGGCGTCGAGCCGGTGATCGCCGAGAGCGGCGCGGCCGACTGGGACGCCCGCCCGCTCGGGCCCGTCCCCGGCGGACGGCGGCCGAGCCTGCACGTGTCGTTGGTGCTCCCCGACCCGGCCCCCGGCGACCAGCACCGGCTGGAGAGCCTCGTAGAAGCCGCACGCCCCGCCCACATGCCCTTCACGGTCCAGGTGACCGCGGCCGAAAGGACCCCCGGCAAATGACCACTCAGCCCCCAGGAGCCGACCCTGGACAGATGCGGGAGCGGACCCGTACCTGCGCAGAGTGCGGTACGCCTTCGACGCCCGGCCACTCCTTCTGCGAGGGCTGTGGCGCCGTCCTCAGCTGGTCCCCGGGCGAACGGGCCGCCGCCGCTGCGGAGCCGCCCCCGGCCCCGGCCGACGATGACGACGAGCCGAGCACCCTGCCGACCCCGGTCGTACGGGACGGCGGCAGTGCGCGGCAGGACGCGGCGGCCGGGTCCGCGGGCGACGCCGGCGCCCCGGGACAGGGCGGCAGCGGCCCGGCAGCCCCGGGCCCGGACTACGCGGCCCCGGCCGGCGGGATCCCGTCCCAGGGCGCCCCGGCCCAGGGAACCCCGTCCCGGGGAACCCCGGACTACGCGGGTCCCGCCAACTCGGGTCCGGCCAACGCGGGCCAGGGTGGATCGGCGCCCGGACCCGACGCGCAGGCCCCCGTCTGGGACCCGCACGCCGCGCAGGACGAGGCGGCCCGTGCCGCCGCGGAGGCGGCCGCGAACGAACGCGCCCGCGCCCTGCTGATCCCGGTCGCCGACCCGGAACGGCGTACACCGGCCGCACCCTCCGTCTCGCCCGTGCTGCCGGGCCGCCCGGAGACCGCGCGCCCGCTCGTCCAGGGCCCGGCCGCCGCGCCCGACGGCGACGGCGGCTACGCCTGCCCGTGGTGCGCCACCGGCAACCGGCCCGACCGGCACTTCTGCCGCCGCTGCGGCATGAGCATGGCGGAGCGCCCCGAGGGCCCGGCCAGGCTTCCCTGGTGGCGCAGGCTGTTCTCGCGGAACGGCGAGGTGCCGTGGGCCGGTGACCGGCCCCGGCTGCGCAGCGGGTTCGGCTGGATCGTGCGCTGGGTGGCGGGCGCCGCCGCCCTCGGGCTGATCATCTGGGGCGCGCTCAACACCGGTACGGCGATCCAGGCGATCGGCGACCACTTCGCGAAGCGCGCTCCCATCACCCCCGACACCTGGAGCGCGTCCAAGGCATTCCCCGACCACGGCGCGGGCAAGGCCTTCGACGAGCTCAACAACACCTACTGGGAGCCGGGTGTCTCGGAGGACGGCCGGGGCGAGTGGCTCCAGGCCGGCTTCCAGGACCCGGTCCGGCTGCTCGACATCATCGTCACCCCCGGCATCTCCATCCAGGCCACCGACCTCGCGAAGACCGCCCGGCCGCACCGTATGGACGCGGTCATCACCCAGGCGAACGGCAAGCAGGTCGTGCGGCACCTCAACCTCGACCAGGGCAGCGGCCCGCAGCACCTCGACTTCCGCGTCGGGACGGTCTCCTCGGTCCGCTTCGTCCTGCGCACCGGCTACGGGATCTCGAACAAGAAGCAGGTGGCGATCGCCGAGGTCGAGTTCTTCGGACGCTCCAACTCCTCCGACTCCGCTTCCTGAAACGTCCCGCAACTGCCCAGACAGCACGAACACATCACCAACACAGCACTGAGGCCACCCGGAGTGAACCGGGTGGCCTCAGTGCTGAGCGGCGGGCACGGGGGAGAGCACTCGGAGAGCCCTCAGGGGGAAGCCCTCAGAGAGTGCCGAGCTTCAGCAGTGACAGCAGCGCGATCAGCTGGATCGACGAGGCGGCCAGCGCCTTCGGCCACGGCAGGTCGTGCGACTTGCTCACCATCGACGTGAACAGGGCGCCCGCCGCGATCCAGGTCGCCCAGCCGAGCACCTGGACGAAACCGTTCTCGCCGCCCAGGAAGACCGCGAAGAGCAGCCGCGGCGCGTCCGTGATCGACATGATCAGCATGGAGAGGCCGACGGTCGGCTGCCATGCGCCGTCGCCACCGAGCTGACGGGCCAGCGTATGGGTCACCGCGCCGAGGATCAGACCGCCGATGACAAAGGCGACAGCGGCCGTCAGGACGTACGGGACGGCGTTGGACAGCGTCGCGTGGACGGCGTCGTCACGGGCCTGGTCGAACCCGAAGAGCGCGAGCAGCCCGTAGATGAACGTGACCGTCAGCGCGGGGCCCCACACCTTGTGGTCGCGCATCTGCCAGAAGGTCGGCCCCGGGCGCATCACGATGCCCCGCAGCAGCTCCTTCCAGTGCAGGCGCGGTCCCACGGGCGGGGCAGCGGTCTGCCCGGCCCGGTAGGTGTTGCCGTCGCCGTACGGGTCCTCGCCGATGCTGAAGGCCTGCGTGTGACCGGGGTTGTCCGCGCTGTTCGCATACGGATCCGCGGGCGGCCCGCC
The DNA here is from genome assembly GCF_036014215.1 of Streptomyces sp. NBC_00440. Taxonomy (NCBI): domain Bacteria; kingdom Bacillati; phylum Actinomycetota; class Actinomycetes; order Kitasatosporales; family Streptomycetaceae; genus Streptomyces; species Streptomyces sp. NBC_00440. Next base: position 4,341,772 of record NZ_CP107921.1, read on the forward strand.
GTACCCGGCCTGCCGGCCCTGGTACGGGTCGCCCGGCCCCTGCCCCTGGTACGGGTCCCCGAAGTACTCCGGCTCCCCGTAGGGCTGCTGCTGGGCCTGCGGGGGCCACTGGTGCTGCTGCGCACGCTGAGGCGACGGCTGGGGCGCCGCTGCGCCGCCGTACGGCGGAGGCGGTGCCTGCCTGCCGTACGGCTGCTGCTGCGGTCCCCGCTGCTGCTGCGGGTTCTGTTGCGACGTGCGGTTGTCCCGGCCGCGTCCGATCCTGAATCCAGCCACGCTTTCGAACGTACCTGCTTCCGGAGGGCGGGGTGCCGGACCTGGGAGAACAGGCCGGTCTTTGCGGCCGACCTGTGACATCCCCTAAGGGGAATCCAGGGGAATCCCGGCGGGGCCGCCTCCGGCGGGCGAGTGGGGTCAGCCCGCCATTCCGAAGCCCAGCAGCGGGGTGCCCGCCGCCGACACCTTGGTCGCGGTCAGGCCGTAGCCCTTGCCGGTGGCGGCCAGCTTCGAGCCGTCCGAGTTGAACGTCACGAGGTAGCCGTCCCCGTTGTTCTCGTGCGGGATGCCGACCGTCAGGTCCGCCTTGCCGTCGTTGTTGGTGTCGGCGAGGTAGACCTCCGCGCCGAAGCCGTCACCCTTCTCGTTGTCGCCCGGGACGCCGGGGCTGTCCTGGGCGAAGGACTGGGCGCCGGTGGAGGCGAAGCCGCCCGTGGAGCCGTAGAGGACGGTCACCATGCCGGCGTCGGCGATGCCGTTCAGGTCCTCGCCGGGGGCGCCCACCACGACGTCGTCCTTGCCGTCGCCGTTGACGTCGCCGAGCGAGAGTTCGTAGCCGAAGTCGTCGGCGGTCTCACCCGAGCCGGGAACGCCCGGGGAGTCCTGGTTGACCGAGTCCTGGCCGCCGTCGGGGCCGGCCTGTGTGCCGTAGACGACCTTGACGACGCCGCCCTTGTGCGCACCGGCGATGTCCTTGTCCCAGTGGGCACCGATCACGATGTCGCCGTAGCCGTCACCGTTGACGTCACCGATGTCCGAGATGACGCCCGCCGGAAGCTTCTGGGCGCCGGTGCTCGTCAGCCCGGACGTGCTGCCGGGAAGGTAGAAGTTGGCGTTCCACCCCTCCTGGCTGTCCGTCTCGTAGCCGTTGGCGACGAGATCCGTGCGGCCGTCGTGGTTGACGTCGCCGGGGGTGAGGTTCTGGAAGTCCGGGCCCGGGACCTTCTGGACCGGCGCGGTGACGGCGTAGTGGCCGCCGGTGCCGCCCGTCTTGGTGAAGCCGCCGCGGTAGATGTCGACGGTGTTCTGGTCGGACCCGATGGCGAGGTCGGCCCGGCCGTCTCCGTTGTAGTCGCCCGCAGCGACGAGCAGCCCGAAGTGGTCGTGGCTGCCGGCCGACGGGTCCTTGACGTTGGTGCCGCCGGAGAGACCGCTGCTCGTACCCCAGAGGATGGTGACCGAGCCGCCGTCGGCGTCCGAGCCCACGTCCTCGCCGTGCGCGCCGACCGCGAGGTCCGCGTACCCGTCGCCGTTGAAGTCACCGGCGGAGACCATCCCGCCGAAGGTGTCGTCCTTCTCGGCCGTGCCGGGGACACCGGCACTGTTCTGGCTGACCGTCTGGATCTTGGCGGCGCCCGCGCCGGACTTCGAGCCGTACAGGATGGAGACGGAGCCCGCACCCGACTTGCCGTTCACGGTGGCGAGCGGGGCGGTCACGGCGATGTCCCGGTAACCGTCGCCGTTGAAGTCGCCCCGGGTGCCCGAGGGCGTGGCAGCGGTGGCGGTGCTCGCCGTGACCACGAGGAGCCCGCCGGTGAGGGCGGCGGCCGCGGCGGTGGCAAGGGCGGTACGGAGCTGTCTGTGCATGCGGATCGTCTTCTCCTGCGCCATACGGGGTGCGGTGTGCACCGAGTCGGAAATGCGGCAATGGCCGCGGTGAGTACGGGTGTTCGGCAGAGGGGAGACCGCCGGTGGGGTCGCATGGTTGTACGGGATGCGAGGGAAATGTGATGCCGGGGTGACCCAATGGTGAATGCCGGGCGAGCGGGTGCGGCAGGAGAAGAGCCGGGGCACGGCAAAGGGCCGGGACCGCCCAACGGCGGTCCCGGCCCTTTCTGCGTACTGCTCTGCGTACTGCCTGCTCGCGCTACTTCACCGGCTCGGGCTCCGGTGCGTCCTCGTCGGCCGGGTCGTCCGCCGGGTCGGCGGGGAGCTTCACCGAGTCGAGCAGCAGCTGCGCGACATCGACGACCTGGAGCGATTCCTTGGCCTTGCCGTCGTTCTTCTTGCCGTTGACCGAGTCGGTCAGCATCACGAGACAGAACGGGCAGGCGGTGGAGACGATGTCGGGGTTGAGGGAGAGGGCTTCGTCGACGCGTTCGTTGTTGATGCGCTTGCCGATGCGCTCTTCCATCCACATCCGTGCGCCGCCGGCGCCGCAGCAGAAGCCGCGTTCCTTGTGCCGGTGCATCTCCTCGCTGCGCAGGCCGGGCACCTTGGCGATGATCTCGCGCGGCGGTGTGTAGACCTTGTTGTGGCGGCCCAGGTAGCAGGGGTCGTGATAGGTGATCAGACCCTCGACCGGGGTGACGGGGATGAGCTTGCCCTCGTCGATGAGGTGCTGGAGCAGCTGGGTGTGGTGGATGACTTCGTACTCGCCGCCGAGCTGGGGGTACTCGTTGGCGATGGTGTTGAAGCAGTGCGGGCAGGTGGCGACGATCTTCTTCGTCGCCTTCGGCTTCTTGGTCGACTCGTCCTCGTCGTCCTCGCCGTACGCCATGTTCAGCATCGCGACGTTCTCCTGGCCGAGCTGCTGGAAGAGCGGCTCGTTGCCCAGGCGGCGGGCGGAGTCACCGGTGCACTTCTCGTCGCCGCCCATGATGGCGAAGTTGACGCCCGCGATGTGCAGCAGTTCCGCGAAGGCCTTGGTGGTCTTCTTCGCCCGGTCCTCCAGGGCGCCCGCGCAGCCGACCCAGTAGAGGTAGTCGACCTCGGTGAGGTCCTCGACGTCCTTGCCGACGATCGGGACCTCGAAGTCGACCTCCTTGGTCCACTCGACGCGCTGCTTCTTGGCCAGCCCCCAGGGGTTGCCCTTCTTCTCCAGGTTCTTGAGCATCGTGCCCGCCTCGGACGGGAACGCGGACTCGATCATCACCTGGTAGCGGCGCATGTCGACGATGTGGTCGATGTGCTCGATGTCGACCGGGCACTGCTCCACGCACGCACCGCAGGTGGTGCAGGACCACAGCACGTCCGGGTCGATCACGCCGTTCTCTTCGAGCGTGCCGATCAGCGGGCGCTCGGCCTCGGCGAGAGCCGCGGCGGGCACGTCCTTGAGCTGCTCCTCGGTGGCCTGCTCCTCGCCCTCCATGTTCTTGCCGCCGCCGGCGAGCAGATACGGGGCCTTGGCGTGCGCGTGGTCGCGCAGCGACATGATCAGGAGCTTCGGCGAGAGGGGCTTGCCGGTGTTCCAGGCGGGGCACTGCGACTGGCAGCGGCCGCACTCGGTGCAGGTGGAGAAGTCCAGCAGGCCCTTCCAGGAGAAGTGTTCGACCTGCGAGACGCCGAACACGTCGTCCTCGCCCGGGTCCTCGAAGTCGATCTCCTTGCCGCCCGATGTCATCGGCAGCAGCGCGCCGAGCGCCGTACCGCCCTGCGCGTCGCGCTTGAACCAGATGTTGGGGAAGGCGAGGAAGCGGTGCCAGGCGACGCCCATGTCCGTCTTGAGCCCGACCACGATCATCCAGATGAAGGACGTCCCGATCTTGACCATCGCGGTCAGGTAGATCATGTTCTGCAGCGTGCCGGTGCCGGCCCCGCGGAACGCCGCGACGAGCGGGTACGAGAGGAAGTACGCGGCGTCGTAGCTGTGCACGCCTGCCAGTGCGCCCTCAAGTCCGCGCAGCGAGTAGATCGCCAGGCCGATGATGAGGATGACGGCCTCGACGAAGTACGCCTGGCCGAAGTTGGAGCCCGCGAAGCGGGACTTGCGGCCCGGCCGGTCCGGCTTCGACAGCTGGCGGATCACGATCAGGACGAGGATGCCGAGCGTCGTCATCACACCGATGAACTCGACGAACATCTCGTACGGCAGCCAGTGGCCGATGACCGGCAGGACCCAGTCGGCCTTGAAGAGCTGGCCGAGGGCGTTGATCAGGGTCAGGATCAGCGAGAAGAAGCCGACCGCGACGAACCAGTGCGCGAACCCGACGATGCCCCATCGGTTCATCCGGGTGTGGCCGAGGAACTCCTTGACCACCGTGATCGTCCGCTGGGCGGGCTCGGCGGTGCGGGTGCCCGCGGGCACGTTCTGACCGAGCCGTACATAGCGGTAGATCTGGCCGATGGCTCGGGCGAACAGTGCGACACCGACCACGGTGAGTACCAGCGACACAATGATCGCGGCGAGTTGCATGGGGGCTCCTCGGGCCTGCGAGGTGGGGATCCAGTGGTGACAGTGATTCTCAAGTGATTACTAAGCAGTAACTTAATGCAGTCCGTGCTGAGAGTACCCACTTATCCCACTGCGATGTACCAGATCAAGTGGTGATCTGCGTCGCTCAGGGTCTCCTCATCGGATGTCTTCCGTCCAATCGTGTTACTCAGCGCATAGTGGGGCATAACGAACTAGCTTGTGGATCGTTCGAGCTGGATGCCCCGGTGGCATCACCCCGATACCGCAACCGATGGGCGGCGCATGAGCCACGCGATCCCCCGTACCGAAGGCCACCAGGAACCGCCCGCCGGCGGCCCGCCCCGCACGGTCCGCTGCGCCGGTATCCCGCTCACCCCGCTCGCCCCCGCGCCGGCCGCTGAGGAGCTCGTACGCCTCGCGCTGCGGGGCGCGGCGGCGGATGTCCACCTCTGCGGCACGGACACCCTCGCGGACGCCGGCCGCGCCCCGGGCCTCCAGCGGCTGCTGCGCTCGGCGGCGCTCAACCTCCCTGCCGGGCGCGGCCCGGCCCGGGCTGCGCGGTCCGGCGGACGGCCGGCGGCGCAGGTGTACGGACCCGACCTGCTGCTCGACACCGTCCGGGCCGCACAGCGTGCGGGGCTCAGTCACTATCTGCTGACAGCCGAAGTGCCGACCGGCGAAGTGGCCGAACTGCCGACCGCTGAACTGCTGGTGCGCTATCCCGACGCGCGGGTCGCGGGCGCCGAGCCGCTGCCCGGCCGGGCGGCCACCGCCGAGGAGTGGGCGGCGCTGGCGGCCCGCATCCGGGAGAGCGGCGCCCGGCTGGTCTGGATCGGCGGGTCCGGCGCCGCCCGGCAGCACAGCGCGGCCGCCCGCCTCGCCGCTCTGCACCCCGCGGTGTACGTCGCGGCGGGCCCGGCCTTCGCCCTCCTCCACGAACGCGCCGACAGCGGGCGGTGGAAGCGGTGGCCGGCGGGGGTGCGGAGCTACGCACGCTTCCTGCGGGCCGCGGCGCGGGAGCGGCACCGGGGCCGCGGCCCGTACCGCGAACTCGCCCAGCTGCTGGCCGACGCCGAGATCGATCTCGTCCTGGACGCGGGCGCGGACGCCGGCGCGTATGTGACGGGGCTGCGCCGCGCCGGGTACCGCGGGCGGGTGGTCTCGTTCGAGGTGCTGCCCGGGCCACGCGAACAACTGCTGCGGTGTGCCGCGGGCGACCCCGGGTGGTCCGTTCTGCCGTACGCGCTGGGCGACGGGAACGGACCCGACGGGGGCCACCGGCTCGACGCGCTGTGGGACGCGGTGACCGCGCCGGGCGAGCGGCTGTTCGTACGGCTGCGGGCACCCGGCCACGAGGAGCGGCTGCTCGACGGCGCCGGGCTGTACGCAACGGAGTGCGTCGGCCTCCAGACACGGGGGGAGCGGGGCGACCCGCTGCCCGGGTACACGGCGGTGCCGCCGACGGTGCCCGGCGACGTGGTGCTGTTCCGGCGCGGGTGAGGCGCCGGCGCCCCTGGCGAGGACGGACGGCGGGACGGACATGAAGAAGCCCCGGTGGCAGCTCGCGCTGCTACCGGGGCCACTTCAGTGCTCCACCAGGACGTCAGTGTCCGGAGGTCGGAGGAGCGGCGGTGATCAGCGGCCGTTCCCGGCGCCGTTGCCCGAGAGGATCGGGATGTTGTCCAGGAGGTGCGACAGCGCCTCGTCACCCTTGGCCTGGGTGGAGTTCTCGGTGCACTGCTGGGTCTGCGGCGAGGACAGGACCGGGATGTCCTGGACGGAGATCGGGACAACGCCGATGAGCGAACCGAGGTTGGCCTTGGCCGGCAGGGCGATGCAGGGCTTGTTCAGCGAGCCCTGGATGAGGCCGATCTGCGGGCTCATGTTGCCGTACGTGGCGGAGTTGCCGAACGCCTGCTGGGCTCCGTTGCCACTCAGCGACGTGGTGCCGCCGTCGTGGCCGACTGCCATGGCCGGCGACGCCATCATCGCGCCCGCGCCTGCCATCGTGAGGGTGGCCGCCGCAGTGGCCACAGCCTTCTTGATCATATCGCGTCCTTCTGTTGTCGCACGAGTGCCCGCTTCCGGAGCGCTCTGATCAACTGCCGGATCGGCGATTGGTTCCGGCGCTTCACTCATATGGCTTCCATGTCGCAGGCGCGCGGCAAGTGGGTTGACGCAGCCGGTGGCCAGGGGTCTTCCCCATTGGGCCGAACAGGTTCCGTGGGTCGCCCGGCCGTGTCGCTGCCCCCAACTATTCGTTGCGAATCGAGTGAGTCCTGATTCAGGGCACAACATCGAAGAGAAGGTGCAACTCCCATGAACACTGCCAAGAAGGCAGCTCTCGTCCTTGCCACCGCGGGCCTCGCCGCCGGCGGCGCCGCCGGCTCCGCGTTCGCCGACGCCGGCGCCGAGGGTGCGGCCGTGGGCTCGCCGGGTGTCCTCTCGGGCAACCTGGTCCAGGTCCCCGTCCACATTCCGGTCAACGTCTGCGGCAACACCGTGAACGTCATCGGTCTGCTGAACCCGGCGTTCGGCAACACCTGCGTCAACCGCTGACACCCTGATCCGGTTCGTCCGGTGAAGCCCGGTCCCCGGACCGGACAGCAGAAGTGGCGGTATCCGCGGACGACGCGGGTACCGCCACTTTCGTGTCGCGGCAGATACCGGGACCGGGGCTGCTACTGGCTGCCCAGCTGCACGCCGCCCAGCATCGGGGTGGCCTGGCGGGCGAGGCCCATGACCTTCTCGGGGGCGTCGGCCTTGCCCGAAACCACACTGGTCGCGGTGTCGGCGAGCGCGGCCACCGGGACCGCTGCCCCCGTCTGAAGTGACTGCGTGGCCTGGTCGAGTCCGCCGTTGAGGCTCATCGGGGGCATGGCCGGGGGCGCCGCGGCGAACGCGGGGGTGGCCGCGCCCGCGCCGATCGCCATCATGGAACCGGCGACGACTGCGGCGGCCTTTGCGTACTTCATGTCGAATACTCTTCTCCGGCAGCGCTGTTCACAGCTGCGACTCTCGCGCCACGACACCGCCCAGGAGGGGTGCCGGTGCGCCGCCTTCACCGTGGCTAACGATCCCTGCCCGCAGGGGAAACCCCGGGACGGCGAACGTTTCTGCACTGTTCAGCCGCGTACGGCGAAGTGGCCCCGCCGGGTCCTGGGAGACCCGGCGGGGCCACTTCAGCGACTCGCCCTCGCGGGAGAGCCGTACGTCACTTGTTGATGCAGGTGTTGCCGAACGCCGGGTTCAGCAGCGCGATGACGTTGATGCTGTTGCCGCAGACGTTCACCGGAACGTGAATCGGAACCTGGATGACGTTGCCGGAGAGGACACCGGGCGAGCCGATGGCCGCACCCTCCGCGCCCGCGTCCGCCATGGCGGGCGCAGCGGCGCCCAGGGCCATCATGACGCCGGCGGCGAGAACAGCAGCCTTCTTGAACTTCATGTCGATCCTTCCTGCAGCGGTGTCTCCCGCAGCCACGACCATCGCGACGCGTGTCCAGTTGCCTTTTCATGAACACCACTGCAGGACTGCTAACGATCGGTGCGCCCTGGGGAAACTCTGTGCAGGGTGCCAGGCGTCAACTCAACCCGAATGCTCTCCGGGATCCGGTCGGGGCGGCGTGCGGACACACGCGTGGCCGCCGCAACGTCCTGTCTGCGGCGGCCACGTGGGAGCAGCGAGGAGATCAGCCCCGGTTCGCCGCACCGTTGCCCGAGAGGACCGGGATGTTGTCCAGGATGTGCGACAGGGCCTCGTCGCCCTTCGCCTGGGTGGAGTTCTCGGTGCACTGCTGGTTCTGCGGCGAGGACAGGACCGGGATGTCCTGAACGGCGATCGGGATGAGGCCGATGAGGGAGCCCACGTTGGCCTTGACCGGCACACCGAGGCAGGGCTTGTTCAGCGAGCCCTGGACCAGGCTGAGCTGCGGGCTCTGGCTGCCCTTGGTGGCCGAGTTGCCGAAGGCCTGCTCGGCACCGTTGCCGCTGGCGGAGGTGGTGCCGTTGTCGTTACCGACGGCCAGGGCCTGCGGGGCCAGGGTCGCGCCGGCGCCGACGATCGAGGCGGTGACGGCTGCGGTGGCCAGAATCTTCTTGATCACTGTGGTCCCTTTTCTGCATTTTTGCCCGGAAGTGGAGCACCCTGATCAACTCCAGGGGCCGAGTTTGGTTCCGCCCGTTCACTCGTTTGCCGTAGCGCACGAGTGCGGCGGTCCGTCGGGGCGAGCCCCCTGTGCGCGGGGTGCGCCGTGCTGCGCGGGTTCCGCCGGCGGTGGCAGCGGGGAACGGGCCGCTCATCCATCAGTTCGTCTTCTGTATTCGCGTGGTCCCGTATTTCCCCGTCGTTTCCCGCACGCGTTTAACGAATGCTTCTTCAGCGGGGTACGCGCCGTCACCCGTTGGGGAGCTTCGCGGGTCCACGCGGGGTCTATTGCCCACTGCCACAAGGGAATTCAGTGCATTCGGTTGATCCGCCGTACGGCGGTATGTGCAAGTACTGGCTGATTTTCCACCCCGCTTTCTGACAAAGTGCACTCCTGCTTGGGCCGCTTGGGCTGCTTGGTTGCAATTGTCGAGACGGGAGAGCAGTCAATGCGAAAAACGACGGGTCTCGCTGTGCCGTGCGGCTTGGGCGCACCGCCGGACGAGGCGCGTTCCGCCGTCTCCCGTCCGACGGGCAACGGATCCGGCGCATTCGGTCCGCAGCCCGTTCTCCCCTGCGGCGCCGGCCGTCCGGACTTCCACTTCTCCGCCGAAAGCAGCGGGTCTTTTCCCGGCGTGCTCCTCGTGCAGACGGATTCGCGCCGCTGAGCCATCCGCTCCGCGCACCCCGGGGAAACCGATCTCCGGGTCAGGTACTAAGAGAGCCGCACACGTGCTGCCAGAAAACATTTCCCTCGGACGCCGGCTGACGGTATTTCATCTCGTGCAGCCGGTGGAAGGCGGAGTCGCCCGCGTGGTCACCGACCTGGTGCGGGCGCAAATCGCCGAAGGAATCAGAACAGTTGTGGCCTGTCCCCCCGGCGCCGGTCTGACATGGGCGCTCGCCGGGTCCGGCGCCCATGTCCGTCCCTGGCCGGCCGGGCGGGCGCCGGGGCCGGGGCTGGCCGCAGAGACCGCTGCCGCCGCCCGGCTGATCCGCGCCTGCCGCCCGGACGTGGTGCACGCGCACAGCTCCAAGGCCGGGCTGGCCGCGCGGCTCGCCGTGCGCGGGCGCGTGCCGACGGTCTTCCAGCCGCACGCCTGGTCGTTCGAGGCGGTCGGCGGCGGCACCGCACGGCTCGCGCTGGCCTGGGAGCGGTACGCGGCCCGGTGGGCCGAGCGCGTCCTGTGCGTCAGCGAGGCCGAACGGCGGGCCGGTGAGGCGGCCGGGATCGCCGCCCGCTGGGCAGTGATCCGTAACGGCGTCGACCTCGGCGAGTTCAGCGCCGACGCCGGTTCCGGCGCCGAACCGGGCTCCGCCGCAGGGCCGTTGGCAGCCGGCACCGGCCCTGTCGTCGTCTGTGTCGGCCGGCTCTGCCGGCAGAAGGGGCAGGACGTACTCCTGCGGGCCTGGCCCGAGATTCTCTGTGCGGTGCCCGGGGCCCGGCTCGTACTGGTCGGGGACGGTCCCGACCGGGAGGCGCTGGCCAGGACCGCGCCGCCCGGAGTGCTGTTCGCCGGAGCGGTCGACGGGCCGCGCGACTGGCTGCGGGCCGCCGACCTCGTCGTCCTGCCGTCCCGCTGGGAGGGCATGGCGCTGGCCCCGCTCGAAGCGATGGCCTGCGGGCGGCCCGTCGTCCTCACCGATGTGAACGGCGCCCGGGAGAGCCTGCCGCCGGGCCACGACCGGCACGGGCTCGTCCCGCCGGACGACCCGCGCGCGCTGGCGCGCGCGGTCGGGAAGCTGCTGGCCGACGCCCCGCTGCGGGAGGCGCTCGGCCGCGAGGCCGGAGCCCACGCACGGGCGAACTTCGATGTGCGGCACACGGCCACCGCGGTCTCGGAGCTGTACCGCCGGCTCCTCGGTCTGCCCCAATCCACGACGAGGGAGCGCATCAGCCGATGACGATGGACAGCGCACCTGCTTCCCGGACGGGCCACGGCGGTGGCCCCGCCACGGCCGTGCAGCGGCCCGTGCCCGCGATCCACCCGCCGCGGAGCGCGGACGGTACGCGGCCGGAGCCGGTACGGCCTGCGGGGCTGCGGCGGGGTCGCACCGCGGCCCCGCTCATCGCGGGTGACACCCTCGCCCTGGTCGCCACCGGCGCGCTGGTGCCGGGGCTGCGGCTGGCGCCGCTGGTCCTCGTACCGCTGCTCGCGCTGCATCTGGCCCTGCACCTCCGCGGCGGCCTCTACCGGCGCAGGCTCTCCCCATCGGCGCTGCTCGAACTGCCCGCGCTGCTCGGCCATGCGCTGGTCCTGTGGTGCACGGCGGCCGCGTGCCTCGCGGCCGTCGGGCCCTGGCACGTCCTCGACTGGACGGTGCTCGCCACCGCGGTCACCGCGCAGACGCTCACCGGCTGCGCGGTCCGCGGCGCGGTCCACCAGCTGGTGCGTACCGTCGGCGCACGGCGCAGCCAGTCGGCGCTGATCGTCGGCGGTGGCGCCGCCGCCCAGCAGATCAGTGCCGCGCTGTACGCGCACCCGGCGTACGGGATGCGGCCGGTGGGCCTGGTGGAGAGCGGCCCCGGCACCCCTGCCGAGGACGGACCCGCTGCCGGGGACGGGAGTTCCGCACTGCCCGTGCTTGCGACCCATGAGGAGATCGGCCGGGCCGTCATCCAGACCACGGTTCGCCACGCGCTGTTCGTCGGCCCCGGCAGGGCAGCGGCCGACGACCAGGCGCTGGTCCGGCTGCTCGGCGGATACGGCGTGCGGCTGTGGCTCGTCGAGACGTCGGGGCCCGGGTACCGCAGGGTCTCGGCCGACCATCTGTGGGGGTTCGCCGTCCGGCCGCTGGCCGTGCCCGGACACCGTACGGGCCGCTGGGGCAAGCGCGCCCTCGACGCCTCCCTCGCCTGCCTCGCGCTGCTCGCCGCCGCGCCCGTGATGGCGCTGTGCGCGCTGGCCGTACGGGTCGCCGACGGGCCGGGTGTCGTCTTCCGGCAGGAACGGATCGGCATGGACGGACGCGTGTTCACGCTGCTCAAGTTCCGTACGCTGCGCCCGGCCGACGACCACGAGTCGGCGACCCGGTGGAGCGTCGCCAGGGACCACCGGATGAGCGGGGTCGGCAACCTGCTGCGCCGGACCTCGCTCGATGAGCTGCCGCAGCTGTGGAACGTCCTGCGCGGGGACATGAGCCTGGTCGGGCCGCGACCCGAACGCCCCTACTTCGTCACCCAGTTCTCCGGCAGCCACCCCGGCTACCGCTCCAGACACCGGATGCCCGTCGGGATCACCGGGCTCGCCCAGGTCAGCGGATTGCGCGGGGACACCTCCATCGAGGACCGGGCCCGCTTCGACAACCACTACATCGACAGCTGGTCGCTCTGGCAGGACATCTGCATCCTGGCCAGGACCGCCGGCTCGCTCTTCCGGCTGGGGGGCAGCTGACCGTGACGGTCCTCACCCCGGCCCCCGTGCTGCCCCGGCCCCGTACCGGACCGCCCGCCCCGCCGCTCTCCGGGCGGCTCGCCCGCTGGTGGCCGGTGCTGCCCGTGGCCGCGCCCGTCGTGCTGCTGGCCGTCCCCTTCGAGTACGGGAACGGGTCGAGCACCTCCACCAACATCTCCGTGTCCGACATGGCTTCGGCGTTCCTGGTGCTGTTCTGCGCGGTACGGCTGCTGCGCGGGACGGGACCGGGGTCGCGTCCGCTGAGCCCGGCCGCCGCTGTCGTGCTGGGCGTTCCGGTGGTGGGGCTGGCCGTCGCCACCGTGACCGCCGCCGACCCGGTGGCCGCGCTCCCCGGCTTCGTGCGCTACCTCCAGGTGTTCGTGCTGGTGCCGGCGGCCGTCGTACTGCTGCTCAGGGACGCCCGCGACTTCCGGTTCGTGGCCGGACTCTTCGTCGTACTCGCCCTGGTCCAGGGCGGGTTCGGCGTCTGGCAGTACGCGACCCGCAGCGGCGCCTCCTACATGGGCTCCGACATCCGGGCCGTCGGCACCTTCGGCCCCACCGACGTCATGGGGATGGCCACCATCGTGGCGTTCGGGATGGTCGTGGCCACCGGGCTCGCGCTGCGACCGCCGCCCGGCGCGCCCCGCTGGGTGCGCCCGGCCGCGACCGCCGCCGCGGTGGCGCTGGTGCTGCCCCTCGCGTTCTCCTTCAGCCGCGGCTCGTGGATCGCCACGGCGGTCGCGGTGCTCGCCGTCGTGCTGCTCGCCGGGTTGCGTACGGCGGTGCGCGCACTGACCGCCGCGGTCGCGGTCGCCGTGGTGCTCGTCGGCGGATTCGGGGTCGGCTCGCAGCTCATCACCGAGCGGCTGGGCTCGATCACCCAGGTCACCGCGGCCCCCGACCAGTCGGTCACCGACCGGTACACGATGTGGGCGGCGGCGGTCGGCATGTGGCGCGACGATCCCGCGACGGGTGTCGGCCTGAAGGGATTCCCCGCCTACCGCGACGGACACGCCTCGCTGGGGCTCTCGTCGGGCTCCGACACGGCGGGCGCGGGCCACGCCTTCCAGCGCCAGCCGCTGCTCTCGCCGCACAACATGTATCTGCTGGTCCTCAGCGAACAGGGCCTCGTCGGGATCACCGCGCTGGCCGGCAGCTGGGCCGCTCTCCTGGCGGGCGGGGCACGCCGCCTCTTCTCCGCGCGCAGACGGAGCGGAGCGGCCGCCGACTGCGGGCTCATGGCGGTGGGTCTGATGCTCTGGCAGACGGTCGACTTCCTGTATGCGGACATCGGCGGCCCCGCCACCGCGCTCACCGGCATCGTCTTCGGCCTCATCGCCTGGTGGGCGCTGACGGGACCGGAGCCCGGCGCCGTCACTCGGGGCCCGGCGCTTCCCGGCGCCGTCACTCCGGGCCCGGCGTCCCCCGGCGCCGCCCGGACGCCCGCCTCCGTACGGCCGGGCGCCGTATGAACCGGATGAACGAGACGGCCACCGGCACCGGCCCGCGCGCCGCGGCCCGTACCGGAGTGCCGCTGCCGCCCGTCGCGGTCCACACGCCGCCCGTGCCGCAGCAGGGGCCGCCACGGCTCGGGAAGGTACTGGCCAGGGCCGCCGCGATCACCGCGGCGCTGACCGTCGCCGGGTCGGTGCTCGGTCTGGTCCGGGACCAGAGCATCGCGCACCTCTTCGGCGCGGGCAGCGACAGCGACGCCTTCCTGATCTCCTGGACCGTGCCGGAGATGGCGTCCACGCTGCTCATCGAGGACGCGATGGCGCTGGTGCTCGTACCGGCCTTCAGTCACGCGCTGGCCCGCCGCGCCGCGGGGGAGCACCCGGACCCCGTACGGAGTCTGGTCTCGGCCACCCTGCCGCGGCTGCTCGTCCTGCTCGGCTGCACCACCGGGCTCCTCGTGCTGGGCGCCCCGGTGATCGTGGAGCTGCTCGCACCCGGCCTCGCCGAGCCGCAAGTCGCCGTCCAGTGCACGCGGTTGACCGCGCTCACCGTGCTCTCGTTCGGGGTCACCGGCTATCTCAGCGCGGCGCTGCGGGCGCACCGCAGCTATCTGCCGCCCGCCACGATCTATGTCGCGTACAACGTCGGCATCATCGTCACCATGCTGGTGCTGCACTCCCTGTGGGGGGTGCGCGCCGCCGCGGCCGGGGTCGCCGCGGGCAGCGTCCTGATGGTGCTGGCCCAACTGCCCGCCTTCGTCAGGCACCTGGCCGTACGGCCGTCCGGCGGCGAAACCGTACTCACTGGCCAGACCCTGCTCAACGGCAAGGCTCCGCTCACCGGCGTGGTCCCCGCCGCGCGGCCCGCTCTGCTCGGTCTCGGGGTGCTGGCGCCCGTCCTCATCTTCACCGTCTGCCGTCAGTCCCAGGTCCTCGTCGAGCGGTTCCTGGCCGCTTCGCTGCCCGCCGGGTCCATCTCGCACCTGAACTACGCGCAGAAGGTCGCGCAGGTGCCGATGATGCTGTCGCTGATGATCTGCACGGTCACCTTCCCGGTGGTCGCCAAGGCCGTCGCCGACGGCGAGGGCGACCAGGCGCGGCGCCGGGTCGAACGCGATCTGGCGCTGGCCGGGGTCGTCGTGCTGGCCGGTACGGCGGTCGTCGTCGCCTACGCGCCGCAGATCATCGAAGTCCTCTTCCAGCGCGGTGCGTTCAGCGCAGCCGACACCGCGACCACCGCTTCCATCATGCGGGTCTACGCCCTCGGGCTGCTCGGGCAGTGTCTGGTGGGCGCGCTGGGCAGACCGTTCTTCTCGACGGTGCGCCCCACCTGGTTCCCGGCCGCCGCGATGGCCGCAGGACTCCTCGTCAACGGGGTCGCCGGCGCGCTCGCCGTCGGCCCGTGGGGGGTCTACGGCATCACCGCGTCCAACGCCCTGGGGATCACCGTCACCGCTGTGCTGCTGCTCCGCGGGCTCGGCTCGCGGGTCGTCTCCATCCATGTACGCGGGGTCGCCCTGACGCTCGCCAGGCTGTCCGCCGCAGCCGTCGCCGCCTGCGCGGTGGGCCTGTTCGCCGCACCGCTGATCCCCGGCGCGGTGGCGAGCCTGGCGGCCGGCTGCCTGCTGGTGCCCGGTGTGTTCGCGGCGGCGGCACTGGCGCTGCGCGCCCCCGAAATCGTCGGCCTGCTCGATCTCACCAAGCGAAGGTTCCGCCATGTCCGCTGATACGGCGTCACGTGACGCCGCTCCGCCCGCGCCCCGGTCCCGTATCCAGCCGTGGATCCTGATGTACCACTCGGTGGCCGACCCGGCCGACGACCCGTACGGCATCACCGTCTCGCCCGAGCGCCTCGGCCACCAGCTGCGCCGGCTCAGACGGCGCGGGCTGACCGGCGTCGGCGTCGGGGCCCTGCTGCGGGCCCGCGCCGAGGGGCGCGGGCGCGGTCTTGTCGGGCTCACCTTCGACGACGGCTACCGCGACTTCACCGACCACGCGCTGCCGCTGCTGAAGCTCCACGGGTGCACGGCCACCCTGTTCGTGCTGCCCGGCAGGCCGGGCGGCGAGAACGCCTGGGACGCGCTCGGCCCGCGCAAGCCGCTCCTCACCGAGGACGGCATCCGGGCCGCCGCCGCGGCCGGCATGGAGATCGGCTCGCACGGCCTGTACCACCAGGACCTCACCGAGCTGGCCGACGACGAGCTGCGCCAGGAGACCCGGGGGAGCCGCGAGCTGCTCCGCCGGATCACCGGGGTCGCACCGGAGGGCTTCTGCTACCCGTACGGCACCCTCGACCGGCGGACCGTCGACGCCGTGCGCGACGCCGGATACTCCTACGGCTGTGCCATCGCCCCCGGGCCGCTCGCCGGCGACCACGCGCTGGCCCGCACCCACATCAGCCACGCCGACCGGGGCCTGCGGCTGGACACCAAACGGGCGCTGCACCAGCTGCACCAGCTGCGTCAATTGCGCCAACTGCGGCAGCCGGCGCCCGGAGGCAGCCGGTGAGGGTCCTGCACATCATCACCGGGCTCGGTGTCGGCGGCGCCGAGCAGCAACTGCGGCTGCTGCTGCGCCGGTTGCCCGTCGAGTGCGACGTGGTCACCCTCACCAACCCCGGTCCGGTCGCCGACGGGCTGCGCGCCGACGGGGTCTCCGTCACCCATCTGGGGATGGGCGGCAACCGCGACCTCACCGCGCTCCCCCGGCTGACCCGGCTGATCCGGCGCGGCCGGTACGACCTGGTCCACACCCATCTGTACCGCGCCTGTGTGTACGGCAGGATCGCGGCCCGGCTGGCCGGGGTCCGCACCACGATCGCCACCGAACACTCGCTGGGCGAGCGGTACATCGAGGGCCGCCCGCTCACCCCGTCCACCCGCGCGCTGTATCTGCGCACCGAGCGGCTGGGGTCCGCGACCGTCGCGGTGTCGTCGACCGTCGCCGACCGGCTGCGCCGCTGGGGCATCCCGGCGCGGCGCATCCATGTCGTACCGAACGGCATCGACGGGGCGCGGTTCCGGCACGACCCGCAGGTACGGGCCGCCACCCGGGCCCTGCTCGACATCCCGGCCGGCGACTTCGTGGTGGGCGGTGTCGGCAGGCTGGTGCCGGGCAAGCGGTTCGACCTGCTGGTACGGGCGGTCGCCGCACTGCCCGGGGTCCGGCTGGTGCTGGCCGGGGACGGGCCCGAGCGGGAGCCGCTGCGGGCGCTCGCCGGGCGGCTGGGGGCCGGTGACCGCGTCCACTTCCTCGGCGAGTGCGACGCGCTGCCCGACGGGCCGCACACCGGGCCGACCGTCCCCGCTGTCCTGGACGCGGTGGACGTCTTCGTCTCCGCGTCCGAGGAGGAGTCCTTCGGGCTCGCGGTGGTCGAGGCACTGGCCGCCGGTCTTCCGGTGCTGCACGCCGCCTGCCCCGCGCTCGACGACCTGCCGGCGGAGCCGGTGCCGGGCGCGGTACGGGTGCCGGGCGGCGCCGGGGCGTTCGAGGCGGCGCTCCGTCACCAACTGGAGCTGGGTGTACGGAGGCTGGAGCCGCCTGCGGTGGTCGGCCACTACGACATCGCGCGCAGCGCCGGCAGCCTGCTCGGGGTGTACGCCCGCGCCGCCGAGGCCGCCCCGGCCGTTCCGCGCGTACGCCCTCCGTTCGTGACGCCCGTTCCGTAAGCCCAGGTCCGTTCCGTAACCCCGTGCCGACGCAGACCCCCGACGCAGACCCCCGACGCAGATCCCGACGGAGAAGTGAGCCCCATGCCTGATTCGCCCAGCGAAGAGCACCGCGCCATCCCCCGCACCATCGGACGGGCCGTCCGCCGCCGCGCTGCCGCGCTGCCGCGCTGGTGGCCGCTGCCGCTGTGCGCACTCGTCGGTGTGGTCGGCAGTGCGTCGTACGGAGCGCTCGCGGCGCCCGACTACGCCGCCACCAGCTATGTCGTCGCCGCGCCCGCCAAGGGCTCAGACCCGGCCACCGCCCTCGGCTTCGCCCAGGCGTACGGCCGTATCTCCACCAGTGCGTCGACCCTCGCCGCGGCGCAGCCGGCCGCGGGCGTCCCGGCACGGACGCTGGGGCGGCACGTCAGGACGGAGACCTCACCCGAGTCCCCGATGATCGGCATCACCGGCAGCGCGACGCGCCCCGGCACGGCCGCCCACATCGCCAACGCGGTGGCCGGAGCGCTCACCGCCGGCGCCAACGGCGCCTCGGACAGCACCGGCGTCCGCCTCGTCCTGTTCTCCAAGGCCGTCCCGCCGTCGGCCGCCGTCTCGCCCTCGTTGCCGGTCGGTATCGCCGTCGGCGGCTGCGCGGGCGGCCTCGTCGGCGCCCTCGCGCTGCTGGTCCGCCCGCGCCGCAAGCAGGGCAACACCGGCACCGCGGTCCCGGCGCCCGCCCAGGCCACCGGGTCCGACGCGCTCGCCGAGCCCGCCCAGCAGAAGGAACACGTCTGATGGCGGTGGCCACCGGGGCCGGGACCGGGGCTGGAACCGGAACTGGGACCGCGACCGGAACCGGTGCCGGTACCGGCCTGTCCGTGACGCTGTGCCGCGACGAGCGGCAGTTCGCGGCGCTGGAGACCCAGTGGATGGCGCTGCACCGCGGCTGCGCCACCGCCACCCCGTTCCAGAGCCACCCCTGGCTGCACTCCTGGTGGCTCTCGTACGGCACACCGGGCCGGCTGCGGGTGGTGCTCGTCCGGCGTGGCGGACGGCTGGTGGGAGCCGCCCCGCTGATGCTCGTCCACCGGCCGCTGCCGCTGCTGGTCCCGCTGGGCGGCGGCATCTCCGACTTCTCGGATGTCCTCATCGACGGCTCGCAGCCGCCCCGTACGCTCACCGCGCTCGCCGAGGGGCTGCGCCGGGCCGCCCGGTACGCGGTGATCGACCTGCGCGAGGTGCGGCCGGGAGCCGCTGCCGAGCAGCTGTACGCCCGCTGGACGGGGGCCCGGCGCAGGCTCAGTGACTCGGTCTGCCTCGAACTGCCCGCCGAACCCATCGACCA
The DNA here is from genome assembly GCF_036014215.1 of Streptomyces sp. NBC_00440. Taxonomy (NCBI): domain Bacteria; kingdom Bacillati; phylum Actinomycetota; class Actinomycetes; order Kitasatosporales; family Streptomycetaceae; genus Streptomyces; species Streptomyces sp. NBC_00440. The sequence continues at coordinate 4,360,180 of NZ_CP107921.1, forward strand.
GCTGGTGAAGCGGCTGGCCTCCGCACGGGCCCAGCGGGTCCGGGCCAAGCTGCGCAAGCTCGACGCGCTGCGGATCGAGGAGCGCGCCGTCGCCGAGCACGAAGTGCCCTGCACCATCCGGGAGTTGCTGCGGCTGCACGAGCTCCAGTGGCGCGGGCGCGGGGTCACACCCGAGCACCTCAGGCCCCGGTTCGCCGAACACCTGACACGCGCCACCCAGCGCATGGTCAGGGACGGCGACGCGGCGCTCACCGAGTACCGGCTGGACGGCGCGGTGGTCGCCGCCAATGTCACGCTCCAGTCCGCACAGCTCAGCGGCGGCTATCTGTACGGCGCCGACCCCGAGCTCCGTACGAAGAAGGTCGACGTGGCGACGATGCTGCTGCGCCGCGACGCCCGGCACGCGGCGGACAGCGGCCGGACCGTCATCAGCCTGCTGCGCGGCACCGAGCCGTACAAGAGCCACTGGCGCCCGGCCGTGGTGACCAACCAGCGGCTGCTGCTCGCACCGGCAGCGCTCGCCCCGGCGCTGAACCTGTACGCGGCCCAGCTGGCGGGCCGGGACCGGGCGGCCGACGCGGTGCGTTCCCTCGGGCCCGTGGCGCGCGAGTGGCGCATCCGGATCGGCGGGCGGCGGGCGGGCGGGTCACCCGACAGCGGGCGGTGATCGCCCGCCGTCCTGCCGCCCGCCGTCCTGCCGGCCGTCCCGTCAACCCTTCGCCGTCAGTCCTTCGGCAGGGTCCAGCAGATCTTCCGGGGCTTGAACCAGGGGTTGGCCCACTTGCCCAGGTCGATCCGGACGCACCACCGCTTCCCACCCATCGGCTCCGGCTCCGTCGGCTCCGGCTCGGTCGGCTTCGGCTCCGTGCTCGGTTCGGTGCTCGGTTCGGTGCCCGGCTCCTGCTCGGTCTCCTGGGACACCGCGGTCCGGAAGATCTTCGACGCGTCGGGGTTCTCGTCGCACTGCCACACACCGTGCGGGCAGTAGTCCGTGATGGTCTGGTAGAGCGGTCTGTGCGCGTCGAACCAGGCCAGCATCCCGCGCATGTAGTCGGTGTCGTCGCCGTTCCTGTAGAGACCCCACTCGGGGTAGGAGATCTGCTTCTTGTGCGCGGTCGCGAAGTCGACCTGCGCCTGGAGCCCGTACGGACCCTTCACCTGATCCTCGAAGGTGTCGCCCGGTGGCTGGTCGTACGAGTCCATCCCCACGATGTCCACCGTGCGGTCGCCCGGGTAGCACTGCGTCCAGGGGATGTCGTCCGGGCCGCGGTTGGGCGTGAAGTCGAACTTGAACTTCTGGCCGGGGACGGAGCGCATCGCGGTGACGATCCGCTTCCAGTACGTCTTCCAGCCCTGCGGGTCGGGGCCGCAGCGCTGGGTGTAGGTGGTGCCGTTCATCTCCCAGCCCAGCACGATCACCGTGTCGGGGACCCCCAGCCGCACCAGCCGGGTGGCCAGCTTGCGGTAGTGGTCGTCGAAGTCGCCCCGGGCGCCCTGGCCGATGAGGTCCCGGACCTCGTCGTCCGACAGATTGTCCTCGTTGTGCTCCTGCATGGGCACGTTGAGCACGAACATCCGGTCGGGCTTGGCGCGCCGCCACTTCGCCCAGGGGCTGAGGAAGTCGGGCTGCCCCTCGATGTTCGACCAGACGTCGCCCGGCAGGTAGGTGTGCCCCACCCGCAGCTCCGCACCGCCCAGCCAGTGCGAGAGGTCCGCCATCCGGGCGATGCCCTCCGGCCCGTAGTCCAGGTAGGCGCCCACCGCGGGCACGGAGTCCTTCGGCACGGCGGGCAGGGGGCCCTTCGGCGCAGTGGGTACGGAGTCCTTCGCCGCGGGTGCCGCATCCTTCGGCGCCACAGGAGCGGATCCGGAGGGGGACGGGGCGGGAGGGGGCGGCGGCTTCAGTGCTCCGTGCGCGCCGCCCGCACCGGTCAGGAGAAGACCGGTGGCCACACCAGCGATGCATGCGCCCCTCAACCGACGGCGTGAATGCGGCATGGGCTTCTCCTCGTGAACTCGTGTACCGGTGAACTCGTGTACTCGTGAACTTCGAACTCGTGCACTGGTGAAGGTGACGGAATCTGAATCCGCGGAATCGTGAGCTATTGGTCAAACCGTCCACCCGACGGGCCGCACGGGCGCGCTGCGCTGGGCCATCGGTGCGTTCCGTGACCCTCAGTCAGCTCCATCCAGGTGAAGGACGCGACGCCACGCCGTGGCTCGGGGGTCGGTGACACACGCGTACGCCCTGACCGGTGGTTTGCGGCCCGCGGTTCCGCCATCCGGGTGAACGGCCACCGTGGGCGTCCCGGCCCGCCACTAGGGTGCCGAGCCATGACCGCATCCCACACCGCCACAAGCAGTGTCCAGCGCGACCACTTGGGCACCCTCTCCGTGCTCGCCTGGTCCGGCGACCCCGAAACGAACAACACGCCCTATCTGCTGGCCTATTCACTCGGTGACGGCAAGGACGGTGCCGAGGCGGGTGAGGCCGCCGTACGCACGCTCTTCGGCGAGCTCGGCATCCCGCTGGGCAGCTCGCTGGCCGACGGCTCCCGGCCCGGCTTCCCGGTCAAGCTGCTCGTCGAGGGCGGCCAGGCCGCCATCAACATGCCGTATCTGAGCGCTCAGTGCCCGGTCCCGCCGGAGTGGCTCCAGGCCGTGGCCGACCGCGGCGAGGTGCACTTCATGTTCGCGAGCAAGCCGTGGCCGGAGGCGGTGCCGGGCAGGCCCGTCTCCGAGGAGGTCCTCAGCGCCTTCGTCGGCGACGAGGGCATGCTCGCCACCTCCGCACACTGCATGCTGCCGGTCACCAAGTTGCGGAAGTAGCCCCGCCCCGCCCTGTCACGCGGTGGCCTCCGGCCCGCCCGCTGTCACTGCACGGGCGGGTCGAAGGCGAACCGCAGCGCCCGCACCCTGTTGTCGAAGTTCGAGCCGGCCAGCTCGGGCAGGCCCACCGCACGGAGCGCCTGCGGGCGGCTCAGCAGCTCCCGGAAGAGCGCCTTGATCTCCTGCCGCGCCAGGTGCGAGCCCAGGCAGAAGTGCGGACCGCCGCCGCCGTACCCCAGATGCGGGTTCGGGCTGCGGGTGATGTCGAAGGCGTCCGGGTCGGTGAAGACCGCCTCGTCGCGGTTGGCCGACGCGTAGTAGAGGACCACCTTGTCGCCCGGCCGGAAGAGGTGCCCGCCCAGCGTGTACTCGGTCCGTACCGTCCTGCGGAACTGGATGATCGGCGTCGAGTGCCGTACGACCTCGTCGACCGCCCCGTCGGCGTACCGCTCGAAGTCCGACGTGAGCAGGGCACGCTGCTCCGGGTTCTCGGTCAGCAGCGTCAGCGCGTGGGTGATCGCGTTCCGGGTGGTCTCCACCCCGGCCACCATCAGCAGCGAGAAGAACGAGCCCAGGCTGCGGGCGCCGAGCCCCTGCCCGTCGACATCGGCGCGCACCAGCGCGGAGATCAGGTCACCGGTGGGCCGGCGCCGCCGCTCGCGGCCGAGTGCCGCCATCATCAGATGCATCCGGGCCAGCGCCCGCAGCCCGCGCCCGGGGTCGCGCAGCCGGGCGCCGATGCCGCGCCGCACGCCCGCGTTCTCCGACGCGTGGTCGACACGGCCCGCGATGTCGGCGCGGTAGCGCTCCGGGATGCCCATGAGGTTGCAGATGACCTCGAACGGCATCCGCGAAGCCACCGACGCCACGAACTCACCGGGCCGCTGCGCGATCATGTCGTCCACGATCCGCCCGGCGACCCGGCGGATGTCCTCATCGGCCGCGGCGAGCAGCCGCGGTGTGAAGGCCCGGGAGACCACCCGGCGGAGCTGGGTGTGATGCGGGGCGTCCAGGTTGACCATGGAATCGCCGAACAGGAACCTGACCCAGCGGGCGGGCTCCGGCGTGGTGACACCGGGGGCGCTGGCGAACACCTCGGGCAGCCGGCTGGCCCGCACCACGTCGGCGTGGCTGACCAGTGCGTAGAACCCCTGCTCGGGCCTGCGCCAGGTGGCGGGACGCTCGGTGAAGTACACGGGGCGGCCGAGCTTACGGAGCGCGGCGAAGGCGTCCAGCCTTACGGCGCACGGCAGTTGCCAGAACAACGGGTCGGCGAGATCCGCCTCCGCCGGGTGAACCGTGTGCCGCACGGCCGGCCGTGCCGGGACCCTCATCCGTCGATGTCCTTCCCGCCGGGCCGAACAGCCCTGGTCCGGCCGTCATCGTGGCGCATCCACGGCGGCGACGGCCGTCCCCGCCGGGCCGGTCGGACAAGTTCCCGCCCCGGCGCGGGACATTCCCCTCGTACGGCCGAACGGCCGCCGGGCCGGGAGCAGCGGAGTGAGCCGCAGCTGCTGGTCGGCGCGCCGATGTTGTGACTTGTCTGAATAACTGTTTCCTCGTGCCGTCGTTGTCACCGAAGGCGCGGCCCCGTGTGCAGCGTGCGCGGCGGACCGCACTGACCAGCGGGGTGAACCGGAAGGAGCCAGGATGAGAACGTCCACGCGCGGCACGGCGGGGAGGGAGCGGGCGGGATCGCGAGGGCAGTCGGGTCAGGCAGGACCGGCCGACCCGACAGGTCGTCAGGGACCCACGAAGCAGCCGGAGCTGCTGTCCCGCCGCGGTGCGCTGCGCGCCCTGTTCGCGGCGGGCGCGGTCGGCGGTACGGCGGTGGCGCTGGCCCCGATCGTGCGGACGGCCGCCAAGGGCCAGGAGGGCGACGACGGGAAGAACGTCCTGTCACCGGGGCCGCCGCAGGAGCTGCGGAACGTGTTCGACGAGATGTACCGGGGCCGGCGCATCCGGGGCCGCGCGGAGGGCGGCTACACCGAGGTGACCGTCGACGGCAGGCCGCTGCACCTCATGCGGCGGGCCGACGGCAGCTATCTCAGCATGGTCGACCACTACGAGTCGTACCCGACGCCCCTCGCGGCGGCGCGCGCCGCGGTCGATGAACTGGGCGCGGCCCAGCTGTCGTTGACACTCATGCACCAGCTCTGACCGGGGAGGTTCCTGACTCGTGTACACCCGCAAGAACCAGAAGGACCTCACGGCCACCGAGAAGAGGCGGTTCGTCTCCGCCGTCCTGGAGGTCAAGCGCTCCGGCCAGTACGACGACTTCGTCCGCACGCACGGCGAGTACTACGTGCCGGACGGTTCGCGGGGGAAGCGGGTCGCCCACATGGCGCCCACCTTCTTCCCCTGGCACCGGCGCTTCGTGCTGGAATTCGAGCGCGCCCTCCAGGCGGTCGACCCCAGTGTCACCGTGCCCTACTGGGACTGGACGGTCGACAACACCCCGGCTGCCGGGCTCTGGGGAGACGACTTCCTCGGCGGCGACGGCAGGAGGTCGGACGAGCAGGTGATGACCGGGCCCTTCGCGTACCGCGAAGGGAATTGGGAGGTCACTGTCGGCGTGACCGACAACCGGTTCCTGACCCGCAACTTCGGCCGCCCCGCCCGCCCCGTTTCGCTGCCGAGCCGGGCCGATCTGGCCCGCGCGATGAGGGAGCCGCTGTACGACGCGGCCCCGTGGGACTCCACCGTGCCGAACGGGTTCCGCAACACCTTCGAGGGCTGGTCGGTCGGCAACGGCCCGCCCTGGCGCAACCACAACCTGGTGCACCGCTGGGTGGGCGGCGCGATGAACACCGCGACCTCGCCCAACGACCCGGTCTTCTGGCTGCACCACTCCTTCTGCGACCTGGTGTGGGACCGCTGGCAGAAGGCGCATCCGCACGCCGGGTTCGTCCCCGCCAGGAAGCTCTCCCCGAACGATCCGCAGAGCGGCCGGATCTTCAGCCTGGACGAGCCGATGGAGCCGTGGGGCGTCAAGCCGTCGTCGCTGCTGAGCCATGCGTCGCTCTACCGGTACGCCTGAGACAGCGGTACAGCCGGGACCCTGCGGACACGCGGGCCCTGCGGACACGGCTGCGGCCATCCCCTCGGAGGGGATGGCCGCAGGTCGCGGGAGGCGCTGCCTCTCGCCGTTTCAGCTGGGTCGGACCGGTGGGCCGGTCTCTCAGTTGCCGTAGCCGTCGTGGCCGTAGCCACCGTGGTCGTGGCCGCGGTCGGCGTTGACGCAGGTGTTGCCGAACGCCGGGTTCAGCAGACCGATGACGTTGACGGTGTTGCCGCAGAGGTTCACCGGGATGTGCACCGGGACCTGGACCTGGTTGCCGGAGATGACACCCGGGGAGCCGACAGCGGCACCGTGGGCTCCGGCGTCGGCGGCGGCCAGACCGGCGGAGCCGGCCAGGACGGCGCCGGTGCCCGCGAGTACGGCAGCGGCCTTCGCGATACGCGACATTGCGTTCTCCTTGGAACATTGGAACAGGAACATTCAGGGTCAGCCGCAGCGATTTCACGGTCTGACGTGTCGTTCAACGCCGCAGCGCACCGGCGGTAACGGATCACGATCAAAGTCACCGGGGTTCGGGCGAAGGGCCGGCGGTTCCCGCGGAAGCGGAATCGCGCCGGGCGATGACCTATTCGGGGCGATAGGCTCATTCGTGGCATCTGCCGTGGCATTCTGCGGCGCCACGCTTCCCGCGCTGGGCCCCTGTGAGCCCCGGCCGGACCCGGCCGCACCCACTCCCACCAGGGCTTTTCCTGCGTTGCGCATAAGACCGGGATAAAAGTTGAGCGCCCTCGGCTCAGGTCGGTTGACTCCGCGGGATCTGTCGTGCACTCTTGAGCCAGTTCCACTCAAGTAGTCAGCTGGAGGATTCACCATGGCACGTGCGGTCGGCATCGACCTGGGCACGACTAACTCCGTCGTCAGCGTTCTCGAAGGCGGCGAGCCCACCGTCATCACCAACGCCGAAGGCGCCAGGACCACGCCGTCCGTCGTCGCCTTCGCCAAGAACGGCGAGGTGCTCGTCGGCGAGGTCGCCAAGCGCCAGGCAGTCACGAACGTCGACAGGACCATCCGGTCGGTCAAGCGCCACATGGGCACCGACTGGAAGATCGACCTGGACGGCAAGAGCTTCAACCCGCAGCAGATGAGCGCCTTCATCCTGCAGAAGCTGAAGCGTGACGCCGAGTCGTACCTGGGGGAGAAGGTCACCGACGCGGTGATCACTGTCCCGGCGTACTTCAACGACTCCGAGCGCCAGGCGACGAAGGAGGCCGGCGAGATCGCGGGCCTGAACGTCCTGCGCATCGTCAACGAGCCGACGGCCGCCGCTCTGGCGTACGGGCTCGACAAGGACGACCAGACCATCCTCGTCTTCGACCTCGGCGGCGGCACCTTCGACGTGTCGCTCCTGGAGATCGGTGACGGCGTGGTCGAGGTCAAGGCCACCAACGGTGACAACCACCTCGGTGGTGACGACTGGGACCAGCGCGTCGTCGACTACCTGGTGAAGCAGTTCGCCAACGGTCACGGCGTGGACCTGGCCAAGGACAAGATGGCTCTCCAGCGTCTCCGCGAGGCCGCGGAGAAGGCGAAGATCGAGCTGTCGTCCTCGACCGAGACCACGATCAACCTGCCGTACATCACGGCGTCGGCCGAGGGCCCGCTGCACCTGGACGAGAAGCTCACGCGCTCGCAGTTCCAGCAGCTCACCGCCGATCTGCTGGACCGCTGCAAGAGCCCCTTCCACAACGTCATCAAGGACGCGGGCATCCAGCTCTCCGAGATCGACCACGTCGTTCTCGTCGGTGGCTCGACCCGTATGCCGGCCGTCGCGGAGCTCGTCAAGGAGCTCACCGGTGGCCAGGACGCCAACAAGGGTGTGAACCCGGACGAGGTCGTCGCGATCGGCGCCTCGCTCCAGGCCGGTGTCCTCAAGGGCGAGGTCAAGGACGTCCTGCTCCTCGACGTGACGCCGCTGTCCCTCGGTATCGAGACCAAGGGAGGGATCATGACGAAGCTCATCGAGCGCAACACCACGATCCCGACCAAGCGTTCCGAGATCTTCACGACGGCCGAGGACAACCAGCCGTCCGTGCAGATCCAGGTCTACCAGGGCGAGCGCGAGATCGCGGCGTACAACAAGAAGCTCGGGATGTTCGAGCTGACCGGTCTGCCGCCGGCCCCGCGCGGTGTGCCGCAGATCGAGGTCGCCTTCGACATCGACGCCAACGGCATCATGCACGTCGCTGCCAAGGACCTCGGCACCGGCAAGGAGCAGAAGATGACCGTCACCGGTGGCTCCTCGCTGCCGAAGGACGAGGTCAACCGGATGCGCGAAGAGGCCGAGCAGTACGCGGACGAGGACCACAAGCGCCGCGAGGCCGCCGAGTCGCGCAACCAGGGCGAGCAGCTCGTCTACCAGACCGAGAAGTTCCTCAAGGACAACGAGGACAAGGTCCCGGGCGACGTCAAGACCGAGGTCGAGGAGGCCCTCACCGAGCTGAAGGAGAAGCTCAAGGGTGAGGACACCGCCGAGATCCGTACGGCCACCGAGAAGGTCGCCGCGGTCTCGCAGAAGCTCGGCCAGGCGATGTACGCGAACGCCGAGGGCGCCGCTGCCGCAGGCGGTGCGCCGGGTGCCGAGGGTACGGAGCAGGCCACCGATGCTCCTGACGACGTGGTCGACGCCGAGATCGTGGACGACGAGAAGGACGGCCGTCAGGGAGGCGCCGCATGACGGAGGAGACTCCGGGCTTCGAGGAGGAGCCCGACGTCCCCTCCGGCGCGACCTCCGAAGACGCCGCGTCGAAGGCCGCCGGGCCCGACTCCGGGAAGGAGTCGGAGCCGGCGGCCCCGGCAGGGGACGCACAGAGCAGCGGTCAGAACAGTCAGGAAACAGCTCTCACCGCCCAGCTGGACCAGGTCCGTACCGCGCTCAGTGAGCGCACCGGGGACCTCCAGCGGCTCCAGGCGGAGTACCAGAACTACCGCCGCCGGGTGGAGCGGGACCGGGTCCAGGTCAAGGAGGTCGCCATCGCGAACCTCCTGTCCGAACTCCTCCCGACCCTCGACGACATCGGTCGCGCCCGGGAGCACGGCGAGCTGGTCGGCGGCTTCAAGTCGGTGGCCGAGTCGCTGGAGACGGTCGCGGCGAAGATGGGCCTCCAGCAGTTCGGCAAGGAGGGCGAGCCCTTCGACCCGACGATCCACGAGGCCCTGATGCACTCGTACGCGCCGGACATCACCGAGGACACGTGCGTGGCGATCCTGCAGCCGGGGTACCGGTTCGGCGAGCGCACCATCCGTCCCGCACGGGTCGCGGTGGCCGAGCCCCAGCCGGGCGCGCAGTCCAAGGACGACGCGCCGGACGAGGACAGCGGTGGCCCGGACGAGGGCTGACATCAGTGAAGGCTGACATCAGTAGGGGCTGGCATCAGTATCAGTAGCGACCGGAAGGAGGGACGTCGGGGATGAGCACCAAGGACTTCGTCGAGAAGGACTACTACAAGGTTCTCGGCGTCCCGAAGGACGCCACCGAGGCCGAGATCAAGAAGGCGTACCGGAAGCTCGCCCGCGAGCTGCACCCGGACGCCAACAAGAGTGACGCCAAAGCCGAAGAGCGGTTCAAGGAGGTCTCCGAGGCGAACGACGTCCTCGGCGACCCCAAGAAGCGCAAGGAGTACGACGAAGCGCGTGCTCTCTTCGGCAACGGCGGCTACCGGCCAGGGCCCGGCGCCGGCGGCGGCTCCTTCAACTTCGACCTGGGGGACCTCTTCGGAGGCACCCCGGGCGGGGGAGCGGGGCAGCCGGGCGGCGCGGGCGGTTTCGGCGGCGGACTCGGGGACGTGTTCGGCGGGCTGTTCAACCGGGGCGGTCCCGGTACCACCCGCACCCAGCCGCGCCGCGGCCAGGACATCGAGTCCGAGGTGACGCTCAGCTTCACCGAGGCGGTCGACGGGGCCACGGTCCCGCTGCGGATGTCCAGCCAGGCGCCGTGCAAGGCCTGTTCGGGTACCGGCGACAAGAACGGCACCCCCCGGGTCTGCCCGACCTGCGTCGGCACCGGCCAGGTGTCGCGCGGCAGCGGCGGCGGCTTCTCACTGACCGACCCCTGCGTGGACTGCAAGGGCCGTGGGCTCATCGCCGAGAACCCCTGCGAGGTCTGCAAGGGTTCCGGGCGGGCGAAGTCCTCCCGGACCATGCAGGTAAGGATCCCGGCGGGCGTCTCCGACGGCCAGCGGATCAGGCTGCGCGGCAAGGGCACCCCGGGCGAGCAGGGCGGCCCGGCCGGTGACCTCTATGTGATCGTCCATGTCGACGCCCACCCGGTCTTCGGCCGCAGGGGCGACAACCTCACGCTCACCGTGCCCGTCACCTTCACGGAGGCGGCACTCGGCGGCGAGGTCAAGGTACCGACGCTCGGCGGCCCCCCGGTCACGCTGAAACTGCCCGCGGGTACGCCCAACGGCCGTACGATGCGGGCCCGGGGCAAGGGTGCCGTACGCAAGGACGGCACCCGGGGGGACCTGCTGGTCACCGTCGAGGTCGCCGTACCGGCGGATCTCAGCGACAAGGCACGTGAGTCGCTGGAGACGTACCGCGAAGCGACCGCGGGGCAGGACCCGCGCGCGGAGCTTTTCCAGGCCGTGAAGGGAGCTTGAGATGAATGGCCGCCGAGGACGACGTGACCCTGCCATGGGTTACGAACTGACCGACGAGACCCCCGTGTACGTCATCTCGGTCGCCGCTCAGCTCTCCGGCCTGCACCCGCAGACCCTGCGCCAGTACGACCGTCTCGGCCTGGTCTCACCGGGCCGGACGGCCGGCCGGGGCCGGCGGTACTCGGCCCAGGACATCGAACTGCTCCGTACGGTGCAGCAGCTGTCCCAGGACGAGGGCATCAACCTCGCGGGCATCAAGCGCATCATCGAGCTGGAGCACCAGGTCGCCGCGCTCCAGTCCAGGGTCGCCGAACTCTCGGCGGCGGTGGACGGCGCGGCGGTGGCCATGCAGCAGCGCGAGGCACAGGTCCACGCCTCGTACCGGCGCGACCTGGTCCCGTACCAGGACATGCAGCAGACCAGCGCACTGGTGGTCTGGCGACCGAAGCCGAAGCGGTCGCCGGAGTAGGGCAGTTCGTGTGAGTGAGGTCCGAGGGCCGCTACCCGGAGGGGTGGCGGCCCTCAGGCGTGTTCACGGCGGTTGTGGCTGTCGAGCATCCCGGACTGTGCGATGCGGACGCCCAGTTGCACCCGGTTCGTGGTGCCGAGCACGGTGGAGAGGTGTGCGATGTGGGTGCGGCAGGTGCGGACGCTGATCCCGAGCCGTTTGGCGACGGCTTCGTCGGGGTGTCCTTCGCTGAGGAGCCGGGCGACGGCGTACTGGCGCTCGGAGATCCCTGCCTCGGCCGGTACGGGTGGGGCAGGTTCGTGCAGGGGGATCCCCTGGCGCCAGAACCGTTCGAAGACGGTGGCGAGGTATTCGACCAGTGCGGGGTGGCGCAGTTCCAGGGCGGTGGTGCGGTCCGCGCTGGCGGGGATGAACGCGACCGAGCGATCGACGATGATCAGGCGCTCGGGGATGTCGTCCAGGCTGCGGATCTCTATGGAATCGCCCATCTGCTTCAGGTAGTCACGCAGTCCCGGGCTGTGCAGCGAGGACCGTTGGTAGAGGGTGCGCATGTGGGCTCCGCGTTCGCGCAGCGCGAGATCCCTGGGCAGAGCGGTGCTCAGGGCGTACTCGCTGCGCGGTCCTGGCTGGACACACATCATTTCCGTGCGGCATTCGTTGGTGGCACGGTCGATCGCGGTGTTGATGCGCGGGAAGCCTTCCAGCACCACGATTCCGGGCGAGTCCTCCGGTGGACGCGGGGTGTCGAGTGCGATGAACCGCTCCAGGGTCTCCGCGATCCTCACCTCGCGCGAACGGCGCGTGTGGATCTCCGACTCGATATCGCGGAGCAGCGCGTGGAGAGCCAGCGAGGGAGGCGTGGGCAGGAGGCGCTCCATGTCGTCCGGATCCGGGTGCAGGAGTCCCAGGTCGATGAGGCACGGGGCCGCACCTGCGGCCTCGCGCCTGATGCATCGCTGCTTCAGGGCTTCCGCGTATATCCGGTTGCCGGGCTCGCACAGCTCCTCCACGCCATGTGTGTGCTGTGGCGCCGTCACTTCTGCTCCGTCTCTGAGTTCCGGGTGCTCGGTGAGGACTGCGGGCAACCTTCCGGATCTCGACGGTAGCCCGGCGACAGAGGCCGCGCACCCCCCCCTCATCAAGCTGCAGAGCAGCAAGTTGAGGGTGGTCGTTCCGCCGTTGGCACACCAAAATCATTGCTTGTGACGGATGCACCGGGGCGGCGTGGCCAGACGCGGAACGGTCCGTTCGCGCTGCGCCGGAGGTCAGCTTCCCTGCTCCAGGATGCCGGACTGCGCGATCAGGTAGCCGAGTTGGGCCCTGCTGTTGCTGCCGAGTGTCGAGCTGAGTTTCGCTATGTGCGCGCGACAGGTGCGGACGTTCATACCGAGCCGGCGGGCGATGGCCTCGTCGACGTGCCCCTCGACGAGCAACTGGGCGATGGACAGCCGGACACCCGATATCCCCTCGGGGTTGGAGTGGTACGGGATCTGCTCCTGCAGAGGCACGCCACGTCTCCAGAACTGCTCGAAGACCTTGACGAGGTACTCGACCATTCCCGGGTGGCGCAGCTCCAGTGCGATCTGGCGGTCGTCGGTGGCCGGGATGAACGCCACGGTGTGGTCGAAGATCATCAAGCGCTCTATGAGCTCTTCGAGCGTGCGGATCTCCACCTTCCCGTCGGCGACGAGGTCCACGTACGCCAGCGTGCCGCGGCTGTGCCTGACCGTGTGCTGATACAGCGTGCGCATACTGACGCCGCGGTCGAGCAGGGGCCTGCCGCGCTCCAGGGCCTGAGTGAGTTCGTGCTCGCTGCGGGCGCCCCCCGGCTGGATCGTCAGCACTTCCGTCTGGCACGCCGCGGTGGCCAGATCGAGCGCCGCGTTGATCCTTCCGAACCCCTCCAGCACGGTGATGGCGTGAGTGGGGGGCGGGTTCTGCGCGCTGATGGTCATGAACGGCTCGAAAGTGTCGGTCAGTTCCACCGACCGTCGTCTACGGTCCTGGATCTCCCGCTCGATCGGGTGGAGGCGCTGTGTGAGCGCGGCCGACGGCGGTACCGGGCGGAGCCAGCCCGCGTCGTCGGGGTCGGGGTGGAGCAGCGCGAACTCCAGTAGACACGGGGCGGGGCCCACCTCACTGCGCGGGATCTTGCCGAGGCTCAGCGCGCTGGCGTAAAGCCGCGCACCCTCGTCGCAAAGTTCGGTAATGGCGTGAGGATGTGTCATGTTTGCGTAGCTTGTGGTCAATTCTCCACCCCCCAGGAACATGAATGTGCAGGAACATGATGCATCGTCCCTGTGGCGTTGACGTGCCTGGATGAGCCATCGTCTAGGAACGCGGGGGAGAGGAACACATCAAGTGAGGACGAAGCCCACTATGAAGAAAAAGATGCTTCGCTCGGTGCTTGCGGCAGTCTTCTCCGCAACTGTGCTTTTTGGTGCAGTAAGTGCTGCAGATCTTGGGTGGGGGAGCGCGCAGGCTGCTGCCACGCCGGGGGATCTCGGCTGGGGCAGCATGCATGTGGCCGCCCCGCTCGACCTCGGCTGGGGCAGCACTTCGGCATCGGTAAGCGCATGACCGTCCCACCGGACGACAGAGTCTTCCAGCGCGAGATGGCTGTCGCTTACCGCTCCGGGTGGCATTTCATCGACCTCGTCACGGCGATTCCGCACCGTGGTGATTCGTTGATGGTCACCCTGTTCGGTGAGCCGATCCTCGTCGTACGCGAGGACGACGGTGACGATGGTGACGTCCGCGCCTACCGGTGCCTGCGCAAGCCCCGGGGCGCCCCACAGCCTGTTCGCTGTGCCGTTCGCTACGGCATGGTGTTCGTGAACCTCGACCGGCGTGACCACCAGTTGTTCGACGTCGAGCCGACCACAGCTATCCCCCGCAGTGCCTGACGCGATTCCCCCGGCGTAACAGATCGCTCAGGTGCTTCCCCCACACAGCGGCGCCACCGTGACCTGAACACGGTGGCGCCGCTGTGCTGCGCGCGTGAGGTTCCGCCGCCGGTCAGGCGCGGCCCATCGCCCGCTCGACGGTGATCTCGATCAGGACCCGGTCCGGGTTCTCGGTCGGCGTGCGCCCGTAGCGCTCCGCGTAGCGCCGTACCGCGTCGGCGACTGCGTCCGGCTCCGTACGGATCCTCGCGCGCCCCTCCAGCGTCGCCCAGCGACCCGGCGCCACCTGGCAGACCGCGACCCGCGCGCCCTCGGGCCCCGCGGCCAGGATGTTGGCGACCTTCCGTGACTTCTTGTTGGCGATGACCCTGGCGATCCCGGCCTCCGGTTCCCACGTCACGCCGACCGGCACCAGATGCGGTGAACCGTCCGGGCGCGGGGTCGTCAAGGTGCAGCGATGGAATTCGCGCCAGAAGCTGAGGTAGGGCGGATCGGGGTTCCGTGGGTCAATGGCCATGGGCGCGAACCTATCCGGCCCCCGGACCCCGGCCGCCCCCGGTGTGGCAGAGATCCTGTCGGTCAGGGGGTGGCGGCCCTGTCAAATGTATGTTGAGTGGCTTAGACTCAACTTTATGTACGGTGCCTGAGTCTAGGCAGGCTGAGTCGCTGCGCCGGGTCGCGGCACGCAGGCCACACACGCCACACACGCCACACGGACCACACAGGCATCGCACCGAGTCACTGCAGGGACGGACCCGCCCCGCGAGGAGGAGAGCGCACACGTGGACGCCGAGCTGACCAACAAGAGCCGGGACGCGATCACCGCGGCGAACAGCCGCGCCGTGTCCGACGGCAACCCGGACCTGACCCCCGTACATCTGCTGCTCGCCCTGCTGGAGGGGCAGGACAACGAGAACGTCGTCGACCTGCTGGCGGCTGTCGAGGCGGACCAGGCGGTCATCAGGTCCGGGGCCGAGCGGCTGCTCGGCGGGCTGCCCAGCGTGACCGGGTCGACGGTCGCACCCCCGCAGCCGGACCGCGAGGTGCTCGCCGTCATCGCAGATGCCTCGAAGCGGGCCAAGGAACTGGGGGACGAGTACATCTCGACCGAGCATCTGCTCATCGGGATCGCCGCCAAGGGCGGCCACGCCGGCGAGCTGCTGACGCAGCAGGGCGCCGGTGCAAAGGAACTGCTGGAAGCGTTCGAGACGAGCAGGGGAGGGCGCCGGGTGACCACACCCGACCCCGAGGGTCAGTACAAGGCGCTGGAGAAGTTCGGTACGGACTTCACGGCCGCAGCGCGTGACGGCAAGCTCGACCCGGTCATCGGGCGGGACCACGAGATCCGCCGGGTGGTGCAGGTGCTGTCCCGGCGCACCAAGAACAACCCGGTGCTCATCGGCGAGCCCGGCGTCGGCAAGACGGCCGTCGTGGAGGGCCTCGCCCAGCGGATCATCAAGGGCGATGTGCCGGAGAGCCTCCGGAACAAGCGGCTGATCTCGCTCGACCTGGGTGCGATGGTCGCCGGTGCCAAGTACCGCGGCGAGTTCGAGGAGCGGCTGAAGTCCGTCCTGGCCGAGATCAAGGAGAGCGACGGCCAGGTCATCACCTTCATCGACGAGCTGCACACCGTCGTCGGCGCGGGCGCGGGCGGCGACTCCGCGATGGACGCGGGCAACATGCTCAAGCCGATGCTGGCCCGCGGCGAGCTGCGCATGGTCGGCGCGACGACCCTGGACGAGTACCGGGAGCGCATCGAGAAGGACGCCGCCCTGGAGCGGCGCTTCCAGCAGGTGCTGGTCGCCGAGCCGTCGGTCGAGGACACCATCGCGATCCTGCGCGGGCTCAAGGGCCGGTACGAGGCCCATCACAAGGTCCAGATCGCGGACGCGGCCCTGGTCGCCGCCGCGACCCTCTCCGACCGCTACATCACGTCCCGCTTCCTGCCCGACAAGGCCATCGACCTGGTGGACGAGGCCGCGTCCCGGCTGCGGATGGAGATCGACTCGTCCCCCGTCGAGATCGACGAGCTCCAGCGCTCCGTCGACCGGCTGCGGATGGAGGAGCTGGCCCTCAAGAACGAGTCCGACGCCGCGTCCAAGCAGCGCCTGGAGAAGCTGCGCCGCGACCTCGCCGACCGCGAGGAGGAGCTGCGCGGACTCACCGCACGCTGGGAGAAGGAGAAGGAGGGCCTCAACCGCGTCGGTGAGCTGAAGGAGCGCATCGACGGGCTCCGCGGCCAGGCCGAGCGTGCCCAGCGCGACGGTGACTTCGACACCGCGTCCAAGCTGCTCTACGGGGAGATCCCCGGCCTGGAGCAGGAGCTGGAGGAGGCCACCGCGGCCGAGGAGGAGGCCGCCAAGACCGCCGACACGAAGAGCACCATGGTCAAGGAGGAGGTCGGCTCCGACGACATCGCCGATGTGGTCGGCTCCTGGACCGGTATCCCGGCGGGCCGTCTTCTGGAGGGCGAGACGCAGAAGCTGCTGCGCATGGAGGACGAGCTGGGCCGGCGCCTGATCGGCCAGACCGAAGCCGTCGCTGCCGTCTCCGACGCCGTACGCCGCACCCGCGCAGGCATCGCCGACCCCGACCGGCCCACCGGCTCGTTCCTCTTCCTGGGCCCGACCGGCGTCGGCAAGACCGAGCTGGCCAAGGCGCTCGCCGACTTCCTCTTCGACGACGAGCGGGCCATGGTCCGCATCGACATGAGCGAGTACGGCGAGAAGCACTCGGTGGCCCGTCTGGTCGGCGCGCCACCCGGCTATGTGGGGTACGAGGAGGGCGGCCAGCTCACCGAGGCGGTGCGCCGGCGCCCGTACAGCGTGGTGCTGCTCGACGAGGTGGAGAAGGCTCACCCCGAGGTCTTCGACGTGCTGCTCCAGGTCCTGGACGACGGACGCCTCACCGACGGTCAGGGCCGCACGGTGGACTTCCGCAACACCATCCTGATCCTGACCTCGAACCTGGGCAGCCAGTATCTGGTCGACCCGCTGACCAAGCCCGAGGAGAAGAAGAAGCAGGTCCTCGACGTCGTACGGGCCTCCTTCAAGCCCGAGTTCCTCAACCGCCTCGACGACCTGGTGGTCTTCTCGGCGCTGTCGGGGGACGAGCTGGCGCACATCGCGGGCCTCCAGATCGACCGCCTGGCCGCGCGCCTCGCCGACCGGCGGCTGACCCTGGACGTCACCCCCGGCGCGCTGGCCTGGCTGGCCGAAGAGGGCAACGACCCGGCGTACGGCGCCCGGCCGCTGCGCCGGCTGATCCAGACGGCGATCGGCGACCGGCTCGCGAAGGAGATCCTCGCGGGCGAGGTCACCGACGGCGACACGGTCCGGGTCGACCGGGTCGGCGACGGGCTGATCGTGGGGCGTGCGGAGTAGGGCGAACGGCTGGGTGACGGGCCCGTCACCCCTCCGGGGTCCCCCGGGGGTGACGGGCCCGTTCCTGTTACCCGTTCCTGTTACCCGTTCCTGTTACCCGTTCCTGTTACCCGTTCCTGTTACCCGTTCCCGTTCGCGGACACGAACCGCCACCACCGGCCGTACGGCGCGGCCGGACACCCAAGATCGGGCAAACCTGTCCGCCCCTGGCGGATAAGACCCGGCGGGGCTTGCCACGCCCCGCCCGCTATGGGAGAGGATGGCGGAACTCGTACGAAGGGCAATTCAAAGATGACCATCGACCCGTCCTCCATTCCGAACTTCGGGGGCCAGCCCGATCCGCAGGATTCAGGACCGGCGGGCCCCGTCGTTCCCGACCAGGATCTGGTCAAGCAGCTCCTTGAGCAGATGGAGCTGAAGTACGTCCTGGACGACGAGGGCGACCTCGCCGCGCCGTGGGAGGAATTCCGTACGTACTTCATGTTCCGCGGTGAGGACGACCAGCAGGTCTTCTCGGTGCGGACGTTCTACGACCGCCCGCACGGCATCGAGGAGAAGGTCCAGCTCCTGGAGCTGATCGACGACTGGAACCGCCGCACGCTGTGGCCCAAGGTCTACACGCACACCCACGACGACGGCAGCGTCCGGCTCATCGGTGAGGCGCAGATGCTCATCGGCACCGGCGTGGCCCTGGAGCACTTCGTGTCGTCCACGGTCAGCTGGGTCCGCGCCTCGATCGAGTTCGACAAGTGGCTCGTCGACCAGCTCGGTCTTGAGCAGGACCTGGAGTCCGGCAAGGGCGACGACGAGCCCGGCGACAACGCCTGAGCGGAGCGCCGGCAAGGCCTGCGCCTGCGACGGTGCCTGCGACGGTGCTCAGAGCGGTACGTCCGCGTCCGTCAGGAGATAGGCGCCGTAGCCGAGCGAAAGCCCGGCCAGGATCGAGATCACCACGATCACGGTTCCGGGCCGGGCTTTCGCCATCGACCGTGCGACCGGCAGCAGCAGCGGGAAGGCGGGCAGCAGAAAGCGCGGTCTGCACTCGAAGAACCCGCCGGCGCCCAGGACCACCAGCAGCAGCGCGCCCGTGTACACGAGCACCGGCAGGGGCGGCCTGGAGCGGTCCCGCAGGAGCCGTACGAAGAGCACCAGGGCGGCCCCCACGAGCACCACGCTGACCAGGACCGCCGGCGGCCGCGTCCCCAGCGCGATCTGCCCCAGGAGCGGCCCCCATCCGGCGCCGAAGTCGAACCGCGATCCCCAGCCGTCCTGCACGGTGAAGTACCCGCCGAGCAGATGGCCGGTGCGCGCCCCGGCCCACAGGACGTACCCGGCCCAGCCGAGCGGTGCGATCACCGCCGCGGCGCGGACCCTCCCGCAGCCGCGCCCCCGGACCATCTCGTACAGCGCGGCAGCGCACACCGCCGCCGCGACCGCGTACCCGTTGGGCCGGGTGAGCCCCGCGCCGACAGCCAGCGCCGCGGCCCACAGCCACCGCCGGGTCAGCAGCGCGTAGAGCGACCAGGCGGCGAACGCCGTGAGCAGTGGCTCGGTGTACGCCATGGACAGCACGACGGAGTGCGGCAGCACCGCCCACAGCAGCACCAGCAGAGCCGCCACCCGGCGCCCGTACAGCCGCTCGCCCACCGCGTGGATCCCGCAGGCAGCCACCACGGCCGAGGCCCAGGAGACCAGCAGCCCGGCGCCGCCGCCGGTGATCCGCAGCACGGCGGAGACGGCCGCCACGAGCCCGGGGTACAGCGGGAAGAAGGCCAGGTCGCTGAAGACCCGCCCGTTCGGCCCGAGGACCGTGCGGCCGTAGCCGTGCGCGGCGATCGAGCTGTACCAGCGGGAGTCCCAGGAGTCCCCGAGCAGCGCCACCGGGTCCCGCCCCTCGTACGCGGCCCAGAGCGCCAGCACCGCGACCCCGGCGAGCCGCACGGCGAGGAAGAGCGCGACGGCCGGGGCGGCCCGGCGCAGCAGAGCGGCGCCCCCGGGGAGGGGCTTCTCGGCCGGTGCGGAGAGAGCCGCGGAGACAGCTTCGGAGACGGCCGCGGTGGGAGCTGCGGGGCTGGCTTCGGTGGGCCCGGCGTCGGTGGCTTCCCCGTCGGACGCTTCCGAGTCGGCGGACAGGGGGCACCTCCGGGGTGCGCGCTGAGTCGGTCGGTCCTTCCGACTCTCCGCGCCACCGGGCGCCCGCGCGACCGGGGTCGGCCGACCGGGTCAGCCGCCCAGCCGGATCAGCCGCTCAGCCGGCGCAGCCGTTCGCTCGCGTCCCGGAGCACCTCGTCCCGCTTGCAGAACGTGAAGCGCACCTGGCTGCGCCCCGCCTCCGGGTCGTCGTAGAACACCGAACTCGGCACCGCCACCACACCGCAGCGCTCCGGCAGCGCCCGGCAGAAGGCGAGCGCGTCCTTCTCGCCGAACGGGGCGATGTCGGTGGTGATGAAGTACGTGCCCTGCGGCTCGTACACGGTGAATCCGGCGGCGCGCAGGCCCGCGTCGAGCAGGTCGCGCTTGCGCAGCAGATCGGTCCGCAGGGTGGTGAAGTAGCTGTCCGGGAGCCGCAGGGCCTCGGCGACGGCGTACTGGAACGGCCCGGCGCTCACATAGGTCAGAAACTGCTTCGCCGTGCGGACCGCCGCGACGAGGGCCGGGGAGCCGGTGACCCAGCCGACCTTCCAGCCCGTGAACGCGTACGTCTTGCCCGCCGACGAGATGGACACCGTGCGCTCGCGCATCCCGGGCAGCGCCGCGATGGGGCTGTGCGTCCCTTCGTAGACAAGGTGCTCGTACACCTCGTCGGTGACCACGAGCAGGTCGTGTTCGATGGCGAGTGCGGCGATGGCGCCCCGCTCATCGGCGGTGAGGACCATCCCGGTGGGGTTGTGCGGCGAGTTGAGCAGCAGCAGCCGGGTGCGGGGCGTGATGGCGTCGCGCAGCGCGTCGAGGTCGGGGCGGAAGTCCGGGGCGCGGAGGGTCAGCGGTACGCGGACGGCGCCCGCCATGGCGATACAGGCGGCGTACGAGTCGTAGAACGGCTCGAACGCGATGACCTCGTCGCCCGGCTCCAGCAGGGCGAGCATCGATGCGGCGATGGCCTCCGTGGCGCCCGCGGTGACCAGCACCTCCGTGTCGGGGTCGAAGCCGATGCCGTAGAAGCGGCGCTGGTGGTCGGCGATCGCCGAGCGGAGTTCCGGGATGCCCGGGCCCTGTGGGTACTGATTGCCCCGGCCGTCGCGCAGCGCCCGGACCGCCGCCTCGCGGACCTCCTCCGGGCCGTCGGTGTCCGGGAAACCCTGCCCCAGGTTGATCGAGCCGGTGGCCGTGGCCAGCGCCGACATCTCCGCGAAGATCGTCGTGCCGAGTCCGTCCAGCCTTCGGTTGAGCAGCGGCCGTCCGCCGACCTGGCCCGTGGAGCTTCGCGTAGTGGTCATGGCGGCCATCCTGCGCCGAACCTCTGGACTTCCTCAACTCCTGCTTGAGGCCGCGCGTACCGGGGATTGGCCTGTCACACGAGAAGTCCGGCAGCCGGGCGGGGACCGACGGGGGACCCCGCTCCGCCGGACGGATGAGAGGTGAGGGCCGTGGGCTTTTTCATCGTGGCGGTGGTGGTGATCGTGCTGGTCGCGCTGGTGTCCGCAGACCGGAAGCGCGGCGGGCGCCGTGGCGGCCGAGGCCGGTCGTCCGCCGTGGGCGGTACCGCGGGCGGTACGGCGGGCGGCAGCTGGTGGGCCGGGGACAGCGGTTCGAGCGGTCACCACTCGGGCGGGCATTCCGGTGGGCACCACTCCTGCGGCGGGGGCGGCCACTCGTCCTGCGGCGGCGGGTCGTCGTGCGGGGGCGGTTCGTCGTGCGGCGGCGGCGGTGGCGGCTGCGGCTCCAGCTGACGCCGGGTAACTCCGCGGCCTGTTCCGCGGCCTATTCCGCGGCCTATTCCGCGTCCTGTTCCGCGGCAGTCTCCGGACGCGGGCCCTTCAACTCCGTTCTGAGGCCGGCGTCCACGGGCGCCCGTCGAGTCAATCCCCGGCGGGCGCCCGCTGTTTGAGAGCCCGCTGCGTGAATGCCCTCTGCTTGAGCTTTCTCGCTCCGCCGCTGTGCCCCCGTGCCTCCACCCGGCCGGAGCGGTCGCCCAGCCGCTCGGCGGCAGGCCGTACAGCTCGCCCCGCGACTCACCTCGCCGCTCACCCGTATCCCCCTCACCACCGGTTTGTTGAACGTATGAACAGCGGAGCCCCCGAGGGGATGGAAACCCCGTCAAGTTGGGTAAAAACACTGTGAGCGTCGCGTACTTCGTGATTCCCTCCATGTGAGAAGAAGCAGTCCTCGGACCTGAGACCTGACCGTGGCCCATGCCGGCGTCTCTTTCCCTGACACCTGCTCCGGGGAGAACCCCGTCCATCTGCCGATTGTGTGTTGCGGAGCCCACCCATGCTCACGACCCTCAGTACCGCCTACACCGACACCCGTGCCGCCGATCTGGCCTGGGCGCTGGGCCGCGAACCGCTGCCCGCGCTCGCGGTCCTCGATCTCGAACTCGGCGGCGCCAAGCTCCAGATGAGGCTCCTCGGCGCCTCCCATCAGGTGCTTCTGGAGGAGGAGGGCGGCCATTGTTCCGAGACCGTCGCCTGCATTCCGGGCAGCAGCACCCCTTTACCGCTCGGCATCGCGGAGCGCGTCGGCGACTGGGGGTACGAGTTCGCGGCCTGCGTCGAGACGCTCTCGGCCTGTTCTTTCGCTGGGCGCGCACAGGAGTTGCTCGCGCTGGTCGCCGACCATCCGAACGGCATCGCCGGTACGTTCCCCGGCTCGCCGCACGCCTTCACCGCGATGCTCGCGCAGCGGCACGAGGGCCAGGTGCACTGGCGCACCTGGCATGCGTACCCACAGGAGGGGCAACTCGTGGTGACCCGTACACGCGTTGGGGTGCGTATCCCCGTCGAAGCCTGATCGCCCCCTCGTGGGTTACAGGTTGCGTGCGGTGCGTAACGTAGCGTTCGTCGCGTGATCGACCAGTCCGCGCCCCCCGAAGCCCAGGACGCGCGGCTCTCCGTACGCCCGAGGACCGGCAGGCTGCTGGTGCTCGCCACGGTCTTCGTCTGCGCCGCCTGCGGACTGGTGTACGAGCTCGAACTGGTGGCGCTCGCCTCGTACTTGATCGGGGACTCCGTCACCCAGGCGTCCGTCGTGCTGTCCGTCATGGTCTTCGCGATGGGGATCGGCTCGCTCCTCGCCAAACGGCTGCGGGTCCGCGCCGCCGTGGGCTTCGGGCTGGTCGAGGCGGCACTCGCGCTGACCGGCGGCGGTTCGGCGCTCGTGCTGTACGCGTCGTTCGCCTGGGCGGGCGGCGGCGGTTCGCGGTATGCCCTGGTCGGGTTCTCACTGGCGATCGGTGTGCTGATGGGCGCCGAGATCCCGTTGCTGATGACGCTGATCCAGCGGGTGTCGCGACAGGACGCGGGCGGCGCCGTGGCCGACCTGTTCGCGGCGGACTACGTGGGCGCGCTGGTCGGCGGTCTCGCCTTCCCGTTCCTGCTCCTGCCCCTGCTCGGCCAGCTCACCGGGGCGCTGCTCACCGGCACGGTCAACGCCGTGGCAGGCGGGGCACTGGTGCTGTGGCTCTTCAGGCACGATCTGACGAGGCGCGCCCGCGGGTGGCTGATCCTGGTGAACGTGCTGGTGCTCGCCGTGCTGGCCACGGCGACGGCGCTGGTGGGCGACTTCGAACTGGCGGCGCGGCGGGCGGTGTACGGGGCGCAGGTGCGGGTCGCCGAGCAGACCCGCGTCCAGGAGATCGTCCTGACCCGGTCCGCGCACGGCACCCTGGACCTCTTTCTGGACGGCCGGCTCCGGGTCGACGGCGCGGACGAGCGGCAGTACCACCGGGCGCTGGTCGACCCCGCGATGCGCGGCCCGCACCGGAACGTACTGATCCTGGGCGGCGGCGACGGCCTCGCGGCCCGTGAGGTGCTGCGGCACCGGGGTGTGGCGTCGGTGACGCTGGTTGAGCTGGACCCCGGCGTCGAACGGCTCGCCCGCACCGATCCCGGGCTCGCCGCGCTCAACGGGCACGCGTACCGCGATCCGCGGCTGCGGGTGATCACGGGCGACGCCTTCAACTGGCTGCGGTCGTCGAGGCCGAAGTACGACGTGGTCGTCGCGGATCTGCCCGATCCCGGCATCACCGCGAGCACCAAGCTCTACTCGGAGGAGTTCTACGGACTGGTGTCCCGGGTGCTGGCCCCAGGCGGCCGGCTGGCCGTCCACGCGGGTCCGGTCGGCACGCGTCCCGGCAGCTTCTGGACGGTCGACGCGACGGTGCGGGCGGCCGGTCTGCGGGCGCTCCCGTACCGGGCGTCGGGCCGTGGTGCGGGCTTCGCCGCGGGCCCCGACCGGGCGAAGGGCACCGGGCAGACACCCAGCGACTGGGGCTTCGTCCTGGCGGCCCGCAGGGATCCGCGGCTGGGACCGGCTGCTGCGGGCACCTGGTCACGTGTGCCGGGCCGGCCCCCGGGTGTGCCGCCGTCGACACTGGTGCATCCGCGGTACGGGCGGTGAACGCGGTACGGGCGGTGAACGGGGTGGCGGCGGTGCCGGGCGCACCGGCCGGGGCCGGTCTGTACCGGCGGGGACCGAAAGGCAGACGAGTCGGCCGTGGCTGAGTAGGCTCGACTTCCATGGAGCATGAGGTGTTCGTTCCGGTTCCGGCAGAGTCCGTCCGACGGGTCCTGGCGGACCCCGCCCGTGTGGCCCGCTGCGTACCGGGGCTCCAACAGGACGCCGACCGTACGGACAGTGGTGACAGCCGGGAGGGCGCGCTCGCGGGCCGGCTCAAGGTCCGGATCGACGGGCACACGATCACCTACCGCGGCACCGTGCGCATCGCCGAGCGCGACGGTGACTACGAGGTCGACGGCGAGGGCACGGAAGCCCGCGGACCGGGCTCGGTGAAGCTCTCACTGAGGCTGAGCCTGGCTGGTGCTGGTGCTGGTGCTGGTGCTGGTGCTGGTGCGGATGCGGATGCCGATGAGGGTGCGGATGCGGCCGGCGGTGCGGATTCGGGTGGCCGTACGGGTACGACCCTGAGGTGCACGGGAACGGTTCAGGCGACCGATGGCCGGCTGGCGCACCTTGCCCCCGACGCGGTGCTGACGGCCGCACGCCGCCTGCTGGACCGGTTCGGGGACCGCGTACGCGCCGAGGCCGAGGCTCAGGCTCAGTCCGGGGCGCAGGACGGGCCGCAGGGCGCGGACCAGGGACCGGATGCGGACGTGGACGCGGACGCGGTGCCGGATACGGCCCCCGCGCCTGACGAGCGGCCGTCCGCGACCGGCGATTCCGGGGACGAGGCCGGGGCATCGGTGTTCGACGCGGAGGTGCCGCCGCCGTCGCTGGACCCGGTGTCCGAAGCGGGCTTCACCCCGGCGGGCGACCCGCCCGTGGAGGCCGCACACGCCCGTCGCACGATGATCGGCCGCAGCGCGGAGGAGGTCGACCACGCCCCGCCGCGCGGTCGCTACGCCCCGGTACCGGCCCCGTCGTCGAGCACGGCGGGAGCGACCCTGCGCTGGGCGGCCCCCGCGGCGGCACTGGCGCTGGCATCGGCGGTCGTAGTGGGCCGGGCACTGCGGCGCCGACGCTGAACCGGGCGGCCGGGGTCGTTAGGGTCGGGGTGTGAGTAGCGAAGAGGTCCGGCTCGCCGCCGGCGACGTCGAGTTGACCGTGAGCCCCGAGAACGGGTGCCGTATCCGCAGCCTCCGCATCGGCGGCACCGAACTGCTGCGCCAGGGGGACAAGTTCGGCTGCTTCCCGATGGTGCCCTGGTGCGGCCGTACCGGGAACGGCCGGTTCAGCAGCGGCGGCATCCCGCACCAGCTGCCGCTGAACTCCCCGCCGCACGCCATCCACGGCACCGGCCGCAACACGGCCTGGCAGCGCTCCCGCCCCGGCAGCAACGACGGAACCGCTGTGGCCGTGTTCACCTACGAGCTGGCCGACCCCTGGCCGTACCCCGGCCGGGTCACCCAGTCCTTCGAACTGACCGAGTCCGCCCTGACCCTCACCCTCGGTGTGGAGACCTACGGCGACTCGTTCCCGGCGCAGGCGGGCTGGCACCCCTGGTTCAACCGGAACCTGGGCGCCGGTGGTGATGCGCAGGTCGACTTCCAGCCCGGCTGGCAGGAGGAGCGCGGCGACGACCACCTGCCCACGGGCAAGCGGATCGACCCTCTCCCCGGCCCCTGGGACGACTGCTTCGGGATGCCGGACGGTGTGGATGTGACGCTCACCTGGCCCGAGCAGCTGGAGCTGAAGGTCCACAGCCGCGACGAGTGGGTCGTGATCTACGACGAGCAGGCGGAAGCGGTCTGCGTCGAGCCCCAGTCCGGCCCGCCGAACGGTCTGAACACGCTGCCCCGCCTGGTGACGGCCCTCGACCCGCTGGAGATCACGACGACCTGGAGCTGGCGCCGCCTCTGAGCCCCGCCCGGCTGCCCCCGAGCCACCGCGAGGCACTGCCCGCCGTCGCAATTAAGCTCGGGGGCATGACTGACGTACGCGCTGATCTGCTCCAGCACATCAAGGACAAGGCCGTGGTGCACGGCAAGGTGACGCTCTCCTCGGGGATCGAAGCCGACTGGTACATCGATCTGCGCCGGATCACCCTGGACGGCGTGGCCGCGCCCCTGGTCGGTCAGGTGATGCTGGATCTGACCTCCGGGCTGGACTTCGACGCGGTCGGCGGCCTGACGCTGGGCGCCGACCCGATCGCGGACGCCATGCTGCACGCCTCGGCTGCCCGCGGAAAGACGCTGGACGCGTTCGTCGTACGCAAGGCCGCCAAGACGCACGGGATGCAGCGCCGCATCGAGGGCCCGGACATCAAGGGCCGCCGCGTCCTCGTCGTCGAGGACACCTCCACGACGGGCGGGTCTCCGATGACCGCCGTGGCGGCGGTACGTGAGGCCGGTGGCGAGGTGGTCGCCGTCGCCACGATCGTGGACCGTGACACCGGCGCCGCCGAGGTCATCGCCGAGGCGGGGGTGCCGTACATCTTCGTGTACAACCAGGACGACCTCGGGCTGTGAGGCTCTGAGCACGGGGTGTGGTTTCACGTGAAACCACACCCCGTCGTCCGGGTCAAGGCACCACGCCCGGTGGACCCGCGCCAGGAGTCTGGAAAGATGGGGGCGACGATGACGTCGCCCCCAGGTCAGGGACCAGTTACGCACACCCGCACATCCCAAGGAGCGGACAGATGCCCATCGCAACCCCCGAGGTCTACAACGAGATGCTCGACCGGGCGAAGGCAGGCAAGTTCGCCTACCCGGCCATCAACGTGACCTCGACCCAGACCTTGCACGCGGCGCTGCGCGGCTTCGCCGAGGCCGAGAGCGACGGCATCATCCAGATCTCCACCGGCGGTGCGGAGTTCCTGGGCGGCCAGTACGCCAAGGACATGGTCACCGGATCGGTCGCGCTCGCCGAGTTCGCGCACATCGTCGGCGAGAAGTACCCGGTCACGGTCGCGCTGCACACCGACCACTGCCCCAAGGACAAGCTCGACGGCTATGTCCGTCCGCTGCTTGAGGTCTCCCGCAAGCGCGTCGAGGCCGGCCTCAACCCGCTCTTCCAGTCGCACATGTGGGATGGCTCCGCCGAGACCCTCGCCGACAACCTGGCCATCGGCCAGGAGCTGCTGGCGCAGGCTACCGCCGCGAAGATCATTCTTGAGGTCGAGATCACCCCGACCGGAGGCGAGGAGGACGGCGTCAGCCACGAGATCAACGACTCGCTGTACACGACCGTCGACGACGCGCTGCGTACCGCCGAGGCGCTCGGTCTGGGTGAGAAGGGCCGCTACCTGCTGGCTGCTTCCTTCGGCAATGTGCACGGCGTCTACAAGCCGGGCAATGTCGTCCTCCGCCCCGAGCTCCTCAAGGACCTCCAGGAGGGCGTCTCCGCCAAGTACGGCAAGCCCGCCGGCAGCCAGCCGTTCGACTTCGTCTTCCACGGCGGCTCCGGGTCCTCCGCGGAGGAGATCGCCACCGCGCTGGAGAACGGCGTCGTGAAGATGAACCTCGACACCGACACCCAGTACGCCTTCACGCGTCCCGTGGTGGACCACGTCTTCCGCAACTACGACGGTGTCCTGAAGGTCGACGGCGAGGTCGGCTCCAAGAAGACCTACGACCCGCGCACCTGGGGCAAGGCCGCCGAGGCCGGCATGGCGAAGCGCGTCACCGAGGCCTGCGCCAACCTGCGCTCCACGGGCACCCGCATCAAGTAGGCACGTCCGTCTCGCAGGCACGCGCATCACGTAGGCACGTCCGTCACGCAGGCACGTCCGTCACGCCGGGCCCGGTATCCCGACCAGGGGTGCCGGGCCCGCGTCGTCATATCCGCACGTACCGTCGGATCAGTCAGATCAGAGAGGGCGCCGCACATGGGGTACGACGCGGAGTACGACTTCGACACCGCTGTCGACCGGCGCGGCTCCTGGAGCGTCCAGTGGGACGGGGTCGCGGACCGGTTCGGCGTGGACGGGCTGCTGCCCTTCACCATCTCCGACATGGACTTCCGCTGCCCGCCCGAGGTCCTCGCGGCCCTCCACGAGCGCATTGGCCACGGGGTGTTCGGCTACACCGACTGGCGGCTCGGGGAGTTCCGGGACGCGGTACGGGACTGGTACGTGACCCGCTTCGACACCCGGATCGACACCGGCCGGATCGTGTACGGGCCCTCCGTGCTCAACCAGCTCTCGCAGCTGCTGCGGATGTGGACCGGCGAGGGCGACGGTGTGGTGGTCCACACCCCCACCTATGACGGCTTCACCAAGGCGGTCTCCGGCCTCCGCCGGGAACTGCGCGGCTGCCCGGTGGACGACGACGCGGAGCTGGAGCGCCTGCTCGCCCGGCCGGACAGCAAGGTCCTGCTCCTCTGCTCGCCGCACAATCCCACCGGCCGGGTGTGGACCCACGACGAGCTGACCCGGTTCGCCGCACTCGCCGAGCGGTACGGCACCGCGGTCATCTGCGACGAGATCCACGCCGACTTCGTGCACGACGGGCACCGGCATCTGCCCTGGACCCGGTACGGGCGCGGCCGCTGGGCGCTCATCACCTCCGGCAGCAAGGCGTTCAACTTCCCGGCGCTGACCGGTTCGTACGGCATGATCGGCGACCCGGACGACCGGGCGGAGTACCTCACCCGCATGGAGACGGCCGAGGGGCTGGCCTCGCCCGCGGTGCTCTCGCTGACGGCGCACATCGCGGCGTACCGGCACGGGGCGGCCTGGCTGGACGCGGTGCGTGCGTACACCGCGGCGAATCTGTCGGTGCTCGCCGAGCGGCTGAACACGGCCTTCCCCGAGCTGGGCTGGGCGCCGCCGCAGGCGGGCTATCTCGCCTGGATCGATCTGCGCCCGCTGGGCATCGACAGCGCGGCGCTCCAGCGGCAGCTGATCGAGGTGGAGAAGGTGGCGATCATGCCGGGCTCGGTCTATCGGGCCGAGGGATTCGTCCGGCTCAATGTGGGCTGCCCCCGGGACAAGGCGGTGGCGGGCGCCGACGCGCTGGTGCGGGCGGTCCGGGCCGTGCGGCCGTAGCAGAAGAGTCTCCGGGCGGACGGTCCTGCTGCCCGGTCCTGCTGCCCGTGGCAGCTGTATCCACCGGGGCCAGGCAGACTGGCTTCCATGTCCATTCACGAGAATCTGCTCGGGGGCCCTCCCGAGACCCGTCTTCCTGACGACCCCGAACCCCGCGAGCTCCTCGCGGGCGGCACCGCACCCGCCGATGTGGCGGCGAAGTACCCGACCTCCTCGCTCGCCTGGGCGCAGCTGGCCGACGACGCCTTCGAGCACGGGCGGGTCGTCGAGTCGTACGCGTACGCCCGTACCGGCTACCACCGCGGCCTCGACTCGCTGCGCCGGGCCGGCTGGAAGGGCCACGGCCCCGTGCCGTGGGACCACGAGCCGAACCGTGGCTTCCTGCGGGCCCTGCACGCCCTGGCCCGCGCCGCGCAGTCGATCGGTGAGGACGAGGAGTACGAGCGCTGCACGGTGTTCCTGCGTGACTCCTCGCCGGCCGCGGCGGACACGCTGGGCTGACCCTGCCGTGCGGAGCAAGGGCCGGACACGCACCGTGTCCGGCCCTTGCTTGTCTTGCCGTGGAGCGGGTTCCGCGTCAATGATGAAGGCGGGGACCGGGGCCCACCTGTCGACGGAAGGGGCGGACCGCTACCTGGAGCACCACCGAGGAGACAGCGATGTCTACGCCTTCGCACGACCCCGCCCCGAACCACCACGACCCGGCCCAGCGCCGGGACTCAGCCCCGAATCACGCCCCGGCCCCGAATGACGACTCGGCCCCGAATCTGGATTTCGCGGGGACCACCCCGTACGAGGACTACGTGCAGGCGGATGTCCTCACCCACCTCCAGCATCTGCGTTCCGACGATCCGGGCGAGATGGTCTTCCTGGTGACCACCCAGGTCATGGAGCTGTGGTTCACCGTGATCGTCCACGAGTGGGAGACCGCGGCGGCAGCCCTGCGCGGTGATGATCTGCCGGCCGCCCTCGCGGCCCTGAAGCGCTCGACGTACGAACTGCAGTCGCTCAACGACTCCTGGCGGCCGCTGGCCCAACTCACCCCCGCGCAGTTCAACGCGTACCGCAGCGCGCTCGGCGAGGGGTCGGGCTTCCAGTCCGCGATGTACCGCAGGCTGGAATTCCTGCTGGGCGAGAAGTCCGCTTCGATGCTGGTCCCGCACCGCGGAGCGCCGCGGGTCCACGCCGAGCTGGAGAAGGCGCTCCAGGAGCCGAGCCTGTACGACGAGGTGCTGCGGTTCATCGCCCGGCACGGGCAGCCGGTGCCCGCCACCGTGCTTGAGCGCGATCTCTCGGCGAGGTACGAGCCGTCGCCGGAGGTCGAGGCGGTCTGGACCGCGGTGTACACGGGGGAGCAGGACTCCCCGCTGGTCCGGCTCGGCGAGGCGCTGACCGATGTCGGCGAACTGGTGTGGCGCTGGCGCAACGACCATCTGGTCGCGACCCGCAGGGCGATGGGGTCGAAGACCGGCACGGGCGGCTCGGCCGGGGTCTCCTGGCTGGAGAAGCGTGCCGCGAAGAGCGTGTTCCCCGAGCTGTGGACGGCACGCAGCCATGTCTGACCCGGCCGCCGGGGTGACCCCGAAAGCCCCGGACATCCCCGGCGAAGCCTCAGCCGGGCCGTATTCCCCGACATCCCCGACGACCGAGGACCAGCTGATGAAGCCCGCACCGGTGCAGTCCGAGCCCGACCTGTCCGGCCGGCCCGGCCCGTCCGCCGTGCCCGACCTGTCCGACGGGTCCGCCCTGGCCCGCCGGGCCGCCGAACTGGACGCCGCCGACGAACTGGCGCCGCTCCGGGAGCTGTTCACCGTCGCCCCCGGCACGGTCTACCTCGACGGCAACTCCCTCGGTGCCCTGCCCCGGCACGTCCCGGCGCGGATGCAGGAGGTCATCACCCACGAGTGGGGTGCGCTGGGCATCCGCTCCTGGGAGGAGTCCGGCTGGTGGACCGCGCCGGAGCGCATCGGTGACCGGATCGCGCCGCTCGTCGGTGCGGCGCCCGGCACGGTGGTCGTCGGCGACTCGACAAGCGTCAACGTCTTCAAGGCACTTGTGGCCGCGGTCCGGACGGCCGGGGACGACCGCGACGAGATCCTGGTCGACGCCGAGACCTTCCCGACGGACGGCTATATCGCCGCGTCGGCGGCCCGGATGACCGGCCGGCGGATCGTCCCCTACGCACCGGGCGACCCGATCGGTCCCCGTACCGCCGCCGTCCTGGTCAACCATGTCGACTACCGCACGGGACGGCTGCACGACCTGCCCGCCGTGACCGCAGCCGTGCACGCGGCGGGCGCGGTGGTCGTCTGGGACCTCTGCCACAGCGCCGGTGCGCTGCCGGTCGGGCTGGCGGCCCACGGGGTCGACTTCGCGGTCGGCTGCACCTACAAGTACCTGAACGGCGGGCCGGGTTCGCCCGCCTTCCTGTATGTGCGCCCGGACCTCCAGGCCTCCTTCGACTCACCGCTGCCGGGCTGGACCTCGCACGTGGACCCGTTCGGTATGGAGCCCGGATACACCCCGGCCGACGGCGCCCCGCGGGGCCGGGTCGGCACCCCCGACATTCTCTCGATGCTCGCTCTGGAATCGGCGCTCGATGTCTGGGAGGGGGTGTCGGTCGAGGCGGTCCGGGCCAAGTCACTCGTCCTGACGGACTTCTTCCTGGAGTGCGTGAGCCTCGGATCGGTGACTCCGGCCGCACCTGAACTGCGCGGCAGCCAGGTGTCGCTGAGCTGCGAGAACGCCGGGGCCGTCATGAAGGAACTGATCGCCCGCGGTGTCGTCGGGGACTTCAGGCCGCCGGACATCCTGCGTTTCGGATTCACCCCGCTCTACGTCAGTTTCGGTGATGCGCTGCGTGCCGCCCGCGTTCTGGGGGAGGTACTTGCCTGATAGCGTCCCCGCTGGTCAGGGCAGCCCGGCCCGCACAGAGAGAGGTTGGAGTCGTATGTCGGACGACGCAGAGGCCGATTCGGTCCTCGCGCATCCCGCCGTCGCCCCGGATGCCACCGCTGCGTACGGCGATCACCCCGACCAGACCATGGACTTCTACGCCCCGCACGGCGGCGAGGGGCCGGTCCCGCTCGTCGTCGTGCTGCACGGCGGCTCCTGGCGGCAGCGGTACGACCGCGCGCACATCTCTCCGTTCGCCGCCTTCCTGGCCCGCCGGGGGTTCGCGGTCGCCAGTGTCGAGTACCGGCGGGGCGGTGCCGACGAGGGGAGCGCCGGCCGGTGGCCCGACACCCTGGACGACGTCGCCACCGCCCTGGACGCACTGCCCGATCTCGTACCGTCCGGCCTTCCGCGCGCCGACCTGCGGCGGACGGTCCTCACCGGGCACTCGGCGGGCGGGCACCTCGCGCTGTGGGCGGCGGCCCGGCACGTGCTCCCGCCCGAGGCGCCGTGGCACCGGTCCACGCCGCCCTTCCGGGGGGTGGTCGCGCTGGCACCGCTCGCGCACTTCGGCCTCGCCTGTGAACTGGGGGTGTGCGAGGGCGCGGTGGAACAGTTCCTGGCGTCCGCCGACACGGCGGCGGCGGGCACGGCGGGGGTGGACACCGCGGCCGTGGTCCGCGCGCAGTGGGCGGACCCGTCCGCCCTGCTCCCCACCGGCATCGCGACCACGGTCGTCCAGGGCCGGGACGACGCCACCGTCCCGCCGCAGCTCGCCGACGCGTACGCGGACGCGGCGGCCAAGGAGGGCGAACTGGTCGGCGTGACACTGCTCGACGGCGTCGGGCACTACGCGCCGATCGACCCGGCGGCCGACGCCTGCGCGGTGGTCGTCGCGGAGATCGAGCAACTGGCCTGGTGAGGGCCGGTCCGCCGCCCGACGGCGGACGACTGTCCTGGTGGGGACCGTCCGCCCCGCCGGCGGTACGACTGCCCTGGTGGGGGCCGGTCGACCCGCCGGCCTTACGACTGCCCTCGTCAGGGCGGCTCCACTCCGCCGGTAGTACCTGAGGGGGACCCCGCAGGTTCCACATCAGTACGGACGACCGGGACAGCGCCGCCGCCTACCGTGGTGCCTGTGACCGATACAGAGACGCGAAGCCCGGAGTTCCGGCTGGCCCAGGGGGTTCTGGCGGGCCTGCGCCAGGACCTCTTCCACGATGCCTTTGCCTATCGCCCGCTCCAGCCGATGCGGACGGACGGACCGCTGACCAGGCGGTTGCCCGGCCGGATACGGGCCCGCTCGGGGTGGTTCCCGCACGCGGTGGTGCTGGGCTTCGCGCTGCTCACCCTGCTCGTGGCCGCCCATGGCAGCGTCGACTTCGAGGGCCCCCTGGCTCTCGTGACCGGTCTGATCTCGGCCGGAACGGTCGTGATGACCCTGGTCAGGCCGGTCGGTGCCTGGTGGGTGTCGCTGGTGTCCGCCCCCGTCGTCAGCCTGCTCGGCAGCAGCTGGGGGTCCTGGCCCTGGGCCGACAGCGTCTTCCTCGCGCACCTCGTGGTGCTGACCGTGGTCGCGGCCAGGACCAGGCCGCGGACCGCCGCGTGGATGTGGGCGGGTACGGCGCTGTACGGGTTCGTCGCGGAAGCGGTAGCGGGCCCCGGTATGTACGGCTCCGACATGGCGATGATGCTGTTCCTCGCCGCGGTCGCCCTCCTCGTCACCACGACGGTGCAGGTCCGCCGGGAGGCGCACCGTGAGGTCACCGCCCAGCAGACGGTCACCGCCATCGAACGCGACCGGCGCACGCTCCTGGAGGAGCGCACCACCATCGCCCGTGAGCTGCACGACGTCGTCGCCCACCACATGTCGGTGGTCGCCATCCAGGCCGAGGCCGCCCCGTACCGGGTGACGGATCCGCCGCCCGAGCTGACCCGGTCGTTCGAGGTGATCCGGGAGAACGCGGTGGCGGCCCTCACGGAGCTGCGCCGGGTGCTCGGTGTCGTACGGGCCGAGGACTACGAGGCCCCGGACGCCCCGCAGCCCACCCTCGCCGAACTCGAAGGGCTGCTGACCAATGTCCGGGAGGCGGGCCTGGCCGTGGAGAAGACGGTGACCGGCGCGATGCGTGAACTCCCGCAGGGCGTCGAGCTGTCGGCGTACCGCATCATCCAGGAGGCGCTGAGCAACGCCCTGCGCCATGCGCCTGGTTCACAGGCCCGGGTGGAGATCAGCTACGTCCTGGGCGGGCTCGGTCTGCGCGTGGTCAACGGACCGCCGCAGGGCCTGGCCAAGCCTTCCCCAAGCTCTCAACCGAGTTCGAGCAGGGGATACCCCATTCCGGGTGCCGGGCACGGCATCACCGGGATGCGGGAGCGGGTCACCATGCTGAACGGTGAGATCACCACGGACAGCACGGAGGACGGCGGTTACGAGATCGCGGCGTTCATCCCGGTGCCGCGTTCCGCGGAGGAGTCCGAATGACGGCCGCACCGGTGATCAGGGTCCTGGTCGTCGACGACCAGATGATGGTCCGTGAGGGGTTCTCGGTCCTGCTCAACGCCATGCCGGACATCGAGGTGATCGGCGAGGCGGTCAACGGTGTCGAGGCGGTGGCCCAGGTGGCGGCCCTGCGCCCGGACGTCGTCCTGATGGACATCCGGATGCCCGAGCTGAACGGCATCGAGGCGACCCGCGAGATCGTCGCGGCGGACGAGGCGGCGAAGGTCCTGGTCCTGACCACTTTCGACCTGGACGAGTACGTCTACCAGGCGCTGCGCGCGGGCGCGTCGGGCTTCCTGCTGAAGGACGCGTCGGCTCGCCAACTGGCCGACGGAGTACGGGTGGTGGCGGCCGGCGAGGCACTGCTCGCCCCCACGATCACCAAGCGGCTGATCGTCGAGTTCTCCCGGCTGTCGGACACCCCGAGGCAGCCCGCGCTCGCCCGCGTCGATGAACTCACGGAGCGCGAGAGCGAGGTGCTCGTACTGATCGCGCAGGGCCTGTCGAACGCGGAGATCGCCTCCCGGCTGATCGTCGCCGAGTCCACCATCAAGACGCACGTGAGCCGGATCCTGGTGAAACTCGGCCTGCGGGACCGGACCCAGGCGGCGGTCTTCGCGTACGAGACGGGGCTGGTCAGGCCGGGGTAGCGACCACTCGGACGGGTGATCGTCGCGGGTTCGGGCCCGGATCGGCGTCCGCCTGGCGACACTGGTGCTCGCACAGAGGGGGGCACCATGACGGATGGGGCAGAGCGCACGTCTCAGATGACGGTCGAGGAATTCGAGAAGATCGCCACGTTCGCCGCAGCTGAGTCCGATGCCGTCGTGTTCGAGTTCATCGACGGACGGATCGGAGACCGCGGAGTGCCGGACGGGGATCACAACGAGATCTGGATGTGGCTGCAGGGAATCTGTATGCAGCACCGGCCCGAACTCGGTCTGTACGGCGGTGATCAGGGCCTGAAGGTCGAGTCGTACCGCAACGGCAGGGCGCGTCCGGACGGTTCTCTCGCCCTGCGGGGAAACTTCGCAGGTCAGGGCGAGTGGGCGGATCCGGACGGCGTGCTGATGACCGTCGAGATCACGGCGTACGACCGCGTTACCGACCGCCGGGACCGCAAAGGAAAGCCGGTCGCCTACGCCGGCGCCGGGATCCCGGTCTATCTGCTGGTCGACCGCGAGGCCGGTGCCGTCACGGTGTTCAGTGCGCCGGACCCGGAAGGCGGCGGCTACCGCGACAGTCACACCGTCAAGTTCGGCGAAGTGCTCATGCTGCCCGACCCGGTGGGTATCGAGCTCGACACCGAGGTGCTCCAGAACTACGTGCGCTGAGCCCCCCCGGGTGAGGCAGGGGGCTCACCCCCTCACCCGTTCATGTCCCTCCGCCGCAGTGCCGTCAGCCCCGCTGCCACCAGTGCCGCCGTGAGCAGCAGCAGGATCACCACCGGTGTCCAGGCCATCTCTGCGCCCGGCAGTTTGGCGAGATGGCCGAAGGGTGACAGGCCCAGGACCGGCTGCGGGAGTTTCAGTGCCGGGCCGATCCACCCCAGGGCCAGGGCGAGACCGGCCAGGGCCCAGGCCGCCGGTGCGGCCTTCGGGGCCGCCCCGTACAGCAGGACCGTGAGGCCGCCGAACACCCAGACCGCCGGGAGCTGGGCCAGGGCGGCGCCGATGACCGGGCCCGGTTCGTGGCCGTAGCCCAGGGCCAGGCCGACGCCGCCCGCCAGTACGACAGCCGCCGATCCCGCGAAGGCGACCGTGAGATGACCGGCCGCCCAGCGCAGCCGGCCGACCGCGCCCGCCAGCAGGGGTTCGGCGCGGCCGGCGGTCTCCTCGCCGTGCAGCCGCAGCACCGATGCGACCACGTACAGCGCGGCGACCGTACCGAGCACCCCGGTCATCGCCGCGAGGAACGCCTCGGTGAGGCCGGAGTGGCCGCCCATCCGCTGGAAGATCTCCCGGGCGGCCGCGTTGTCGCCGACCAGATCCCCCGCGCCGTCCGTGATGCTGCCGAAGACCGCCCCGGTGACCAGGAACCCGGCGATCCACCCGTACAGGCTGCCCCGCTGGAGCCGCACGGCGAGCGCGCCCGCCGTGCCCATCCGGCCGCGCGCCGGTCCCGGCCGGGCGGGCAGAAAGCTCATGCCGAGGTCACGGCGCCCGGCCAGGGTGTACGCGACGAGGGCCTGCGCGGCGACAGCCGCCGCCAGGAGCAGCAGCACCCACCAGCGCTCGGCCGCGTAGGGCCGTACGTTCTCGGCCCAGCCGACCGGGGACAGCCAGGTCAGCACGGACGAGCCGGCGCCCGACACCGCGTCGCCCGCCGCTTTCAGGACGTACGCGGCGCCGATCGCGGCCGCGCCGATCCCCTTCGCCGCGCGGGCGCTCTCGGTGAGCTGGGCGGCGACGGCCGCCGTGCACGCGAAGAGCATCCCGGTGCCCGCCACCGACAGCGCGAGCGCCACCGAACCGCCGCCCGGCTCGCCGGACGCGGTGAGCCCGGCGGCGATCACGCAGGCCAGCCCGGCGTTGGCGGCCCCGGCTGCCAGCAGCGCGGCCGTGAGCGGCGCCGGCCGGCCGACCCCGGCCGACGAGAGCAGCTCCTGACGCCCGGTCTCCTCCTCCTCGCGGGTGTGGCGTACGACGACGACCAGGCTCATCACGGCGGCGAGTACGGCACCGAAGCCGCTCATGCGCCAGGCGGTGAGCCCGCCGACCGAGTCGCTGAACACGGGCCCGTACAGCGCCCGCAGCGAGCTGTTGCCGTTCATCGAGCGGGCCAGCTCCGCGCGGCCGGCCGCCGTGCCGTACAGCGCGGCGAAGGACCGCGCGACGGACGCGAACGAGCCGCCGAGCAGCAGGATCCAGAGCGGCATCATGAGCCGGTCGCGGCGCAGGGCGAGCCGCAGCAGGACGCCGGTGCCCGCCCACGGGTGTGCGGAACGCGGCGGCCCGGCGGCGGGACCGGCGCCGGTGCCGGGGCGGCCGGTCGTGGTGGCGGTCACCGGGGCACCGCCGGGGTCTGCGCCGGTCCGGCCGCTGCCGTGCGGGTTCCGTCCGGAGCCGTGTCCGGTGTCGCGTAGTGGCGCAGGAAGAGTTCCTCCAGCGTCGGCGGTGTGCTGGTCAGCGACCGCACGCCGGAGGCGCCGAGCGATCCGAGCACCGCGTCCAGCCGGTCCGTCTCGACCTGGAGCTTCACCCGGGTGCCCTGGACGTCGAGGCCGTGCACGCCGGGCAGCCGGTCGAGGCCGCTCGGTGCCGAGGCCAGTTCGGCGACGATGCTGGTGCGGGTCAGATGCCGCAGCTCGGCGAGCGAACCGGTCTCCACCGTGCGCCCGGCGCGGATGATGCTCACCCGGTCGCAGAGCGATTCGACCTCGCTCAGGATGTGGCTGGAGAGCAGCACCGTCCGCCCCCGGTCGCGCTGCTCCGCCACGCACTGCTGGAAGACCCCCTCCATCAGCGGGTCGAGCCCGGAGGTCGGCTCGTCGAGGATCAGCAGATCCACGTCGGACGCGAACGCGGCGACCAGGGCCACCTTCTGCCGGTTGCCCTTGGAGTACGTACGGCCCTTCTTCGTCGGGTCCAGCTCGAACCGGTCGAGCAGTTCCGCCCGGCGCGCAGCGTCGAGGCCGCCGCCGCGCAGCCGCCCGTACAGATCGATGACCTCGCCGCCGCTCAGGTTCCGCCAGAGGGTGACGTCGCCCGGCACATAGGCGATGCGCCGGTGCAGCTCGACCGCGTCGCGCCACGGGTCGCGGCCCAGCAGCTGCGCGGCGCCCGAGTCCGCGCGCAGCAGCCCGAGCAGGATCCGGATGGCCGTGGACTTGCCGGAGCCGTTGGGCCCGAGGAAGCCGTGGACCTCGCCGGCCTCGACGGTGAGGTCGAGGCCGTCCAGTGCAGGTGTCCGGCCGAACGACTTGTGCAGTCCGGCGGCTGTGAGTGCCTTGGCTGTGCGTGCCTTGGTCATGCTTCTGAAAGTACAGTGATTTCACAAAGTTGTGAACTTAAGGAAGTTAAGGAAACGTATAAACTCGTACGGGTGGCAGGGACCGGGAACGCTGGGGAGAAGATCCAAGGATGACGACGAAAGACACCGGCCCGGAGAGCGGAAGCGGCACGGGCGGCGCACAGCCTGTGGACGGGGCGGCGGTCTCCCGCTTCGTCGAGCGGTTCGCCGCGCAGCTCGCCGACGCCGGGATGCAGCGGATGCCGGCCCGTATCTTCGCCGCGCTGCTCGCCTCCGAGTCCGGCGCGCTGACCTCGGCCGAACTGGGCGCACAGCTCAAGGTCAGCCCTGCGGCGATCTCCGGCGCCGTCCGCTACCTCGCGCAGGTCAACATGGTCACCCGCGAACGCGAACCGGGATCCCGCCGGGACCGCTTCCGGGTGCACAGCGACCAGTGGTACGAGGCGCTGACCAGCCGCGACATGGTCATCAAGCGCTGGGAGGACGCCCTGCGCGAAGGCGTCGCGAACCTGGGGCCCGACTCCCCGCAGGGGCAGCGGCTGGGGGAGACGCTGGCCTTCTTCGAGTTCCTGCACGGGGAGCTGGCGGCGCTGATGGAGCGCTGGAATGTGGAGCGCGAGAAGCGCTTCGGCTGACGCACCACGGGCGGCCCCCGCACCGTCCTACACCGCGACTGCCGGCAGCGTCAGCCCCCACACCCCCGCCCGCACCATCCACGTCCGGGTCCGCACCGGACCGCCCACCAGGCCGTCCCTGCGGTACCGGAAATCCGCCCCGGAGACCGTCACGGCCAGCGCCTCAGCCGTCAGCCGGTCACCGGACGGCAGCTCGATGGCCACCTCTGCCTTCCCCGCGCCGCCCCGCGACGAGACCCGGACCCCTGCCACCGGCCGGTCCAGATCGGCCAGCAGGACGCCGTCCGCCTCCACCCGCAGCCGCTGCACCCGGGGCGCCCCCGGCGTGGGGACCGGGCCGACGAGCGTCCGTACGAGCGAACGGCAGGTGCCCCACACCGACTGCGGCCCTTCGCCGTCCGCGCCCGGCGCCCCGGAGCGCGGGCCCGGCACCGGGATCCGCAGATCGCCCAGCACCACCGCGTCGCTGTCGTCCACCAGCAGGTCCAGCCAGCGCACCGCGCCGTCGAGCACCGACCGCGCCGCGGCCACCGCGCCCACCGGGACACCCAGCGACCGCGCCAGCTCCAGCGCGGGCGCCGGACCGACCGGCACCAGGGACAGGGCGCCGCGTGCCCGGTCACGCTCCCGGTGCAGCAGGGTCACCGCTCTGAGCAGCGCCCGGTCGTCGCCGACCACCACGAGGCGCCGGTGGCCGCGTCTCGCGAGCGCCCGCGCGAACTCCTCCGGCCCCTCGGGCAGGCAGATCTTGGCGTGCGCTCCGGCGCACAGCACGTCCTTCGCGATCCGTACGGATTCGCCGTCCGCGCGGCGGGCGACCGGGTCGATGACCACCAGCAGCTGATGCTCGGTGCTCGCTGGGGGATCTGGAGCCGACACCTCGGTCCTTCCTCGGGTAGCATCTTTGTGCAAGAGCCCCTTGCGCTATTGCGCCAGGGGCTTCGTCTATTCCGGGGCAGCCGGTTCGACGGTTCAGGTATCGGCGTACGCCAGACGTGCGCCCCCTGACCTTGGACATGCCCCGCCCGGAAGGGGTGTACGCCTGTGCCCGCACTTGTGCTGCTCGGTGCTCAGTGGGGTGACGAGGGCAAGGGAAAGGCCACCGACCTCCTCGGTGGATCCGTGGATTACGTGGTGCGCTACCAGGGCGGCAACAATGCCGGCCACACGGTCGTCGTAGGCGACCAGAAGTACGCGCTCCACCTCCTCCCTTCCGGAATCCTCTCGCCGGAGTGCACTCCGGTGATCGGTAACGGAGTCGTCGTCGACCCAGCGGTCCTGCTCTCCGAGCTGAGCGGGCTGAACGACCGCGGCGTGGACACGTCCAAGCTGCTGGTCAGCGGTAACGCGCATCTGATCACGCCGTATCACACCACCGTCGACAAGGTGACGGAACGGTTCCTCGGCAAGCGGAAGATCGGCACCACCGGCCGGGGCATCGGCCCGGCCTACGCCGACAAGATCAACCGTGTCGGTATCCGTATCCAGGACCTCTACGACGAGTCGATCCTGGAGCAGAAGGTCGAGGCCGCGCTCGACGGCAAGAACCAGATCCTCGCCAAGCTCTACAACCGGCGCGCGATCGAGGCCGGCCAGATCGTCGAGGAGCTGCTCGGCTACGGCGAGCAGATCCGCCCGTACGTCGCGGACACCGCGCTCGTCCTGAACAAGGCGCTGGACGAGAACAAGGTCGTCCTCATGGAGGGCGGACAGGGCACGCTCCTGGACGTCGACCACGGCACGTACCCCTTCGTCACGTCGTCCAACCCGACCGCCGGCGGCGCCTGCACCGGTACCGGCGTGGGCCCGACGAAGATCACCCGGGTCATCGGGATCCTCAAGGCCTACACCACGCGGGTGGGCGCGGGCCCCTTCCCGACCGAGCTTTTCGACGAGGACGGCGACAAGCTGCGTTCGATCGGCCACGAGTACGGCGTCACGACCGGCCGCGACCGCCGCTGCGGCTGGTTCGACGCGGTCATCGCGCGCTATGCGACGCGGGTGAACGGGCTGACCGACTTCTTCCTCACCAAGCTCGACATCCTCACGGGCTGGGAGCAGATCCCGGTGTGCGTGGCGTACGAGATCGACGGCAAGCGCGTCGAGGAGCTGCCGTTCAGCCAGACGGACTTCCACCACGCGAAGCCGGTCTACGAGTACCTGCCCGGCTGGACCGAGGACATCACCAAGGCGAAGACCTTCTCCGACCTGCCGAAGAACGCGCAGGCGTATGTGAAGGCGCTGGAGGAGATGTCCGGCGCACCGATCTCGGCGATCGGCGTGGGCCCGGGCCGGACCGAGACGATCGAGATCAACTCGTTCATCTGAGAGGCCCGAGAGGCCCGAGAGGCCCGAGAGGCCCGAGAGGCCCGAGAGGTCTGACGGGCCTGAGAGACACCGCGGCACTGGACGGCGGCCGACCTGTAGTGACGGGTCGGCCGCCGTCGCGCGTGAGTCCCCCCGGTTGAGCCGCCATTGAACCGACCACGACCCGTTTCGTGCGCTCCGTGAAGAATTTCCCCGCTGTGCCCTTTCTGTTCGCCCTGCCTGGCTACTCTCCACTCGCCCCGGCCCGGCACAGGAGAGGCACGTTCATGAGCGCCCCCGTCCACCGCACCTCAACTCGGCAGTCCGTCGCTGCCCTGACGCAGCGCCGGGACCTGAGCCGGGACC
Source organism: Streptomyces sp. NBC_00440 (assembly GCF_036014215.1). Classification (NCBI taxonomy): domain Bacteria; kingdom Bacillati; phylum Actinomycetota; class Actinomycetes; order Kitasatosporales; family Streptomycetaceae; genus Streptomyces; species Streptomyces sp. NBC_00440. Next base: position 4,401,730 of record NZ_CP107921.1, read on the forward strand.
GGAGCCGGGCCGGGAGCCCGACCCGGAGTTCGGCGGAGCGCGCCCTCCTTCAGATCCAGTCCAGCGCCGGCAACCGGGCCGCGACCGCGGCCGTGCAGCGCGCCAGGGGCGAGGCGAAGGAGAAGGCACCGGAGAAGGCGCCGGAGAAGGGCAACGCGACCACCGGACGGAAGAGTTACCGCGACCGGATCGCCGCGGTCCTCGACAGGCTCAAGAAGAATCTCGAATTCATCGACACCTTCGTCAAGGGCGTCCAGGTCCCCGCCAACGCGGGCTTCTCCCAGCAGGCCTCCGCCACGGTCAACGACGGCCTCAAACACTCCGCCGGCTCATCGGGGGCCGCCGCCGCGTCGGAGAACCTCGTCACGGAGGCCGCCGGCGCCGTGCTCAGTGGCATGGAGGCGGCCAAAGCCAGGAAGGACGCCCAGAAGTACAAGAGCGGGGCCGCCTTCCACGGAGCGGACAAGAAGTCCAACTCCAAAACGGCGGACGCGGTCGTCAGCGCCGCCGGCGCGGGAAACTACGCCCTCGGTATCGCCAAGGAGCTGACCAAAGCCCAGCTGGCGGCGCACGCCATGACAGCGTCCGAGGCGAGCGGTATCGGCTCCAGCGCTTTCGGCGCGGCGAAGGGCGCCCGTGCGGCGGGCCGCCTCGGCATGACGGCCCGTAAACACCGTGCCCTGAAGGCGCTCACAAAGCCCGACCGCACCGACGACGATGCGCTGGCCCGGCTGAACCAGAGCCGGCAGGCAGCCGAATGGGCAGCGGCCGAGGCATACGTCGCGCTGGACGCCCACTGGGACCACGAGGGCGATGACCGGCTGGAGCGTGTCTCCGAGGCCATCGACGCGGCCTGGGCGGCGATGGGTGAAGCCCGTGACGCCGCCAGAGACGTCCGGCGTGCCGAAGACAGGAACACGATGGACACGGTGCACACGTACGCGCTCGGCAAGCAGCGCAACAAGATGGGCAAGCAGGCTCTCACCGCCGTGGGCGAGTCCACCAAGGCCGCGGGCGGCATCGTGACGGCGGTCGCCGCCACAGCGGGAGGAGCCGGACTGGCGAGCAACCCGGTCGGCTGGGGTCTCGCCGCGGGTGCGGCCGGTCTCGTCCTCGGCGTCACCGCCTACAAGGCAGGGCGCGCGGGGATGAAGCGCTACGAGGGGGCCCGCCACCCCGAACGCTGGGCGGCCGACGGGACCCCGGCGGAGCCCGCCTCCCGCGAGGACGCGCTGAAGGAGGCCCTGAAGTTCTGGAAGAAGGTGCAGAACGGTGAACGCCAGGCCATGGCCCGCAAACTGTACGGACTCGCCGCGGGCGCGGACATCAACGGGAGCGGCGACACATCGGCCGAAATGCGGGACTCGGCCAGAGCCCTTCTCATCGCTCTCAAAGCAGGCCCCGCCAACCATCGGCTGACCCCGGACGAGTGGGCACATTCCCTCAACGACCCGACGAAGAGCGCCGCTTGGGTCAAGGAGATAGCGGAACAGCTGTCCTCGGCCTGAGCTCCTGGCGAGGACGGACTGCTCCTCAGCGGCCACCGGGCTGCTTCGGCGTACGCCGGCAGTGGGATGCAGGCCCGCATGATCTCGAACGGGGGCACGCCAGGCGTTCCGCGGTCTCGCCATACTGCCGGTATGGGATTCGTCGTCTTCATGACCTTGCCCGGGCTGGTCATCCTGCTGACCGGAGTGGCCTTCGTCGATCAGTTGCTGTTGCGCGCCGGGCGGGCCGGTGTGCTGCCGTGGCGCAACTGGGCCCGGCAGGGTCAGATATCGGCCACCGGGTTCGAGCAGCTGCACGCGACCCTCTCGGCGGGGAAGCAGAACGAACTGAAGGAGCGGCAGTCGTCGCTGGTCATGCGGGACGACGAGGACGACGGTGCGCCGCCGAACCGGACGATGATCGACCTGGAGAGCGGGACCGCGGTCGTCCGGATACCGCCGGACCAGGACGCTGCGGGCGCTCCGGCTTCCCCGTAACGACCATGGTCGTTACGACCATGGTCGTGTTACGGTGAATGCATGGAGGACATCGGAACCCCCGAGACCGGCAGGAGCCGCCGCGAGCGGCCCGCCAAGCCCGCCCTGACCCGTGAGGGGATCGTGGCGACCGCAGCGGCGATCTTCCGCTCGGAAGGCCTGGCCAAGGTCACCATGCGCAGCGTGGCGAAGGCCTTGGACACCGGCCATGCGTCGTTGTACGTCTACGTCCGGAACACCGAGGACCTGCACGCTCAGGTGCTCGACGTCGAGTTGGGCTCCGTCGCCCTTCCCGATGACTCCCGGCCATGGCGCGCAAGTCTCGTGGCGCTTCTCCTCGACTACGGCCGGGTCCTGCTCTCGCATGCCGAGATCGCCCGGATGGCGATCCGGACGCGCCCCGACGGCCCGCACTACGTGGCCCTCGTCGAGGCGGTGCTCCGACAGCTGGACCGGGGCGGCGTGACCGGGCAGGCCGCGGCGTGGGGCGTCGACATCCTGCTGCAGTATCCGGCCGCCGTGGCGGCCGAGCACGGGGGCGCCACACCGGATACCGCAGTCCCGGCCCGCGCCCAACAGCCGGCAGCGCCGGGCCTTACGGCGGCGCCGGACAGGTATCCGCACATTGCCGCCCTCGCCGATCAGCTCTTCTCGGGCACCCCGGAGTCCCGCTCGGAGTGGGCCCTCAACGTGCTCATCGACGGCCTCGTCGCCGCGACTTCGCGTACCACTGACGGAAGGAACTGACCATGCCCACACCCCGTATCGCCGTCATCGGCGCCGGGCTCAGCGGTCTCGTCTGCGCCCGTATCCTCCAGCTCCACGGCATCCCGTGCACGGTCTACGAACGCGACGCGGATGCCGGGACCCGTCAGCAGGGCGGCTCGCTCGACATCCACCACGACACCGGCCAGATCGCGCTCGAAGAGGCGGGCCTCTACGAGACATTCCTGCGCCACACCCACGAGGGCGGTGAAGCGATGCGTGTCCTGGACAAGTCGGCACGGGTCTTCATCGACGAGCGTGACACGGGTTCGGGCGGACGCCCGGAGATCGACCGCTCGATGCTGCGGAAGATGCTCGTGGACTCACTGGATCCCGGCGCGATCAGCTGGGGCAGCAAGGTCGTCGGCGTCAGCCCCACGGAATCGGGACCCGTCCTGGAGTTCGCGGACGGAACCACCGCGCAGGCGGACCTGGTCGTCGGCGCGGACGGTGCGTGGTCGAAGGCCCGTGCCGCACTGACCCCGGTGAAGCCGTTCTACACCGGCATCACCATGGTCGAGATCCACCTCGACGACGCTCCGGCCAAGCACCCGGATGCGCTGGCGCTGGTCGGGCGCGGCTCGCTCTTCGCCGTGTCCGACAACAAGTTCATCGGCGGACACGGCGGTGACCACATCTGGCTCGGCCTGGGCGTCCGGGTCCCCGAGGACTGGGCGGCCACGAGCGGACTCGACCGGGCGGAGGACCCCACGGCCGCCCGAGAGGCACTGCTCGGCATGTACGCGGACTGGGCGCCCTCGCTGACCGATCTGATCCGGCACTGCGACGACACGATCGTCCCGCGGCCGATCCACGCGCTCCCCACCGGGCACACCTGGGACCGCGTCCCGGGGATCACACTCGTGGGCGACGCCGCCCACCTCATGTCCCCGTTCGCCGGCGAGGGCGCCAACCTCGCCCTCATCGACGGCGCCGATCTGGCCCGCGCCATCATCGCGAACGACGACCTGGAGCAGGCTGTCGCCGCGTACGAGCGGACCATGTTCCCCCGCGGTGCCGAATCGGCGCTCCAGTCCGCGTATGGGCTCGACATGATGTTCAACGAGGAAGCGCCCAAGGCTCTGGTCGACTTCTTCGCCAAGCCGAACGCACACTGATTCGTCCCGGCACGTCCCGGCGGGCGGGACCGGCCCGGAGCAATTCCCATGCCCCACCCTGGAGTTGTGGGGCACGGTTGGCCGTGGCCTTCCGGGTGGGCGTCGGTTACCGCTTCACGGCCCGCAGGATCACGAACTTCGGGTCGCTCGTCACGACCCGGCAGTTGCCGAACGTGCGCTGGAGCATGACGTGGTAGCTGAGGTGCCGGTTGCCGACGACCCACAGTTCGCCCCCGGTCCGCAGCGCCTCACGTGCGCCGCGGAACATCCGCCGGGACGTCTGGTCGCTGGTCGCCTGGTGGGTGTGGAACGGCGGGTTGTTCAGCACGAGGTCGACCGAGCCCGGTTCGACACCCGCGAAGGTGTCGCCGATGCGGAACTCGGCCGGGGCGTCCGGGCCGAGGTTCTTCCGGAAGGTGGCCTCGGCCGATGCGACCGCCTGGAACGACTCGTCGGTGAAGACCACTTCGGCCCGCGGGTTCGCCAGCGCGACGGCCGTGCCGACGACGCCGTTGCCGCAGCCCAGGTCCACCACCCGCTGCGGGCCCTCGTGCTGCGGCAGGTGCGGCAGGAAGAACCGGGTGCCGATGTCGAGGCGTTCGGCGCAGAAGACTCCGGCGTGGTTGACGACGGTCCGTCCCGACGCGGCGCCGATGCCGGACGGCAGTTCGTAACTGCGCGGCCAGGGGCTGGGGCCCGGCGTGAGTGACGGGTCGGGGGTGCAGAAGATCAGCCGGGCCTTCTTCACCGCGAGGGACGTCTTCGTGGGCCCGATGATCTGCTCGAAGAGCTTCAGGGTCGAGGTGTGGATCTCCTTGACCATGCCGGTGCCGACGACGACGGTCCCGGCATGCACGGCGGGCGCGAGCCGGTGCAGCTGGTCCTCAAGGAGCGCGAGACTCTTCGGCACCCGGACGATCAGCAGATCGATGCGCTCCGGGGGCGCGTCCTGCGTGGAGAGCAGCCGCACGGAGCCGGAGCCGGTCCCGTTCCGCTCCAGATTGGCGCGGGTCGCCTCCTGCCCGAGGAAGGAGTCGGTGATCTGGGCGACCTCGCCGGCCCCGCCCTCCGTGTCCGCCGCCCCGGCCAGTGCGGTGGTGAGGGCGCCCCACCGGTCACCGGCCACGACGGTGGTTCCCGGGACGGTCCCCGCGGCGGCGGTCCCGTTCTCCTCAAGATGGCGCAGGAGATATTCGTCAGCGGCGTCCCAGGCGCGCAGCTGGTCGCGGGGGTCCTCGGGGAACCGGGTGAGGGCGAGCGAGCCTGATGACGTCGGCAAATGGTTCATTGCCGACCAGGCTAGCCGCCTCAGGAGGCGACCGTCTTCTCGGCCAGTTTCTGGAATTCGCCCAGGTCGTAATGTGCCAGGGTGGAATCGAGGTTGGTGAGTGCGCCCAGGTGCTCGACGAAGCCCTTGGGGTCGTACTCGATCTGGAGCGTCACCCGGCTCGTCGTGTCGGTGAGGTGGTGGAAGGTGACCACACCGGCATGGTGGACGCCCTCGATGGTCCGCCAGGCGATCCGGTCCTCCGGTACGACCTCGGTCAGCTCGGCGACGAAGTTCTTGTCGGCGCCGGGCAGCGAGAGCTGCCAGGCGAAGCGCTTTTCGTCGATCGGCTCGACGAGGCGTACGTGGCTCAGGAAGGCGGGCCAGCGGGTGACGTCGCTCCACAGGGCCCAGCTCACGGCGACCGGGGCGTTGATGTCCACAGTTTCGATCAGCGATGACGACATGCGTGCCTCTCTTCGTTCGTGGGCTCGTTCTTCACGGGACCGGCTACCCGGAGACTGATCGGCCACACGGAACGACGGGTCGGCCACATAAAACGGCCGTACGCGCGAGGCGGCCGTCTTCCCGGCGAGTGCGGACTGTGCGGACTGCGTTCACACGGGGATGACGTCGACGCCCTCTTCCAGCCCCTTGAAGTCGTCGGCGTTCCGCGTATAGAGCGGGAGCCCCTGTGCTGCGGCTGTGGCAGCGACCATCAGGTCCATCCGGCGGGGACGGACATCGCGTTTCGCCCGGATGGTGAGAGCGACCAGCGTGCCGAATCTGCGGGCCGCCTCCCGATCGAAGGGAACGGCCGCGAACTCTGCCTCGACGTCGGCAAGGCGCTGCGCCCGCGCCATCATCTCCACCGGGTCCTTGGTCATCGTCACGCCCTGGGCCAATTCTGCGAGGACGATCGAGGAGACAGCCGCCTCCACAGGCAGCAAGGCCGGATCGATCACCGGCAGATCGATGACCACACACGTGTCCAGCAGCCCACGCGGGCGCCTGTGGGTCACGCGCGCTCCCAGGGATTCTCATCGTCACCGACACGTTCCTCGGTACCGAAGAACTCATCGGCCTCCGCACGCATCCGAGCGGCGTCGACCTGCGGAGCATGGCGCCATTTCCGCTGGAGCTCCTCGACCGGGACGAAGCGGCGTCGGGCGGCGAGCGGCCGCACCTCGGCGATCTCGTTGCCGTTACGAGTGATGTGGTACGTCTCACCTGCCTCGACGTCGTCGAGCACTGCCTTGGAACGCGCGGCGAGTTCCCGTTGGGTGATGGTCTTCATCTCTTCAGTGTATTGCAGCGTAATGCGTCGCGCTACGGAGTTGCTCCGGCCCGTCCGGCGGCCTCGGTCAGCCCTGTTTGGTTGTATCCCGATGGGCCGGGGCCGGGTGCGGGGAGACGGTGGTGGTGTGGGGTGCCGGGGTCTTCGATGCGCTGCCCGTGTTCATGACCGCGTACACCGATCCGCCCGCGCCCACCGCCACTATCAGGGCTACCAGGATCAGCGCGAGCGTCCAGCGACGGCTGCGGTCCGGTGGTCCGGGCGCCGGCGCGGGGGTGTAGTAGCTGTACCCGGGCAACGGCGGGCCCGGTTCGGGGTCGCCCGTACCGGCGGCGGCACTCTCTGCGCCGGTGTGGTGTGGATCGCCCGGCTGGAGCTTCTTCATGGCTGTGCCGCCTCCCCCGTGGCCGCGCCACCGCGCGGGCCCGCTGGAGGCGAGGATAGTGCGCCCGTGCGAGGCCCGGTATGGCCAGGAGAACCGGTTCTGCCGGCCATTCCGTAACGGCCGGCGGCCACCTCGCCGGGCAGTGTGACACTCTGCCGACGAATCCCGCCGAGTACATACAAGATGGCCATGTCCGTCCCGACCTGCGGATCCCTACGCTGGGATGCATGACCCCTCAGATCCCGCAGCCCGATCCCCGTGCAGGTGCGGCCGTCAAGGCCGCCGACCGTGCGCATGTCTTCCACTCCTGGTCCGCCCAGGACCTGATCGACCCGCTCGCCGTCGCCGGCGCCGAGGGTTCGTACTTCTGGGATTACGAGGGCAACCGGTACCTCGACTTCACCAGCGGTCTCGTCTTCACCAACATCGGCTACCAGCACCCGAAGGTCGTCGCCGCGATCCAGGAGCAGGCGGCGAAGATGACCACCTTCGCCCCCGCCTTCGCGGTCGAGTCGCGCTCCGAGGCCGCACGCCTCATCGCCGAGCGCACCCCCGGCGACCTCGACAAGATCTTCTTCACCAACGGCGGCGCCGAGGCCGTCGAGAACGCCGCCAGGATGGCCCGGCTGCACACCGGCCGCGCGAAGGTGCTGAGCGCCTACCGCTCGTACCACGGCGGCACCGCCACCGCGATCAACCTCACCGGCGACCCGCGCCGCTGGGGTTCCGACACCGCGACGGCGGGTGTGGTGCACTTCTGGGCGCCGTTCCTCTACCGTTCGCCGTTCTATGCGAGCACCGAGGCCGAGGAGAGCGCCCGCGCCCTCCAGCACCTTGAGGACACCATCGCTTTCGAGGGTCCGCAGTCGGTGGCCGCGATCATCCTCGAAACCATTCCGGGCACCGCGGGCATCATGACCCCGCCGCCCGGCTACCTCGCGGGCGTCCGGGAGATCTGCGACCGGTACGGCATCGTCTTCATCCTCGACGAGGTGATGGCGGGCTTCGGCCGGACCGGCACCTGGTTCGCCGCCGACCTCTTCGACGTCACCCCCGACCTGCTGACCTTCGCGAAGGGCGTCAACTCGGGGTACGTCCCGCTGGGCGGCGTCGCGATCTCCGGCGAGATCGCCGAGACCTTCGCCAAGCGTCCCTACCCGGGCGGGCTCACCTACTCGGGCCACCCGCTGGCCTGCGCGGCAGCCGTCGCGACGATCAAGGCCATGGAGGAGGAGGACATCGTCGGCCAGGCCGCCCGCCTCGGCACCGACGTCCTGGCCCCGGCCCTCGCGGACCTGGCCGCACGGCACCCGTCGGTCGGCGAGGTGCGCGGTGTGGGCGCGTTCTGGGCGCTGGACCTCGTACGGAACAGGGAGACGCACGAGCCCCTGGTCCCGTACAACGCGACGGGCGAGGCCGCCGCCCCGATGGCGGCGTTCGGCGCGGCGGCGAAGAAGCACGGCCTCTGGCCCTTCATCAACATGAACCGCACGCACGTGGTGCCCCCGTGCAACATCACCGACGCGGAGGCGAAGGAGGGCCTGGCGGCCCTGGACGCGGCGCTCTCGGTGGCCGACGAGCACGTGGTCGCGTAGGTCCTGTCCGGCCGGTCTTCGTGGGCCGGACAGGACCTAGCCGGCGGGCAGCAGAGAGGGGGACGCGGGGGCGCTCGGCGTCTCAGCGTCCCCCGCACGTCTTCCGGTACGCCACCGACGGCAGGTAGGTCCGCCACTGCGCGGGCGACAGTCCGCCGCCCGCCCGCGCGCACACCTCGGCGGCGACTCGCACCGGACGCAGCTCCACGGTGCGCGACGGCGTGTGCGGGGTCGTCACCCGCAGCCCGGAGCCGTCGGGGGTGAAGGCCAGTGCCAGTACGGGACCGTCCACGGGAGGCAGCTCCGCGCCGGCCGTTCCGGGGTCCGCCGTGTCCCACATCCGTAGCCCGCCGCCCTTGTCGCCCACGGCGAGCCTGCTGCCGTCGGCCGAGAAGGCGAGCGCCGGTACGTGCCAGCCGGGCACCGCCCCGCTGGACGGCACACCGGGATCGAGCACAGCCAGCAGACGGGTCCCTGCGCCGTCCCACAGCGTCACGCGTCCGTTGATGTCGCTCATCGCGAGGCAGCGGCCGTCCGGGCTGAAAGCCGCACTGGCGAGCACGCTCTCGCCGTGCATGACCCGTCTCGTGCGGCCGGTGCGCGGATCGGTCAACTCCCGGTCGCCGGTGAGGGTCTGCCCCTGCGGGCCGGTCACCTTCACCGGGCCGGGGCGCGGGCGCGGTGCCCGTCTCGTGCTCCGGTCCACGCCGACCGCGCTGTCCAGCGCGACGGAGTGCAGGGCATGGGCGCCCGCGCCGCTCTCCTCGTACCGCAGGACCCGGTGCGCCATGTCCAGGGTGATCCCGTTGAGTCCTGAACCCGTCGCCGACCGGCGCAGCACCGGTGCGGCCGGGTCGGCGAGCCGCCAGAGCTGGACCTCGTCGCTGGTGAGGGTCGCCGCGTACGCGCCGTCCGGGCTGAACTCCGCCTCGGACAGGCCGGGTACGGAGAGGCGCGGGCCCTCGTGCCCGGACCGTACGTCCCAGGTGCGGAGCGCCCCCTGCCCTGTTCCTGTGTGCATCGTGAAGGCCAGCGCCCTGCTGTCCGGTGTGAACACGAAGTCCTGGGTGTCGCACAGATCGCGCGCCGCCCACGGCACCGGCACCTTCCGGTGCCGGCGGACGTCCCAGACCTGGAGCGGCCCGCCCGCGCAGTACGCCATCAGCCGGTCGTCCGGGCTCATCCGGACCGCACGCACCTCGTCGTGCGGTTCCGGGACGGTGAGCAGCAGACGCCCGGTGCGCAGGTCCCACAACTGGAGGTCGCGCCTCAGGTCGTTGACGGCGTAGGTCCGCCCGCTCGCCATGAACCAGCTTTCGCCGCCCCCCTTCCACGCACCTCCGAAGGTCCGGCCGGTCAGCCGTCCCGCCGCCAGATCCCACACCCGCAGCCCGCCCGGGACGTGCACCACGGCGGTCCTGGTGTCCGGGCTGACCGCGGCGATCCGTTTCGCGTACGCCCCGAGCCCCGCGTAGGACGGCAGCCGGCGGTGCGTGGTCACGTCCCACCGCTCGGTGTGCGCCGGGCCGATGACCGTCAGGGTGCGGCCGTCGTCGCTCGTCCGGCGCCAGGTGTCGCTGTTGTCCGCCGCGAACTCCGTCGAAGGGCCGGCGAACACATCCAGGTCGCGCTGGGCGGCAGCCCCGTACAGCGCGCTGCGGGTCTCCGGGAGATCGGCGATCCGCCAGGCCGCCACGCTGAGCCGCATGGCCGTGCGGGGGTCGGTCGCCCGCAGGGCGGAGACGGCCGCTGCCACCCGCCGTGCCTCGGACCGGTCCGCGTGCTGTGCGGCGATCCGGCTCTGCCGGCCGGCTGTCAGACCCGCGACGACCGCGACACAGAGCAGGACGGCGAGCGTGACGGTCAGGCCGCGCAGCCTGCGGGTGGTGCGGGCCGCCGTACGCAGGGCGGCGTCGTGCGCGTCGAGGCTCGTGGCGAGGAAGTCCCGCTCGGACGCGGTGAGATCAGCTTCGGTGAGATCGGACGCGGTGAGTTCAGCTGCGGTGAGAGCGGACTCGGTGGGATCGGATGCGGGGGGACCAGGTGTGATCGGATCGTCCCCGGTGGGATCAGGTGTGCGGGGCACGGACAGGCGCGTTCCGGGCCCGAACGTCTCCCGCGCCGATGCCAGCCGCACCCCCCGGTACAGCGCACCCGGATCCCGCCCCAGCTCCTCCCACATGCGGGCCGCATCCGTCAGCCGGCGGTGCAGCCGCAGGCGTTCGCGGTCCTCGTCGATCCAGCCCCGCAGCCGGGGCCAGGAGCTGATCAGTGCCTCGTGGGCCAGTTCCACGGTCGTGGTCCCCGCGGTCAACAGGCGTGCTGCGACCAGCTGTTCCAGTACAACGGCGGTCTCCTCCGAGGTCCCCAGCTCGGCGCGGGTGACCGGGCGCCGGGTGTCCTGGGTGCCGTCGCCGGGGGCCACCAGCCGCAACAGCAACGCACGTGCCGTACGGGCCCGGTCGGCGGTGAATCCCGTGAAGACCTCCTCAGCGGTGTGGGATATCGCGCCCTGCACCCCGCCGACCGCCTCGTACGCGGCGACCGTCAGCGTCCGGCCGCGCCGCCTGCGCCACACTTCCCGCAGGGCGTGCGCCATCAGCGGCAGGCCGCCCGGCTCGTCCGCGACATCGGCGACGACGCGTGCCGTCAGCGACCGTTCGACAATCAGCCGCTCCGCCGTCGCCGGGCCGACGACGGCCTCCCGCAGCTGCGCCCGGGTCATCGGCCCGACCAGCAGGGTCGCGTCCCGCAGCGCGTCGGCCAGTGCCCGGTGTTCGGCGCACCGGCCGTAGAAGTCCGCGCGTACGGCGACGACGACGCGCGCCCCGCCGGTCAGCAGCAGATCGATGAACTCGGCGCGCTCGGCCGGATCGTGGCAGAGGGTGAAGAGCTCTTCGAACTGGTCGACCACGACGAGGGTGCCGCCCGTCTCCGCGCCGTCGCCCGCGCTTCCGGACTGCTCGCCGCCCGGCACGACCCGCGCGGCGTGCATCCGGACCGGCTGTCCGCCCGGCGTCAGAATGCGGATCGCCGCAGGACGGGGGTGCTCCGCCGTGCGCAGTGCCGGGGCCGTGCGCAGTGCCGGGATCAGACCGGCCCGCAACAGTGAGGACTTGCCGCTGCCCGACGCGCCCACGACCGCCACGAAACGGTGCCGCCCGGTCAACCGGACAAGGTCGGCGACGAGATCGGTCCGGCCGAAGAAGTGGTCGCCCGGTTCGAGGCGCCCCAGCCCCGGATACGGCGATCCGTCGTCCGCGCCGCCCGGACCGTCCGGTGCGGGCTCATCAGCTGCTGCTGACGCCTGCCGCCACCGCAGCTCCCACTCCGCCGGGTCGGCGCCGCACGCCGCCACATAGGCGAGCGTCACCGGCAGCGACGGGAGCTTCTCGCCGGACGCCGCTGCGGAGAGCGTCGGGGCCGAGTACCGCCCGTCGGCGGCCATCGCCCGGTAGGTGGGGCCGCCCGCCTCGCTCCGCAGTGTGCGCAACTCGTGGGCGAAGCGCTGCACCTGGCCCGCCGCCGGATCCAGTGGCCTCTCCGGACGCCCCATGGGATCACGGTAGTTGATGGGTATGACGGGAGGGCGTGCCGGTCAGTATTGCTGGAGCTGAGCCGGTACTACATACCCTCCCGGGCGACGGAGTCCGTCAGACCGGCGCGGCAGGCGCGATGTTCTGATTGGCGCGGAAGAGGTTCTGCGGATCGTAGGTTCTCTTGATGGCGGCCAGCCGGTCGTAGTGGTCGCCGTAGGTGGCCCGGACCCGGTCCTGGCCCTCGCCCGAGCCCATGAAGTTCACGTAGCCGCCGCCCATCGAATGCGGGTGCAGCTCCTCCCAGTAGTCGACACACCACTGCCTGATGGCCCCGGCGTTGGCCGGGTCGGGGTCGATGCCGCCGACGATGCCCGACCAGTGGGCATCCCGGTAGCTCCACGCGGTGTCGTCCCGGCCCACCCGGCCGGCGGCGCCGTCGACCGGATACATGTGCATGGTCGACAGGCCGGTGGGCAGGGCCTGGGCGTACTTCGTGTGTACGTCGATGGCGTCGTCGGTGATGCGGTCGAAGAAGTCACCGCGCCAGTACCACTGCAGGCCGGAGGGCAGCAGAGCGTCGAACATCGTCTGCACCGCGGGGTAGGGCATCGGCGCGGTGAAGTGGAAGGCTGGAGCGGCCGGTTCGCCGACGGGGGCGAACATGTCCTCCGCGCGGTCCTGGTCCCCGGTCCAGCACCAGACAACACCGCACATCGGCTGCCCGTGGATCTCCTCGGGGAACGGCGGGGCCGGCGGAACGGTGAGTTCCGCGAAGAAGCCGTTCAGGTCGTCGGGAGCGTCCGGCAGGAAGTCGCGGTACCACTGCAGCACTTCACGGATGTGTTCCAGCGGCCAGAGGGTGATCGCCAGCGTCACGGTGTGTACCGGATGCAGCCGGAACGTGAACGAGGTGGCGATGCCGAAGTTCCCGCCGCCGCCGCGCAGCGCCCAGAACAGGTCCGGGTGATCGTGCTCATTCGCGGTGACGAAGCTGCCGTCGGCCAGCACCACATCGGCGGAGAGCAGATTGTCCACGCTCAGCCCGTACTTGCGCGTCAGGTGGCCGTGGCCGCCGCCGAGGGTGAGGCCCCCGACGCCGGTCGTCGAGACGATGCCCGAAGGGGTACCGAGGCCGAAGGCGTGGGCGGCATGGTCGAGTTCACCGAGCAGGCTGCCGCCGCCGACCTGGGCGGTCCTGGCGGCAGGGTCCACCCGCACTCCGTGAATCGGTGACAGGTCGATGGTGATGCCGTTGTCCACCAGGCACAGACCGGAGCCGCTGTGGCCGCCGCCGCGGACCGCGGGGGCCAGCCCGTGGGCACGGACGAAGTCCACCGCGTCCATGACGTCCCCGGCGTCCGCACACCGTACGAAGGCGGCCGGGCGCCGGTCGATCATTCCGTTGTATATCTTCCGGGACTCCTCGTACTCGTCGTCCGGTGGGGTGATGACCGGGCCACGCAGTGCGTCCCGCATCCCCTCCAGCACGGTGTTGTCCATGGTGCACTCCTCGCGGAGCCCGGAACGGTTCGGTGACCGTCCGGGCCTGCCCCCTGCTGGACACCGGGTGTACAGGTGCTCGCCAGTGCCCCGGTGCCGTGACCGCGCAGCGGCCGGCCGCCACAGGGCTGACGCCCCCATTTTCCCTCTGGAGGGCGGGCGTCGCATCCCCGCACGGGCCGTGGTGGCTTCGTTCGCTGCCGACGGTGCCGGCTCAGGTCATTGATGTGCGTGGCGGGAGGGGGCTGCCCATCAACGCTGGTGGGGTTGAGCTGGCACTACGTAGCCCTCCCGAACAACGGAGCCCGTCATCGCCACCGCTCTGCGGGCCGTCAGCCCGGCCACTGCCACTGCCACTGCCACTGCCACTGCCCCGGCCCCGATCACGGGCGCACCCCGTCCGTCGTCACGGTGGTGGCCCATCGCCGCCACCGTCGTCCCGGCGCTGCTGGCGCTCGCCGTCGGGCTGTGGGGGATCAGGCGCGAGGGCACGCTCTGGGGCGACGAGGCGGTGACCTACGAGATGGCGCACCGCAGCGTCGCCGGGATCTGGCGGACGCTCGGCACCGTGGACGCCGTCCACGGCCTCTACTACCTGCTGATGCACGCCCTGTTCGCGCTCCATGACGGCGGCCTCACCACGCTGCGGCTGCCGTCCGTGCTCGCCACGTCCGCTGCCGCCGCCGAGGTCGGGCTCATCGGGCACCGCGTGGCCGGGCCGCGCGCGGGGCTGTTCGCAGGGCTCGTCATGCCGCTGCTCCCGGCCGTGCAGCGGTACGCGCAGGAGGGCCGTTCGTACGCGCTGGTCTGCGCCCTGGTCGTCTGGGCGACGTGGCTGCTGCTCGCGGAACGCTGGACCGGATACGGCGCGGTGATGCTGGCGGCCTGTCTGCTGCACGAGTTCGCGGTGCTGGCGGTGGTCGCGCACGGTGTGACGGTGTTCGCGCGGCGGGCCGGGCAGCGTGGGTTCCCGCTGTCGCGGCGGGCGTTCACCTGGGCGGCCGGAGGTGTCGCGGCCGGTCTCGCACCGCTCGCCGTGTTCTCCACCACGCAGTCCGCCCAGGTCGAATGGATCGGCAGACCCGGTGTCAGCACGCTCGCCGGGTACGCGGCACTGACCGCCGCCGCGCTGGTCTGCCGCCGCTTCCGGCCGGCTCCCGGCGTACGGGCACTCGCGCTTCCGCTGCTGCTCGTCCCCAGTTGGCTGCTGCTGGCGGTGTCGTACATCCACCCGCTGTACGTCGACCGCTATGTCCTCTTCTGCTCCGCCGGACTCGCGCTGTTGACCGGTGCGGTCCTGGACCGTTCCTTCCCGGACCGTTCCTGCCCGGACCGTGCGGTCCTGGACCACTGCTGGTCGCGGGCGGTCGCGCTCGTGGCGGTCGTCGCCGCTCTGGGTGCGCTGCTTCCCGTGAGTCTGGAGATGCGGACTCCGCAGAGCCGGAAGAACGACGTGACGGCGGTGTCCGCGGCGGTCGAAGCTGCCGGGCACGCCGGGGACGGGCTGCTCTTCACCCCCGCGAGGCGCCGGGTGTGGACGCTGTGGCGGCCCGCCGACTTCCGCGGGCTGACCGATCTCTCCCTGGGCCGCGCGCCACGCTCCTCCCACACGCTGTCCGGCACCGAGCTTCCGCCGGACCGGATCCGCGACCGGATCCTCGCCGTCACGCGGATCGTGGTCGTCTCCGACCTGCCCGGCCAGCCGCTGGACACCGACGCCCGGGAGGCAGTGAAGCGCCGCACGCTGCGCACGTACTTCGTGAGCTGCGGCAGCCGGGAGATCACCTCGGCCCTGATCACCGTCTACGCCCGTCCCGGAGGCTGCCCGCCCACCTGACCGCAGGGCGGGTCCGAGCTGCCTGCGGCTCATCTGCTGAGCAGCGCTACCTGCCCAGCCGTATCCGGTCGAGGTCGTTGCCGACCAGTACCCGGCCGTGGAAGCCCTGTTGGGCCCTGCGCCGCCAGGAGTCGTGGGGGACCAGGAAGGTGTCGGCCGGGGTGATGTGCGTGAGCACCAGCGTGTGCACCCCGCAGCGCCGGGCCAGCGGGCCGACCTCGGTGACGTCGGTGTGTGCCGCCGCCATGTGGTGCAGCAGCGCTTCGCTGTAGCCGGTGCTGTTGCGGTAGAAGTCGAGGTCGATCACCTCGTGCACGAGGATGTCGGCGCCCCGCGCCAGGCGGACCATGTTGTCGGAGAGCGCGGTGTCCCCGGAGAAGACCACCGAGCCGTCCGGGGTGTCGAAGCGGTACGCGAAGCACGGGAAGACCAGCCCGTGCGGGACCAGGACCGCGCTGACGCGAACCGTTCCGTCGTCCATGACCAGGAACGGTTCCATGTCCGGCGCGGTGTTCCCGATCGGGTCGGCACCTGTCCCGGGAGGCAGTTCGATCTCGTGCACGTCGACATGCGTGTGTGGGTCGGGGCGGCCGGACTCGCGCATGAAGATGTTGCTGCTGTACGCGGTGGCTTCGAGTGACTTCTCCGTCAGGTCCTTGAGACCGGGCGTCGGATCGGCCGGGTCGACGGTCCCCGGCCGCCCGCCGCCGAAGGCGTCCGGCAGTGCGCCCGCCGGGCCGGGGCCGTAGGCGTCGAACGGGGACAGGACGGCGTCGCCCACGTCGTTGACCCCGTGCGCGGCCAGCAGCACGAAGTTGGCGTAGTCGGCTATGTGGTCGATGTGCAGGTGGGTGATGAAGACCGACGTCAGGTCCTGGAACCTCAGTCCGGTCCTGCCGTACTGAGTGACGGCGGAGCGCCCGCAGTCGACGACGTGGACCTTTCCGCGGACGGAGAGCGCGGAGGCGGTTCCGGCCCGGGTGGTGACCGGTGGTGGGCCGCCTGCGGTGCCCAGCAGGAACACTTCGGTTCCGGCGGGGGAGACCCGCGCGGGGCGCGCGTTCGACGCCGGGGAGACCTCGGCCGCTCGGGCCGTGTCCGCCTCAGCCGTTTCCGTACCGAGGGCGGTCGCGGCGGTCCCGCCCGCGGCGAGCACCGCAGCGGAGGCGCCCAGCAGTTGACGTCGGGAGAGGGGCCCGTCCGCGGTGCGGGGCCGGTCCTCGCCGGACGGATCGGAGCGGTCTTGGCTGCGGCCTCGATCAGGTGTCATGGGACCAGTCCTCGGCAGGCGGGCGTGGAGGCGACGGACGCGTCGAGCATAGAGATAGTTAAGGGGTTAGAGAAGATGCGGCCGCGTCAACAAACCTGCGTCAACGAACCTGCGTCAACGAACTTTCGTCAACGAACTTTCTTCAACAACCCTGCGTCACAACCCTGTGGGGCAGTACCGCCGGCCGGCCCCGTCGGCCAGTACCGCCGGGGCCTGTCTCCGATCCGGGCTGAGCCGATCGGAAGGCCCGGTCGGCCGTAGGGTGTCCCAGAGTCGGACGAGGGGAATCAAGACCATGCCCGCGAGCGGAGCGGTGACCCGCAGTACTCTGCGGCAGCAGATCGCCGACGCGCTGCGTGACGAAGTGCTTGCGGGCCGTCTTCAGCCGGGCGAGATCTTCACCGTCAAGCAGATCGCCGAAGGGTACGGGGTCTCGGCGACCCCGGTCCGTGAGGCGCTCGTCGAGATGTCCGCGCAGGGGCTGCTCGACTCGGACCAGCACAAGGGGTTCCGGGTCCACCAGTTCTCGGTCGACGACTACTGCTCCATGGTCGAGGCCCGGTCGCTGATCATCGACGGGATCTTCCGGCGGCTCACGCTGCGGGGTGTGGCGGGTGAGGCGCTGCTGTCCGTGCGCCGCCGGGCCGAGGAGGCCGGGCAGGCCGCGCGGACCGGCAGTCTGGAGATCCTCATCGGGTACGACCTGCGTTTCTGGCGTGAGCTCGGTGCGCTCACCGGCAACCGTTACATCTCCGACTTCCTGCACCGGCTGCGCGTGCAGTGCTGGGTGTTCGCCGTGCCGTATCTGCGCGGCCGCGCAAAACTGGCCGACGCGCTGTGGCAGGGCCACGAGGAGCTGGTCGATGCCGTGACCAGCGGCGACGGCGAACAGGCGCACGCGGTGATCGACGCGTACAACGCGCACGCCGTCCGCTGGGCGGAGCAGCTGCGAGCCACCGCCCCGCCCCCTGGCGGGGACAGCCCCTCCGGCGGGGACAGCCCGTCCGACGGTGACCGTACGACCGACGAGGATGCCCGGTGAGCGTCGTGGAGCCGCAGGCGGCGGAGCTGACGGTGGCGCTGTCCGTCGTCGTGCCCGCCTACAACGAGGAGGGGCGGCTCGGCCCCACGCTGGAGGCCGTCCGTACGTATCTGGACGGGCGGTCCGGCAGCTGGGAGCTGGTGGTCGTCGACGACGGTTCGGCGGACGGCACCGCGCGCATCGCCCGCGAGGCCGCCGCAGCCGACCCCCGGGTCCGGCTGGTCAGCAGCCCCGGCAACCGCGGCAAGGGGCACGCCCTGCGGCTCGGTGTGGCCGCGTCGAAGGGCGTACGGGTGCTGGTCACCGATGCCGATCTGGCCACGCCCATCGAGGAGTTGGACCGGCTCACCCAGGAGCTGGAGACCGGGTACGAGGCCGCGGTCGGCTCGCGGGCGCACCCCGATTCCACCGTCGAGGTGCACCAGGGGCGGCTGCGCGAGTCGATGGGGCGGATGGGCAACCGGCTCATACGGGCCGTCGCCGTCCCCGGCATCCGCGACACCCAGTGCGGGTTCAAGCTCCTGGACGGCGACAAGGCACGCGAGGCGTTCGCCGACGCGCGGCTCGACGGCTGGGGCATCGACGTCGAGATCCTCCAGTACTTCCGGCGCCAGGGATGGGCGGTCGCCGAGGTCCCGGTCCGCTGGTCGCACCAGGAGGGCTCCAAGGTCGGGCCGCTCGACTATCTGCGGGTCCTCGCCGAGCTGATCCGGCTGAAGGCCCGCGCGGTGCGCGGCACCGACCTGGCGGTCTGCGGCCTCTTCCTGCTGGCGTCCGTGCTGCTCTACAAGAACCTCTGGGCCGACCTCGGACACGGCTACCTCCGCGACTCGCTCCAGGACCAGAACCAGTGGGAGTGGTTCTTCGCGGTCACCGCGGACAACGTCGCCCATCTGCACAACCCGCTCTTCACCACCGCGCAGAACTTCCCGGCCGGGGTGAACCTCATGGGCAACACCCCCATGCTCGGGCTCTCCGTCCCGCTCACCCCGGTGACGCTGGCGTTCGGGCCGACCGTGACCTGGGCGCTGGTGCTGACCGGCGGGCTCGCCGCGACGGCCGCCGCCTGGTACTGGCTGATCGCCAGGCGGCTGGTCCGCAACCGGTGGGCAGCCGCGCTCGGCGCCGCGCTCGCCGCCTTCGCGCCGCCGATGATCTCGCACGGCAACGCGCACCCCAACTTCCTGGTGCTGTTCATGATCCCGGTCATCATCGACCGGGCGCTGCGGCTCTGCGAGGGGGAAAACGTCGTACGGGACGGGGTGCTGCTCGGCCTCTTCGCCACGTACCAGGTCTTCCTCGGCGAGGAGCCGTTCCTGCTCGCGGCCCTCGGGATGCTGCTCTTCGCGCTCGCCTACGGGCTGCTGCGCAGGGACGTGGCTCGGGCGGCGTGGCGCCCGCTGCTCAAGGGGCTCGGGGTCGCCGCGCTGACCGCGCTGCCGCTGGTCGCGTACCCGCTGGGCTGGCAGTTCTTCGGCGCGCAGAGCTACCACAGCGTGCTGCACGGGAACAACGCGGGCAACAGCCCGCGCGCCCTCCTGGAGTTCTCCGGGCGCGCCCTGTTCGGCAGCGACGCGACGGCCGACAAACTGGCGCTCAACCGGACCGAGCAGAACGCCTTCTACGGCTGGCCGCTGGTGGCGCTGGCCTTCGCGATCACGGTACGGCTGTGGCGGCACCCGCTGGTGAAGGCACTGGCGTTCACCGCGGTGGCCGCCGCGGTCCTCTCGCTGGGCCAGAAGATCCGTATCCCGTACACGGACGTGGTGCTCCCCGGCCCGTGGCGGCTGCTGGCGCACCGGCCGCTCTTCGAGTCGGTGATCGAGGGCCGGGTCGCGATGATCTGCGCCCCCGCGCTCGGCGTGCTGGTCGCGCTGGCGGCCGACCGGCTGATCCGCACCCGTGTTCGCGCGTACCGCGCCTTCGGGGGGTTGGCCGTCGCGGCGGCGCTGGTCCCGATCGTGCCCACCTCGATGCCGGTGCAGAGCCGCCCGGACGTCCCGGCGTTCATCGCCGACGGTATGTGGAAGAAGTACGTGGGCCCCGGCGAGTCCGTGGTCCCGGTGCCGCTGCCCGACCCGGGCAGCGCGGAAGCCCTGCACTGGCAGTCGGCCACCGGCGTCCACTTCCCGGTGCCCGGCGGCTACTTCAACGGGCCGTACGGGCCGGACCGCACCGGCATCTACGGAGCGCCGCCCCGCTACACGTCGAACCTCTTCCGGGACGTCCGCTACGGCGCGAAGATCCCGGCGATCGGCCCCAACTGGCAGGCGCAGGCGCGCTACGACCTGGCGTACTGGAAGGCCGGCGTGGTCGTCATACCGCCCGAGGACAACGACGCGGCGCTGTACGTCACGGTGGAGAAACTGCTCGGCCGGCCGGGGCAGCGGATCGGCGGCGCGTGGGTCTGGCCGGTGGGCAAGGGCAGCAGCTGACCCTGCACGGCGGCGGGGCGGGGGCGCCCAGGACGAGCGGGGGTCTTCCGGCGGGGAGCGTCCGCGACGACCGGCGGTCTTCCGGGCGGGAAGCGCCCATGACGACCTGAGGACTTCCGCGCCGGGAGAGGCCTGGACGACCGGGGGTCTTCGCGCAGAGTGAACCGCGCATTACGCTGGCCGGACAAGCCCGCTCGGGGGGTGACCCCCGAACCCCGCTAGGAGCCCCGTTGGCCTGTGACCTGTGGCTGGTCCCCCTCGTCGATGTGCTGTGCCACAGCCCCGACAACCCCTTCGCGGAAGAGATAGCCGTCTACGACAAGGCACTCGGCGAAGCCGGTCTGCCGTCCGTACCCGTCTACGCCTATATGCCGGG
This sequence comes from Streptomyces sp. NBC_00440, assembly GCF_036014215.1. NCBI lineage: Bacteria > Bacillati > Actinomycetota > Actinomycetes > Kitasatosporales > Streptomycetaceae > Streptomyces > Streptomyces sp. NBC_00440. The sequence goes on from NZ_CP107921.1 coordinate 4,422,141, forward strand.
CCTCTCGGGCGACGTGGCCCCGGTGGCCGGTTTCGACTACGACGCCCTGCACTTCCTGCGGCGCGCGTACCTCCTGAAGATCTGCGGCCTGGAGGTCGCCCCGGTCGATCACCTGGGCGGCGACTACGAACAGCTCCTGGAGATGTTCGAGTCCACGGCGCAGCAGTCCCACCTGGTGTGGCACTACGACCACGCGGGGGCCTATGTCCCGGTCGACTTCGCCGCACCGCTGTCCAACGACGAACTCCTCGAAGGCGGCGGCCCGCTGGGCTCCGCCCACGGCCTGCTCCGGGAGCTGGAGGTGGTGGCCGGGTCCATCGGTATCGACGCGGCGAACCCTCCGGCGACCCCGCAGGCTCCGTCCCGTCCGACATCGCTGGAGGAACCGGCAGGCCCGGTCCCGCCGGACGACAGCCCGTTCGCCCGGGAACGGCATGTATGGCTGGGACTGCACGCGGCGGCCACCCGCAGCCTCGCGCAGGGGTCGATGATCGTCTTCAGCTGAGTTCATCCACACCGGAGCTCGGCTCCACCGCCGGCGGGGCGTCCGGACCGCCGGCGCCTTCACCCGGCCGGGCTGACCATCGCCTTCAGCCCGGCCGGACGTACGCTTCAGGACATGCGTGTACTTGTCACTGGAGGCGCGGGTTTCATCGGCTCGCACATCGTCGCCGACCTGACCGCCCGGGGTCACGAACCGGTTGTGTTCGACGCCCTGTTGGCCGCTGCGCACCCCCAGCGGCCGTCCCCCACCGGCGCGGAGTGGATCGAGGCCGACGTCCGGGACAGGGCCGCGGTGGAGAAGGCCCTGCGCGGTGTGGACGCGGTCTGCCACCAGGCGGCGATGGTGGGGCTCGGCAAGCACTTCGCGGACGCGCCGGACTATGTGAGCTGCAACGACCTCGGTACCGCTGTGCTGCTCGCGGCCATGGAGAGCGCGGGCGTACGCGACCTGGTGCTTGCCGGGTCCATGGTGGTGTACGGGGAGGGCCGTTACGACTGCGCCCGGCACGGCGTCGTACGCCCGGGCCCGCGCTCGCCCGCCGATCTCGAAGCGGGCCGGTTCGAGCCCGTCTGCCCGCAGTGCGGCGACGACGTGGCGCCGGGCCTGGTCACCGAGGAGGCGCCGGTCGACCCGAGGAACGTGTACGCGACGACGAAGCTCGCCCAGGAGCATCTGGCCGCGGCGTGGGCGCGGGCGACCGGCGGCCGGGCGGTCGCGCTGCGCTACCACAACGTGTACGGGCCCGGAATGCCCCGGGACACCCCGTACGCGGGGGTGGCGTCCTTCTTCCGCTCGGCCCTGGCACGCGGCACGGCACCGGTCGTGTTCGAAGACGGCGGGCAGCGGCGGGACTTCGTCCATGTGCGGGACATCGCGTCCGCCAACACGGCGGCGCTGGAAGGAGTCCCGGGCCGCGCGGCCGGGGAGCTGCGCGCGTACAACGTGGGCAGCGGGGAACCGCACACGATCCTGGACATGGCACAGCAGCTCGCCACGGCGTACCCGGGGCCTGCCCCGCTGGTCACGGGGGAGTACCGGCTGGGGGACGTCCGCCACATCACCGCGTCCTCCGCGCGGATCCGGTCCGAACTGGGCTGGCTGCCTTCGGTGCCGTTCGCCGACGGGGTGGCGGAGTTCGCCCATGCGTCGATGCGGCCGTCGGCCGTGGCTCCGGTCTGAGGCACCGGTCTGAGGCACCGGCCAGGCCGCGGCGCCGCCTGCTCCGGTGTGCGCTCCGGTGCCCGCTTCCGGTGCCCGCTCCGGCGTGAGCCGGGCGTGGCAGAACCCCGTCCGGGCGTGGCAGAACCCCGTCCGGGCAGCTGCCGGACGGGGCACCGCCGTAAGGCCGCCGGTTACGCGGCCGCCACTGCCGCCTTCCGCCGGTAGGTCAGCACGAGGTGGGTGACGACCCCGAAGAGGAGCCCCCAGAACGCCGAGCCGATACCGAAGAGGGTGAGGCCCGAGGCCGTCGCGAGGAAGGTGATCAGGGCCGCCTCGCGGTCCTTCTCCTCCTTCACCGCGCCCGTGAGGCTCCCGGCCAGCGCCCCCAGCAGGGCCACTCCGGCGATCGCCGCCACCAGTTCCTTGGGCAGCCCGGCGAACAGGGCCACCAGCGCCGAGCCGAACGAGCCGACGATGAGGTAGAACGCCCCGCACGACACGCCCGCCACATACCGGCGCCGCGGGTCGCGGTGGGCCTCGGGGCCGGTGCAGATCGCGGCGGTGATCGCGGCCAGATTGATCGCGTGCGCACCGAACGGGGCCAGCACGGTGGAGACGGCGCCGGTCGAGCCGATCAGCAGCCGGTCCTCGGGCTCGTACCCGGAGGCGCTGAGCACCGCCATGCCCGGCGCGTTCTGCGAGGCGAGCGTCGCCAGGATCAGCGGCACCGCGATGCCGACGAGCGAGGCCGCCGAGAAGTGCGGTGTGGTGAACACCGGCCGTGCCAGCTCCAGTCCGCCGAGGTGGGCATGGAGCCGCGAACCGGCCGCGGTGGCGATCACCCCCGCGGCCAGGGCCGTCAGGACCGCGTAACGGGGCAGCCAGCGCTTCGCCAGCAGATAGCCGATCAGGACCGAACCGGCGATGTACGGGGCGGACTTGAGCGAGCTGAACGCCCCGGTGCCGAACGAGAACAGGATGCCCGCGAGCATCGCGGAGACGACCGCGCCCGGGATCTGCCGCATCAGCCATCCGAACACACCGGTCATCCCGACGAGCGCGATGACCACTCCGCTGACGAGGAAGGCCCCGATGGCCTCCGGGTACGAGTACGAGCCCAGGCTGGTGACCAGCAGCGCCGCACCCGGTGTGGACCAGGCCGTGATCACCGGCATCCTGGTCCACAGGCTCAGGCCGATGCAGGTGACACCGCTGCCGATGGAGATCGCCCAGACCCAGGAGCTGGTCTGCGCGGCGGTCAGATGCCCGTTGGACGCCGCCGAGAGGACGATGACCAGCGGTCCCGAGTACGACACGACGACCGCCACGAGTCCGGCCAGCACGGCGGACACCGAGGCGTCGCGGAACAGACCGGTGAACCGGCGGCCCGTGAACTGGCCCGGGGGACGGGCGGGTTCACCCGCGCCGCCGTCCGCTTCCTGTTCCTGCTCCGGGGTCTCCTGCTCCGGGGCTGTCTCCTGTGCCGGGGCCGTCTCCTGCTCCGGTAAGGGACCGGGCCCGGCGGCGTCCCCGGGCGGCGTGGGGCCCGCCGGTGGCGCGCCGTCGCGTGGGGTGGGGGTGGGGTGGCTCAATGGTCTTCCTTCACGGCCCGTTCCAGGGCCTGTTCGAGGTCGGCGACGAGGTCTGCCGGGTTCTCCAGACCGATGGACAGCCTCAGCATGTCCTTCGGCGAGGCGCTGTCCGGCCCTTCGAAGGTGTAACGGTGCTCGATCAGGCTCTCCACGCCGCCCAGCGAGGTGGCGCGGATGAAGAGTTCGCAGTACTTCGCCACGCGCAGCGAGGTCTGCCACTCTCCCGCCACATGCAGGGACAGCATCCCGCTGAATCCGCCGGTCATCTGGCGGGCCGCGATCCGGTGTCCGGGGTCCGACGGAAGGCCCGGGTAGGTGACCCTCCTGATCAGCGGGTGGCCGTCGAAGTGCTCGGCGACGGTCATCGCGGTGGCCGAGATCTGGCGCATCCGGGGGAAGAGCGTACGCATCCCGCGCACCAGCAGATACGTCTCCAGCGGGCCGAGTATGGGCCCGGTCAGCCTGCGGTGCAGCCGCAGCCGTTCCCACACCGCCTCGCGGGCCGTGCCATGCCGACCCCGTGTCTGTATGAGCGCCCCTCCGCGCGTCCTAGCCTGACGGCACCCCGTCAGCTTGGAGAGTGATCACCGTGGCGCAGTACCTCGTCGGCTCGCGCGCGAGCAATCTGGCCAAAGCTCAGGTCCGCGGATATCTGAAGCCCCTGCGGGAGCGGTATCCCGACGTCTCCTTCACCCACCGGGTGATCCTCGAAGGGGGCGACAAGGACCGCACGTCGCGGATGTCCAGTGTGAGCGCCGCCAGCGGTGGTTCTGCCTTCAGCACTGAGCAGGAAGCGGCCCTGGTCCGGGGGGACGTGGACGTCGTCGTTCACTCGCTCAAGGACCTTCCCACGGCGAATCCGCCCGGACTCGTCCTGCTGCCCCCGCCGGCGCGCGAGGACGTGCGGGACGCGCTCTGCGGCTCCACCCTCGCGGGGCTCCGGAAGGGGGCCCGCGTGGGTACCGGTGCGCCGCGCCGTATCGCCCAACTGCTCGCCGTGCGGCCCGATCTCGAACTGGTGCCGATCCGGGGGAACGTCCCGCCCCGGCTGAAGAAGATCGAAACGATGGGCCTGGACGCCGTGGTCCTCGCCGCCGCGGGGATCCACCGGCTCGGCCTCGGGGACGCGATCGGTGAACTGCTGCCGCTCGACCGGTTTCCGCCGAGCCCCGGCCAGGGAGCGCTGGGGATCCAGGTGCGTGAGGACAACACGGCTCTGCGCGAGATCCTCGCCACCGCGGGCGACCTCACCGTGGACGCGGCCGTACGGGCGGAGCGCTCCCTGCTCGCCGAGCTGCACGGGGGTTGCAGCGTCCCGGTGGGCGCGTATGCCGAACGCCTTCCGGACGGCAGCCTCGTGCTGTCCGGCCAGGTGACGTCACTGGACGGCACCGAGCAGATCTCGGCGACGCTCACGGGCTCGGTCACGGAACCGGAGAAGCTCGGAGCCGCCCTGGCCGCTCTGCTCGTCGACCAGGGCGCGCTGCCCCTGCTCGACGCGGTGCGGGCCGCCACGGCCGGCGGCGGCGCCTGATCTTCCGGGCGCCGCGCGCCGACTGCGCCGCGCGCCGACCACGGCGCGCGGGCGACTGCGGCGCGCGGGCGACTGCGGCGCGCGGGCGACTGCGGCGAACGCGGTCACCGCGCGGGCGACCCGGGCACCGCGCCGTCGTGGTTACCGCGACGGCGATTCCGGTGGGCGCTGGCGCGGCATGTTCGGGCGTACGCCCATCGCCGGCACCGCGCGGCCCACGGACATCGGCTCGCCGCCGCCGCGTGCTTCTCCGGGGCCCCGCACCGATACGGGCACCGCGCCGCCCGTACGGAATCCGACCATCCACTCCGCCGTCTCACCCCGTACGAGATCCGTCACGTCGTCCGAGAACCTGCGCAGCACGCCCAGGCAGCGTTCGGTCGCCTCGCTCGCCGTGCCCTCCGCCGGGCCGAGCACCTCGCGGACGCTCTCCGAAGCCCAGTCGAACTGGAGCACCTGGAGCCGCCGCTGCACCGCCTGCGCCGTCGCCACGTCGCGCATCCAGCCGGCGGTCAGCCCGAACCAGCGGTCGCCCGCCGCGCACGCCACTCCGGCCAGCAGCGCCGGATAGCCCCACTCCGCCGCACCGTGCAGACCGGCCGCCAGATCGAGCAGCGGCAGTAACGCCCCCACGAGCGCACCCCCGGCCGATCCCGCCCGCAGGGCCCGCGCCCCCCGGCGCTTCCAGGCCCGGTCGGCCAGATACCAGCCCGCGGTCCGCAGCGCGGCCGACTCCACCCACCGGTACAGCTCGTCCAGGCGCTCGACGGGCTCACCCCAGTCGCCCGCCGGAAACGGTTCACCGGTCAGGTCCGCACCCGGACCGGCGAGGGCGCCCGTGCCTGTGTCCGTGCCCGTGTCCATGCCCGGATCCTCGGCTGTGTCCGTATCCGTGTGCGGACCGGCCGCGTGATCAGGCTCCGTCCCCGGGGCGGAGGCCCCCGTGTCCGGCCCCGTATCCGCCCGGGGGCCCGCGCCGGGGCCGCCCCCGGGCCGTACGGCGTCCTCCTCGGGCTGCGGCATCTCCGGCTGGCCCACCAGGCTTCTCCCCTCCGTCACGTACGGTGCGCGCGTGCCTACCGGGCCGCGCCGGACCGTGCTGGACCGTGCTGGACACCGGCCGCTGGGCACCGGCCGTACCGAACGCTGCTGATGCGAGTGCCCTTCATACCGCCGAATGGTGGGCGATGGCGCCGTTATGCCAGGGTTTACGACTGTAAGCGGGCTGTGATCAGGTATATGAGCCGTCGTACTCTCACCCGAAAGAGTTGGTCCTCACGGCGGAGGGCGGGCCGCCCGGGGACCACGTAGGCTCGTTTTACCGGCTGAGGAGCATCGGAAAGGCCCGGAGCACCCCCGCCGGAACGTTGCGGCAACGCGGCGGAAAGCAGCAAGTACCCCATGGGTATGCAGTGAGCAAGCAGTGGAAACGCGGCAGGAGCACAGTCCTGGCGCAGTCGGAATGTCGTCGAACAGCCTCGGAGTGACCCGTGATTCCCGGTGGTGGCCAGCCCAATATGCAGCAGCTGCTTCAGCAGGCCCAGAAGATGCAGCAGGATCTCGCGCAGGCTCAGGAGGAACTGGCACGGACCGAGGTCGACGGCCAGGCGGGCGGCGGTCTGGTCAAGGCCACCGTCACCGGCTCCGGTGAACTGCGCGGCCTGGTGATCGACCCCAAGGCCGTCGATCCCGAGGACACGGAGACCCTGGCGGACCTGATCGTCGCCGCGGTCCACGCCGCCAACGAGAACGCTTCGGCGCTCCAGCAGCAGAAGCTCGGCCCGCTCGCCCAGGGGCTCGGCGGTATGCCGGGTCTCGGTATCTGAGGCGTGCGGGGCGTCGCGTGACGCGAGAGCTTCCGAAGGTCTTCACGCTCCCGAGGTTCTAACGGAACCTCGCACCAACTACCGTACGTTCCACAGCAGAACGAAAGAGGCGCTCCGTTGTACGAAGGCGTGGTCCAGGACCTCATCGACGAATTGGGCAGGCTGCCCGGCGTCGGTCCCAAGAGCGCGCAGCGGATCGCCTTCCACATCCTCCAGGCCGAGCCCACCGACGTGCGCCGCCTGGCGCACTCGCTGCTCGAAGTGAAGGACAAGGTCCGGTTCTGCGGGGTGTGCGGCAACGTCGCGCAGGCCGAGCTCTGCGGGATCTGCCGGGACACCCGCCGCGACCAGACGGTCATCTGTGTCGTCGAGGAGCCGAAGGATGTCGTGGCAGTCGAGCGGACCCGTGAGTTCCGGGGCCGCTACCACGTGCTCGGCGGCGCCATCAGCCCCATCGAGGGCGTCGGCCCGGACGATCTGCGGATCCGGGAACTGCTGGCCAGGCTCGCGGACGGCGCCGTCACTGAGCTGATCCTGGCGACCGACCCGAATCTGGAGGGCGAGGCCACGGCGACGTACCTCGCGCGCATGATCAAACCCATGGGTTTGAAGGTCACCCGCCTGGCGAGTGGTCTTCCTGTTGGTGGAGATCTGGAATACGCGGACGAGGTCACGCTCGGTCGTGCCTTTGAGGGGAGACGACTACTCGATGTCTGACGCAACGCTGAACAAGGTCACGGAAGACCCGAACGACTTCGACGTCCAGATCGCCGACCAGGTCGAGTCCTTCATCGTCGCCGTCACCGAGGTGGCCAAGGGCGACGAGCCGGACAGCGCGGTGCCCTTCCTGCTGCTGGAGATCTCCCAGCTCCTCCTGGCCGGCGGGCGCCTCGGCGCGCACGAGGACATCCTCCCGGCCGACCGGTACGAGCCCGACCTCGGCCCGGAACCCGATGCCGACGACCTGCGGGAGCGCTTCGCGCAGCTCCTGGAGCCGGTCGACGTGTACTCCGAGGTGTTCGACCCGTACGAGCCGCGCAAGGCCCCCGTGGCCTGCCGTATCAGCGACGACCTCGCGGACATCCTCACGGACCTCCGCCACGGTATGGCCCACTACCGCGCGGGCCGGACCACCGAGGCGATGTGGTGGTGGCAGTTCTCGTACTTCTCCAACTGGGGCTCCACCGCGGCGGCCGCGCTGCGCGCACTCCAGTCCCTGGTCGCCCACGTCCGTCTCGACCAGCCGCTCCCGGCTCTCGACGGACTGGACACGGACCAGGACCTGAGCGAGGAGACGCTGGCCGAGGAGGCGGGCCGGGTCATGGCAGAGGAGATCGGGGCTCCGCTGGGGCTTCCGTCGGTCTGATCCCGGGCTGAGCGGTGAGCGCCGGGTGCTGAGGGCTGAGTCCTGAGTGCCGAATGCGGCTGCCGTGCCGCCGGGCCGGATCAGGCGGCGGTGCGTACGGCGTCGTAGTCGAGCCAGGGGTCCTGCAGGAACTCCCGCCAGCGGGGGTCGTGCCCGGTGCGCTTCACCCGGAAGTAGACGGCGCGCCGGACCGCCCGGGAGGTGTTGCCGCCGATGTTGTGGCCCAGCAGATAGTGCGCCAGGAGCAGATCCCCGGCCCGGCCTCGGATCTGCTCCGGCTCGGGGAGCGGGATCGGCGGGTAGCCGCCCGCCGCGAGGAACGCGTCGGGGCCGTGCTCGCGGAAGTACGCCGCATGTGTCAGGTGGGTGCCGGGCCACACCCAGAGATTGCCGGCGTCCTCGTCGAGCTGGTCGGACATCAGCACCCCGGCGAGCAGCGTGAAGGTGCCCGGCCGCCCGTCCGGTTCGGCGGGGAAGCCGTCGAGGTGGTGCATACCGGGCTGCTGCGGGTATGGCGGGATGTTGAGCACGGCCTGCACCTGGCCGGGCGCTTCCAGCGTGCCGGGGCCGGTCAGGGACTCGGCCAGGGACCAGGCGGGGCTGCCGGTCAGCAGCGCGGCGAGGGCCGGAACGCGCTCGGCGGCGGGGAAGTAGTTGTGCGGTCCGCGTACATCGGGGCCGGGCGGACGGCGTTCTGCCATCCGGTCGATGACCCGCGTCCCGGCGGCCACCAGCTCTCCGGGAACGGCTCGCGGGATCAGCAGGAATCCGCGCTGCGCGAACTCGGCCACCTGTGCCTGGCTCAGTCGTATGTCATCCGGCATGGGGGCCAAGCTAGTTCGGCCCCCGCGGCAGGGGCGACCGAATTTCGCGGGCGGTGCGGGGCGCTGACGACCCGGCCACGGCGCCGGGGGTCTCGGCGAACATCAGCGCCGGATGCACGGGGGTGCTCTCCCTCTCGCTCACCCGTGTCCCTACCTCATCGCGGCGGCGCCGCTGGGGTACGACGTGCCGTCCATCGGGTGAATATCGGCCGGTCCTGAACTCATTGAGCCCATGGCTTCACTCGGATGCCCCGGTCTCCAGTGGCGGGGCGTCAGATTCCTGCTGATGGTGAGGACGTCGCTTCTGCGAATCGATGAGCCGACGGAGTGTCAGCCTTCGCAGTCGTGGCGAAAGGAATCGTCTCAATGCGCACTGCCCGTACCTTGCTCGCGTCAGCTGCTGTGACTGCCGCCCTTGCCTTCTCCGCTCCCGCCGCGTACGCCCTGACGACGGCCGGCGCGCCGGCCTCGGACAGCGGCGCCTCCTCCAGTAGCGACCATGACACCCCCGGCAACAGCGACGGCAGCGGCCGTGGCGACCACGGCCATGACCACGGGCAGGGTGACCACGACCACGGGGACCACGGCGACCACCACGGTGACCACGACCACGGTGACCACCACGGTGACCACGACCACGGCCGCCCGCACGGCGGGATGCGTACGGGCGGTGGCGCTCTCGCCATGACTCCGGCGGTGAGCAGGGGCGATGACGGCGGCGACGCGTACGGGGACGACGGTCACGGGGATGACGGCCACGGGCAGGGTGACCACGACCACGGGGACCACGGCGACCACCACGGTGACCACGACCACGGTGACCACCACGGTGACCACGACCACGGCCGCCCGCACGGCGGGATGCGTACGGGCGGTGGCGCTCTCGCCATGACTCCGGCGGTGAGCAGGGGCGATGACGGCGGCGACGCGTACGGGGACGACGGGCACGGGGATGACGGCCACGGGCAGGGTGACCACGACCACGGGGACCACGGCGACCACGACCACGGTGACCACCACGGTGACCACGACCACGGCCGCCCGCACGGCGGGATGCACACCGGCGGTGGCGCCCTCGCCATGAACACGGCGCTGACCACGGGTGACGACGGCAGCTCGTCCTCCGGCATGGACGAGGACGGCTCCTGGAAGGACGGCTCCTGGAACGACCAGGACGGCTGGAACAACGACGACGGTGGCCGTGACCACCGGCCGCACGGCGGTATGCACACCGGTGGTGGCGGCCTCGCGACCAACAGCGGAGTGGCCGCCGGTTCGGTGCTGCTCCTCGGCGGCGTCGGCGCGGGCATCTACCTGGTCCGCCGCCGTCGCAACGCCTCGGGCCTGTCGATGGCCTGACCGCCACACCGCTTGCAGATCCGGCGTTGACGAGGCCACCGCCCCGAGGGGCGGTGGCCGCAACGGTTGTGCGCCGCACCCGCACCACAACACCCCCCGCCCCACCTTTTCCGCCGCCCCCCCCGCGCCCGAAAGGCATCACCCGATGGCCGCTGAGAAGCTTCCCCAGCCGAAGCCTTCCGTCCCGTCCCCGAAGAACGTTGTGCGACCCCTCCACCGCGTACTGCTGTGGCCTGTCGCGGCAGCGGGCGTGGGCGCTCTCCTGCTCTGCAACTCCTTCGGAATCGGGTTCGGAAACCCGGCGGGCGACGCCAAGGTGCAGTCCGCGGCCGCGGCCTCCGCGACCCCCCGGACACCCCTGCCCGCAGCCGCGGCCCCGCTGCCCCGCTCCGAACCGACGAGGCTGACGATCCCGACGATCGCGGTCGACGCACCGTTCACGCCGCTGGACCTCGACACATCCGGCAAGCTCAACCCGCCGCCCGCGGACAACACCAACATGGTCGGCTGGTACCGGGGCGGCGCCACTCCCGGAGAGCGCGGCGCGGCGATCGTCGCGGGCCACGTCGACACGAAGACCGGCCCGGCGGTGTTCCTGCTGCTGCGGACCCTCAAACGGGGAAACGAGGTGGACATCGCCAGGAAGGACGGCACGGTCGCCACGTTCAAGGTCGACTCCGTGGAGACGTTCAGCAAGGCCGACTTCCCCGACAAACGTGTCTACGGCGACACCCCCGACGCCCAGCTCCGCCTGATCACCTGCGGCGGCGAGTACAACAGGGCGGCCCAGGACTACGAGGACAACGTGGTCGTCTTCGCCCACCTCGACTCGTTCAAGGGGGCCTGAGGGGCGGCCTGTTGACGCCACCCGTACCGGGGGGCCGTCCTCACGGCCTGATCACCGTGAGCCGGAACCGCCCCTTTTCATCCGCCGCATGAGCCACCGCCTCGTTCGCGTCGTCCAGGGCGAAGTCCGTGACCGTGAAGTGGTTCAGGTCCAGGAGGCCCGAGTGGATCAGGGCGGTCAGCCGGGGGACTGCTTCGCGGGAGCACAGCCACTGGCCCCTGACCGTGATGCTGTTGCGCATCAACCACGGGTACGGCAGGCCGAGGTCGTCGCCGCCCCCCATACCGACGCCGCCCATCAGGACGACCCTGCCGAACTCGCGAACCGTCATCGCCGCGGCCCGGACCGGCGCCGTCCCGGCCTGGGGCGGCAGCAGGTCGATGACGCAGTCGATCCCACCCGGGGCCGCGCGCTTCATCCGTTCGCGGTCCTCGTCCCCGTCGCCGGTGAGCCGTACGGGGCGGACCCGGGGGCCGAAGCGCTCGGCCAGGTCGGCCAGGGCCTTCTCGTTGCGGCCGGGCGCGACCACGCAGCCCGCCCCCATGGCCAGCGCCACGGCGACGGCGGCGCTGCCGAAGTTCCCGGTTGCGCCGCTCACCAGGAGCGTCTCGCCCGCGCGCAGGTCCGCCGCGAGGAGACCGCCGTACGGCACGAGGAGCAGGTGCAGAGCGGCCCACCGTCCGGCGTCCGCAGGGTCGAGCGGGCCGATGGGGGCGGCGTTCTCCGTCGGGATGCGGATCTGCTCGGCGAAGGCGCCGTCGTGGAAGTACCGCTGGAGGAGCAGGCCGCCGTCGCCGCGGGCGCTCAGTCCCTGCAGCGTGATGTCGGGGGTCGGCACGCCGTCGCGTGCGCGGACGATGGGGTCGCAGAGGACCCAGTCGCCCACGGAGAGCCGGGTGGCGTCGGGTCCCACCGCATGTACCCGGCCGATCGCCCCGGCGCCCGGCACCACCGGCAGGTCGAGCAGATAGCCCCGCTCGCCGCTGAACACCTCGCCGGCATAGGGCAGTACGCCCGCTGCCACGACGTCGACGATCACCTCGCCGGTCCCGAGCACCGGGTCGGGGAGGGTCTCGATGGCCAGGGGTGATCCGAATGCCTTCAGGACTGCGGCCTTCATCGCGGTACTCCTTCTTGTCCTTGTACGGGGTGCGCGGTGCGCTGCACGGGGGGCGTGCGCGTGGTGCGCGTGGTGCGCTGCGCGTGGTGCGGGCCTTGTGCCGGTGCCAGCTTCACCAGGCCTCGCGGTCGTATCCAGGACCGGCGCGATCCTAGGATTGGCGACTCCCTGGCAACTTCCCGGCGACTTCCTGGGAGTTCGCCGGCCAACCACCGGCGGGGGCAGCGTGGGTGAGGAGATTGGTGTGTCCATGGCGTCCATGGCGGATACGGTCCCCGGCGGGCTCGGCGACTTCCTGCGGTCGCGGCGCGAGCGGCTGAGCCCCGAGGCGGTGGGGCTCGCGAGCGGGGGGCGGCGCCGGACACCCGGGCTGCGGCGTGAGGAGGTGGCAGAACTCGCGGACATCGGCGTCGACTGGTACGTCCGGCTGGAGCAGGGGCGGGCGGTCAGTCCCTCGGCCGCCACCGTCGACTCGCTGGCCCGTGCGCTGCGTCTCGGCCCGGCCGAACACGCCCATCTGCGCACCCTGGCCGGACAGTCCGGCCGCCGCGGTTTCGCCCGTGAGACCGTGCCGGACGCGATCCGGCGGCTGGTCGCCGGTCTCGGTCAGCCCGCCTATGTCACGGGCCGCCGCTGGGACGTCCTGGCCTGGAACGCCGCCGCGGCGGACACCTTCACCGATTTCGCCCGGCTGGCCGACCCGGACCGCAATGTCCTCGTCTATCTGCTGACCGACCCGGACGCCCGGCGCCTCTTCGGGCCCGCCTGGCCGGACGAGGCGCGGCGCGTGGTGGGCCAGTTCCGGGCGGCGCACGACGTATGGGCCGGCGATCCGGCCTTTCTCGGCCTCGCCGAGCGCCTCCGGCGGGGCAGTGCGGAGTTCGCCGCCTGGTGGGAGGAGCACGACATCCGTACCGGCGGTGAGGCGGGACAGAAGGTTCTGCACCATCCCCGGCGGGGTCTGCTCCGCTTCGAGTACGCGACCTTCCAGGCGAACGACGACCCTGCGCTGCGGCTCACGGTCTGCACACCGGTCGACGGCCAGGCCGCCACTCCGGAGTGACCCGCACGGGTGTGACGCGCCCCACGTTCCGAGTGTCCTGGTTGATCCCGGGCAGGCATTCTCACCGAGCGGCCGTGCCACCAGACGGTGATCATTGAGTGAGCGGGACATCTCACGATCTGATACATACGGGGTGTCGTGCGGCCGCTCGTTAGACTGAGCCGACCGCAGAAATGACTGGATCGAGGAGCGCACGTGGGCCTTGTCGTGCAGAAGTACGGAGGCTCCTCCGTAGCCGATGCCGAAGGCATCAAGCGGGTTGCCAAGCGAATCGTCGACGCCAAGAAGAGTGGCAACCAGGTGGTTGTCGTGGTGTCAGCGATGGGCGACACGACGGACGAGTTGATCGATCTTGCCGGGCAGGTGTCGCCGATTCCTGCCGGGCGGGAGTTCGACATGCTGCTGACCGCCGGAGAGCGGATCTCCATGGCCCTGCTGGCCATGGCGATCAAAAACCTGGGCCACGACGCCCAGTCGTTCACGGGAAGCCAGGCCGGTGTCATCACCGACTCGGTCCACAACAAAGCGCGGATCATCGATGTCACGCCGGGGCGGATCCGTACCGCTCTCGACGAGGGCAACGTGGCCATCGTCGCCGGTTTCCAGGGTGTGTCGCAGGACAAGAAGGACATCACCACCCTCGGCCGCGGCGGTTCGGACACGACTGCCGTCGCACTCGCGGCGGCCCTCGACGCCGAGGTCTGCGAGATCTACACGGACGTGGACGGTGTCTTCACCGCCGACCCCCGGGTCGTCAAGAAGGCCCGGAAGATCGACCGGATCTCCTTCGAGGACATGCTGGAGCTCGCCAGCTCCGGTTCCAAGGTGCTGCTGCACCGCTGCGTGGAGTACGCACGCCGCTATGACATCCCGATCCATGTCAGGTCCTCGTTCTCGGGGCTCCAGGGCACATGGGTCAGCAACGAAGCACGAGTCGAAGCACAAGGGGAACCGACAGTGGAGCAGGCCATCATCTCCGGTGTCGCGCACGACACCTCCGAGGCGAAGATCACGGTCGTCGGTGTGCCCGACAAGCCGGGTGAGGCCGCCGCGATCTTCCGCGCCATCGCGAACAGCCAGGTCAACATCGACATGGTCGTGCAGAACGTCTCCGCGGCCTCGACCGGTCTGACCGACATCTCCTTCACGCTCCCCAAGGACGAGGGCCGCAAGGCCGTCGACGCGCTGGAGAAGTCGAAGCCGGTCGTCGGCTTCGATTCACTGCGCTACGACGACCAGATCGCCAAGATCTCCCTGGTCGGCGCCGGCATGAAGACCAACCCCGGCGTCACCGCGACCTTCTTCGAGGCGCTCTCGGACGCCGGCGTGAACATCGAGCTGATCTCGACGTCCGAGATCCGCATCTCGGTGGTCACCCGTGCGGATGAGGTCAACGAGGCCGTGCGCGCCGTGCACACCGCCTTCGGTCTCGACAGCGACTCCGACGAGGCAGTCGTCTATGGGGGCACCGGGCGATGACCGGCACCGGCCTCCGGGCAGGAGGCCGTAAGCCTGCACTCGCGGTCGTGGGAGCGACCGGGGCCGTGGGCACCGTGCTGCTCCAGATGCTGTCGCAGCACGCCGACATCTGGGGCGACATCAGACTCATCGCCTCCCCGCGCAAGGCCGGCCGCAAGCTGGTCGTGCGCGGGGAGGAGTCCGAAGTGCTCCCCCTCACCGAGGAAGCCTTCGAGGGCGTCCAGGTCGCGCTCTTCGTCGTCCCCGACGACGTCGCGCGCGAGTGGGCGCCCGTCGCCGCGTCCAAGGGCGTGGTGGTCGTGGACAGCTCCGGCGCCTTCCGGATGGACCCGGACGTGCCGCTCGTGGTGCCCGAGGTCAATCCGCACGCCGTACGGCTCAGGCCGCGCGGCATCATCGCGTCCCCGCACTGCACCACGCTCGCGATGATCGTCGCGGTCGGTGCGCTGCACGCCGAGTTCGGGCTGCGTGAGCTGGTCGTCTCGACGTACCAGGCGGTGAGCGGCGAGGGGCGCCCCGGTGTGGAGGCCCTGCGCAGCCAGACCGCGCTCGTCGCCGGTACGGAGCTGGGGACGCACCCCGGCGACGTACGCCGGGCCGTGGGCGACGACACCGGGCCCTTCGCGGCCCCCATCGCGCTCAACGTGGTGCCCTGGTCCGGCTCGCCCGCCGCCGACGGCTGGTCGTCCGAGGAGCTGATGCTCCGCGCCGAGACCCGCAAGATCCTGGACCGGCCCGCGCTTCCGGTGGTGGCGACGTGCGTACGGGTTCCGGTCGTCACCACGCACTCCCTCTCCGTGCACGCGCGCTTCGAGAACGAGCTGACGCTGGGGCGGGCGCACGAGATCCTGGCGACCGCGCCCGGTGTGGTGCTCTTCGACGACCCGGACGCGGGGGACTTCCCGACCCCGGCCGACGCGGTGGGCACGGATCCGGCCTGGGTGGGGCGCGTACGGCGGTCGCTGGACGATCCGCAGGCACTCGACCTCTTCGTCTGCGCCGACAACCTCCGCAAGGGGGCCGCGCTCAACGCCGCTCAGATCGCGGAGGCCGTGGCGGCCGAGCTGTGGGTGCCGGAGGCCTGATCCGGGATCAGGCGCCCCCGCGTCCCGTCACTGATCCTTTGTAGGATCTGTGTGTGCCCTGTGAGCAAGACGTGCGTCTGAACCACTTGTACTGAGGCTCGCGCCTGTTACACGATTCAGTCTCCCGAGCGTCTGCAACCGCAGTCGGGGCGGGTGCGTCTTTGGGGAGAGGCTCCTTCCTGCGCAAGATGCCGTGGAAAAAGGGGCATTGGGGGAGATCGGGTACGCATGAGGGCATTGGCCGCATCGTCAAAGGCGATGCCATACGCGTACAACCCTGGCGGGGGGAAGCGTGTCCAACTGGCGTGGCAGAGGTTCTCGATATTGCAGCGGTGTCAGGACGGGGCGGAGTGGTCCGCCCGCTCCGACGACCGCGCGTGCCCGGCGGAATGCCGGTGATAGCGCCCGTGCCGACCACCCGCCCCAGCGCCGTCGCGTCCGGCGAGGGCGCTGACGACTCCATGGCCGCCGGTACCACCGTCGATCACCTCACCGAGACCTACCGCGCCCACTACCGGTCGCTGCTGGGGCTCGCGGCGCTCCTTCTCGACGACACGGCCTCCTGCGAGGACGTCGTCCAGGAGGCATTCATCCGCGTCCACTCGGCACGCAAACGGGTCAGGGACCCCGAGAAGACGCTCGCGTATCTGCGCCAGACCGTGGTGAACCTGTCCCGGTCCGCGCTGCGCAGGCGCATCCTCGGGCTGAAGCTCCTCTCCAAGCCGATGCCGGACATGGCGAGCGCGGAGGAGGGTGCGTACGACCTCCTGGAGCGCGACGCGCTCAAGAAGGCCATGCGCAACCTCCAGCGCCGCCAGCGCGAGGTCCTGGTGCTCCGTTACTTCGGTGACATGACGGAGGCGCAGGTGGCCGACGCGCTGGGGATATCGCTGGGTTCGGTGAAGGCGTACGGTTCGCGCGGCATCGCCGCGCTGCGGGTGGCCATGGAGGCACCGGCATGAGCGAGAAGAATCGATTCGGGCGGTACGGCCGGGACCACGACGCGAACGGCGCGGACGACGCGAACGGCGCGGACAACGGAAGCGACACGGACAACGGAAGCGGCGCAGACGGCGGGCAGGACGGCTCCGACAGGCCCCAGGGCCCTCGCACGCCCGACGAGTGGGACATGCCCGCCGAGTGGCGCAAGCGGTACGGCGGGCCCATCCGGTCCGTGGACAACCAGGCGGGGAACGGAATGCAGAACGACGGTTCCGACGACGCTGTTGACGGCCTCGACGAGGACGAACTCGAACTGCGCAGGATGATGCACGGCGCCGTACGGGGACTCACCCCGTCCGATGACGCGCTCGACCAGTTGCGCAGGGCCGTACCCGCGCGCCGGGCCCGGCGGCGGCAGATCGTCGTCGGCACGGCCGCGGCCGCGCTGCTCGTCGGGACCGCGATCCCGGCCTTCATCCATGTCGCAGGTGCGGGTGACGGGGTCACGAACAGCCCCGCGATGGCGGGACAGGGTCACCGCACGCCCGGCGGCCCGGACGCCACGGCCCCCGACGGCGGCAAGAAGGGCAAGGGCAAGGCGTCCGACGACAGCGGCCACGATGGCCGGGACGGAAAGAAGGGCGCGGCGAAGGGGTCCGGGAGCGGCAGCCACGGCGGTTCTGACGGCGGGGCCACCGACCCGTCCGGCAAGGCGCTCGACACGCTGCCGGCCTGCGCGGCCCAGCAGCTCGGGGTCACATCGGCGGCCACCGGCGCACCGAACGCCGACGGCACGGTCTACGGAACCTTCCGGGTCTCCAACGTCTCGCACAGCCAGTGCGCGGTCAGCGACGCCGGCACCGTCAACTTCCAGGCGCTGGGCGCGGCCGACGCGGCCCGCATCACCGTGGTCGACCACACGTCGGGTGACGCGGCGGCCGGTCTGCCCGACCCTTCGCAGGACGCGACCGGTCTGGTCCTCGGCCCGTCCCAGGCGTACGAGGTGAAGTTCGCCTGGGTGCCGACCGAGACCTGTCCCACCGGAGGCGGCGCCACCCCCGACCCGACCCCGTCGGGAGGCTCCGCCGGCACCGGAGGATCGGCGGGCTCGGCGGGAACGGGAGACGGCGGCCCGCCGGCCGACGGCGGCGGCCCGG